>CBIHLR010000062.1:0-12493 GCA_966210875.1 uncultured Brevundimonas sp. | reverse complement strand
CCCATCTCGGGCCGGAACAGCTGGGTCACGCCCTCCTCGGCCAGGCCGTCCAGCGCCTTCTTCAGGTGTTTGGCCTTGAGCGGATCCTTGACCCGCACGCGCTGCAGGATTTCGGGGGCGAAGTTCGGCAGGCCGGCGAAGCGGATCAGGCCGCTCTCCGACAGGCTGTCGCCGACGCGCAGCACGCCGTGGTTGGGGATGCCGATCACGTCGCCGGCGAAGGCGTCATCGGCCAGCTCGCGGTCCGAGGCGAAGAACATGATCGGCGCGTTCACGCTCAGCTGCTTGCCGGTGTTCTGGACCTTCAGCTTCATGCCGCGGCGGAATTGGCCGGACGCCATGCGGAACATGGCGATGCGGTCGCGGTGGTTGGGGTCCATGTTGGCCTGGACCTTGAAGACGAAGCCGGTGACCTCGGCCTGGCCGGGCTGGACCTCGATGGCCTGGGGCTCGGGCGCGTTGCGGGTCTCGGGCGGGGCTTCGCGGCGGGCCGGCATGACCTTGGGCGGGGGCGCCCAGTCGCCGATGGCCTTCAGCAGTTCGTCGATGCCGAAGTGACGGAGCGCCGAGCCCCACAGGACCGGGGTCATGTGGCCTTCGAGGAAGGCCTGGCGGTCGAAGGCCTTGTAGCCGCCCGAGACCAGCTCGAGCGCATCAGTCAGGTCGGCCTGTTCGGCGCCCTCGAAATAGCGGCCGGCCTCGGCCAGCGGCAGGGCGGCGGGATGGTCGGGGTCTTCCCTGGCCCCGGCGTCCTTGCGGGCATAGGGCTGGAAGGCGCCGGTCCCGATCTCGACCATGCCGCGCAGGCGGTTGCCGCTCTCGGCCGGCCACCAGATCGGCGAGGGGTCCAGCTGGAGGCGCGAGGCGATCTCGTCCAGCAGGGCCATCGGATCCTGGGCCTCGCGGTCCAGCTTGTTGATGAAGGTGATGATCGGGATGTCGCGCAGGCGGCAGACCTCGAACAGCTTCAGCGTCTGCGGCTCGATGCCCTTGGCGGCGTCCAGCACCATGATGGCGCAGTCGGCGGCGGTGAGGGTGCGGTAGGTGTCCTCGGAGAAGTCCTCGTGGCCCGGGGTGTCCAGCAGGTTGAACATCTTGCCGTCGTGCTCGAACGTCATGACCGAGGCGGAGACGGAGATGCCGCGCTCCTTTTCGATCTTCATCCAGTCCGACCGGGTGCGCCGGTTCTCGCCGCGCGCCCGCACGGCCCCGGCCGCGCGGATGGCCCCGCCCGCGAGCAGGATGTGCTCGGTCAGGGTCGTCTTGCCCGCGTCGGGGTGGGCGATGATGGCGAAGGTCCTGCGGCGCAGGGCTTCTTCGGTCAGGGAAAGCTTGGACATGCGGCGGCGCGCTTAGCGCGGCGGGCGGACAATGTCACGGGACGGCCGATGAACCTTGGCCATCGACCTGGCGTTGTGAAGGGATGGCTGGACCCAACTCACGCCTTCCGCCGGCTCCGATGTGGACCCTCGCTCGAAGCCAGAGCCCCGTCCTGGCGACAGCGATACACGACGGTCACGCCGTACGGCCCGAGCTGCTCGACCGGTTCGCCCTGGGCGAGGCGGATCGGCTGCGGGAAGAGGACCCCTTCACCGGTCAGGCGGCGGCGGCCCACGCCAACCACCTGATCGCGCACCGGTCCCGCTTCGAGGTCGATCTCAACCGAGGCGAGGCCGAGGCTGTCTACGTCACCCCGGAGCAGAGCTGGGGCCTGGAGGTCTGGCGCTCCCCGCTGTCGGACGCGGAGATCGCGGCGTCGCTCGCCTACCACCGGCGCTTCTACGCCCAGACGCGGCAGGTGCTCGACCAGATGGCCGAGGACCATCGGCGGTTCGTGGTCCTGGACCTGCATAGCTACAACCATCGACGCGACGGACCGGACGCGCCGCCGACACCGCCCGCCGAGGCGCCGGACATCAACATCGGCACCTTCTCCATGCCGCGCGAGCGCTGGGCCTGGCTGCTCGAGCCGGTGATGGAGACGATCGCGGCTTTCGACTTCGCGGGACGACGCCTGGACGTGCGCGAGAACGTCGCCTTCCAGGGCAAGGGAGAGCTGACCCGGATCGTCCATCAGGCGTGGCCGGAACAGGGATGCGCCATCGCCTTCGAGTTCAAGAAGGTCTTCATGGACGAGTGGACGGGCGAGCCGGATTCCCGGGCGCTGGGGGCCATGCGCGGCCTGGTCGCGGAGGTCGTGCGCGTCATCGAGGCGCGGCTGTGAGCGTGGTGGCGAAACCTCGCCTGGAAGCGGCGCCGGCCGAAACCGCCTTCTTCGAAAAGCTGGACGACCGGCTGGGCGGCCAAAAGGCCGTGCGGCTGAAGCTGCCGTACGGCGGCCGGCTCCACATCGACCGCGAATTGCCGTTCGTCGTGATCCACCGGGACCGGGCCCCGAAGGCGGCGAGCGCGGCGCGGGGGGTGGCGCTGGCCAGCCCGGTCTACGCAGCGTGGCCGGCGGGCGCCGAGGCCGATGCGTTCGGACGCGAGCTGCTGCGCCGCCTCGGGCGACGGCTCACGGACCGGCTGGGCGCCTTTGTCGTGGTGGAGCTTCACGACCTGAACCTGTCGGCCCCGCGCAAGGCGGACTCGCCCGAGCCGCCGCCCTACCGTTTCGAGATCGACTCCAGCGACGACGAGCTGGCGCGCGGGGTGGCGGACCGACTGGCGGAGGCGCTCGGGCGTTGCGCGCTCGAACGGCGGACGCCGGAGATCGGCCGCGTTTGCGACGATCCAGGACTGTTGGCGACAGAGCACGACGCGCCCCGCGTGTCGCTGGGCGTGCCGCGGGCCTATTTCGCGCCGGGCGCGCGAGAGCTCTATCCCGGCGTGCTGCACGAACTGGAGGTTGGGGTTCTGGACGCCCTGCTGCACGCCCTGTGCGGGGTTGTGCAGGCGTCGAGCCTGGACACGCCGCGCCACTATCGCGCGCTGGGCCGGTCGAGCTTCATCCAGGCGGCCCGGACGGTCGACCGCAAGCTGGCGGGGATCGCCTCGGCGTTCGACTTCCTGCTGAGTGTCACCCCGATCAACGCCGCGGCCGCCTGGGCGGCGTTCAAGAAAGACGATACGCGCGCGCCGCAGTTTCATTATCGGCCGCTGACGGTCGACCCCGTGGATCTCAAGCGCCGACTGTTCTCCATCCGGATCAAGGGCGTGGAGGACCCCGTGCTGGAACGGCTGTTCGAGGAGAAGCGGCAGGAGCTCGACCTGCAGCTGACCCTGCTGCAGACGCGCGGCGCCGAACCATTCCGGGCGGGCTCGGTCATGCTCTACGGCTCGGTCGACGACCGGCTGGCGGCCGCCGCTCGCGGGCTGCTCTCCCATCTTTCGGATCAGCCGCATTCGCCAACCGATCACGACGAGGTCGCGGAGAACGTGGTCGACAGCGATGGGCTGCAGGCCGCGGCGCTGGCGCTGATCGCCGGCTACAGGCGAGGTTGGCCGGATTTCGACCCGACCGTGGAGGTGCGTGACGACGTGTCGGGTCTGATGGTGTCGGGCCCGAAGTTGCTGATCTCAAGCCAGGCGCGGGTGCGCCCCGCACGCGTCGACGCCCTGCTGTCGCACGAGGTGAGCGTGCACCTTTTCACCTATTTCGCGGGCCAGGCGCAGGGACTGCAGATCTTCAAGACCGGTCTGGCCGGCTACGAAGGCGTGCAGGAGGGCCTGGGGGTCTTCGCCGAATATCTGAGCGGGGCGCTCACGATCGACCGGCTGCGCCTGCTGGTCGGGCGCGTGCTTGCGGTGCGCGCGATGCTGGACGGGGCGGACTTCCGCGAGACCTTCCGGCTGCTGGCCGGCGAGGTCGGACTGTCCCGGCGAACGGCCTTCCACGCCGCGATGCGCGTGCATCGGTCCGGCGGCCTGGCCAAGGACGCGATCTACCTGAAGGGGCTGATCGCCGTGCTGGACCATCTGGCCGACGGCGGAAGCCTGGAGCCGTTCTGGGTGGGCAAGATCGCCGAGGGCCATCTCCCGGTCGTGGACGAACTGACGGAGCGCGGCTTTCTGAGCCCCCCACCAAGCCGACCTGAAATCCTGTCCCGGCCCGAAGGCCGGGCCCGCCTCGACCGCGCCTCGGCCGGACTGACTCTCACGGACCTCGTTTCCCAAAGGACCCCCGCATGATCGTCGCCTTTTTCGTCAACGCCATGGACGCGGAGCATCCGCACTACACGACCACGATCCTGGCCAATGAGTGCGTTCGGCGAGGCCACACGGTGCTCTACCTGACGCCGGGGGATTTCGTGATCGCGCCGGACAACACCATGCGCGTCCACGGCCTGTTTCCTCCGCGGCGGAAGTACCGGACCTTCAAGGACTTCTTCGAGGCGACCCAGAAGGACAGCGAGAAGCGCACGATCGACGTCAGCGAGATCGACGTCCTGATGTTGCGCAACGACCCGTCCAACGACGCCCAGGAGCGGCCCTGGGCCGAGCACATCGGCATCCTGTTCGGCCAGGAGGCGGCCAAGCGCGGCGTGCTGGTGCTGAACGACCCGACCGGCCTGTCGATGGCGGTCAACAAGCTCTATTTCCAATCCTTCCCCGAGGCGGTCCGGGCGGAGACCCTGATCACCAAGCACGCCCGGGACATCAAGGCCTTCGCCGACGACCACGGCGGCCGGGTCATCCTCAAGCCCTTGCAGGGATCGGGAGGGCAGGGCGTGTTCATGGTCGACCCGAAGAGCAAGTCGAACATCAACCAGATGATCGAGGCGATCAGCCGCGACGGCTACGTCATCGCCCAGGCCTACCTGCCGGCCGCGTCGAAGGGCGACATCCGGCTGTTCATGCTCAACGGCCGGCCGCTGAAGATCGGCCAGAAGTACGCCGCGTTGCGGCGGGTCAGCGCGCAGGACGACATCCGCTCCAATGTCCACGCCGGCGGCTCAATCGTCGCCGCAGAGATCGGCGACACGGAGCTGGAGTTGGCCGAACTGATCCGGCCCAAGCTGATCCAGGACGGCATGTTCCTGGTCGGGATCGACATCGTCGGTGACAAGATCCTGGAGGTGAATGTCTTCTCGCCCGGCAACCTGCATAGCTGCTCGAAGCTGGCGGGCGTGAGGTTCTCCACGCCGATCCTGGAGTCGATCGAACGCAAGATCGACATCGCCCGGACGGCTCCCGGCTCCTTCGACAACCGGGCGCTTGCCGTGCTCTGAGCCGGGGCGCCACGACCGACCGGTTCGCCGGATCGCGTCTCTCCAATCGTTAAGCTGCGCCGCCTGCGCTTTCGCGCCATCCTCCGCGGCAGTTGGAGGGACCCCGCATGCTGACCGCCCTGTTCAGCCTGACGCTGATCGCCCAGGAGACGCCGCCCCGGCCGGCGCCGCCGGAGGCTCGGGAGATCGCGCCGGAGGTGTGGCTGATCCCCGGGGGTGTGACCGAGGACCGGGAGCCGGACGGGAACACGGTGGTGTTCGGCTCGGGCGCCGAGTTGGTCGTGTTCGATACGGGGCGGCACGCCTGGCATCGCGAGGCGATCGAGGCGCGGGTCGCGGCGGACGGGCGGCCAGTCGCGGCCATCGTGAACAGCCACTGGCACCTGGACCATGTGACCGGCAACCTGGCGCTGGCCGAGCGGTGGCCCGACGCGCCGGTGTTCGCCAGCCGGGCGATCGAGGGCGCGATCGAGGGCTTCATGCGGCCGTCGGTGGCGCGCGGGCAGGCGTTTCTCGACAGTGGCCAGGCGCCGCCGGCCCTGGCCGAGGACGTGCGCGGCGACATCGCCGTGATCGAACGCGCCGAGGAGCTGATCCCCGACCGGGCCCTGGAGGCGAACGGCTCGCTGCCGGCGGGCGACGGGCGGTTGCAGGTGCGGATCGCCGAGTATGCGGCGACCGAGGCCGACGTCTGGCTGTTCGATCCGGCCTCGGGCGTGGCGGCGGTGGGCGACCTGATCACCCTGCCGGCGCCGTTCCTGGACACGGCGTGCCCGGACGGCTGGCTGGCGGCCCTGGACGAGGTGCTGGCCGAGCCGTTCCGCCTGGTCGTGCCGGGCCACGGGCCGGTCATGGGGCGGGCGGAGGTGGAGCGCTATCGCACTGCGCTGGGCGCCTTCATCGACTGCGCGCGCGGGACAACGGAGGCGGAGACCTGCGCCGGCGACTGGGCGGCGGCGGTCAGCGACCTGCAGGAGACCGAGTTCAACCGCGGCCAGGCGGCGGGCTTCGCCGCCTATTACGTCGGGATGCTGCGCGAGAGCGGGGGGTCGAGCGCCTATTGCCGGGCGGGCGTCTAACCGTCCCCGTCGCGGGGATCGATGATCCGCGTCCGGCCGTCCTCCTCGACCAGGCGGCAGGGCGGCCACATGGGGTCGTCCAGGGCGGCGTCCTCGGCGCTCTGGGCCAGGGCGTCGGCGGCGGCCTGGGGCGAGGGATAGGTGGGGACCAGCTGGTTGAACATCTGGGTCCAGACCTCGGCCGCGCGGACCGTCTCGGTGTTCGGGTCGGCGGCGCGCCAGGCCATGGCGAGGCCGGCGCAGAAGGCCACCTGGGAGACGTTGATGGAGCCGGCGCCGCCGAACGGCGGGGGCGAGCCGCCCCCGGCCGGCGCGCGGCCGCCCACCGGACGGCCCGAGGAGATGCGCGCCTGGATCTGGCCGATCAGCGAGCGGGCCGCGGCCGAGGCCTCGGGCGAGTGGGGGTCGTTCACGAGCGGCGAGAGCAGGCTCAGGGCGTGGCCGAACTCACCCGCCTGGATCAGGGCATAGGCGCCCTCCAGCCGGATGCTTTCCAGCTGGGGCGCGAGCTCATTGGCGGCGAGCCAGGTCTCCAGGTCGTTCTCGGTCGGGTAGTCGGGCGCGATGGTGCGGCTGCGCGCCAGGGCATACAGGGTCTGGAAGCTGGTGGGATCGGCCTCGTAGGCCCGAGCCAAGAAGGCGCGCGCGCGGCCAAACAGGGAGGCGCGCTGATCCGGGTTGGCCTCGCCCTGGTTCATGAGGAGTTCGGCCTTCAGCTGGAGGGCCTCGACATTGGCGGGATCGGCCTCGAGCACCCGGTCGAGGATGGCGTCGGCGACGGCCGCGTCGCCCAGCATCAGCTCCCCGCGCGCCAGCACCAGTTGGGCGAAGGGATCGGCCGGATGGCCGGCGGCGCGCTCGCGCACCCGGGCCAGCAAGGCCGGGCCGCGCCCCTCGGCCACCCAGCTGCGGAGATGCTGGGCGTCGAGCAGCAGGTCGTCGGCCGAGGCGGGCAGCTGGGTGATGGTGACGGTCGCGGGCGGGGCCTCGTCCGGCGAGAGTTCCATGTAGGGCATGCCGCCGCGCATGTAGGCGCGCAGGGTCGCCTCGACCTGATCCATCGACAGGCCGGTGGTCTCGGTGAAGGCCTCCGGCGAGGTCGCGCCCTGGTTCAGCCGGCGGACGTAGTTGCGCAGCTGGGCCATGCGGTTCGGGTCGCTCAGCATGTAGTGGGTGAGCAGCCACGCCTGGGCGTAATAGAGGGAGCGGGCCTCGGGATCCTCCCAGGCGCTCGGACCTTGGGACAGCACCTGGTCCCACGGCAGCCAGCGGCGGAAGTAGTTGAGGGTGTCGGTGCGTCCCGGCGCATGGCGGCCGACGTAGATGCGGCGCGGACTGATGTCCGTCGTCATGTAGTACTCGGCGTAGCCCTCCACGAGCCAGCCGGGATAGCCGGAGGGGAAGTTCGCCAGCATGAAGTGGTGCACGTATTCGTGCATCAGGGTGTCGTCGTCCTCGCGGTCGCGGATGGCGACGGCGAAGATGTCGGAGTTCGACCGGACATAGACGCCGGCGGTGTTCTCCCCGAGATCGGGACGGATGCTGCGCAGGCCCTCCTCACCCCAGACGAGGTAGATCGGCAGCTTGCGCGCGGGCACGCCGGCGGGGTCCAGGCCGTGGCGGGCGCGCAACATGGAGTCGAAGGTCTCGAGCTGCTGGACGTAGGCGCGCAGGGTGCGCTGGTCGCCGTCGGAATAGACGACGAAGCGCGGGCTTTCGGCGCGGAGCCAGTCGGCCTGGGCCCGCCCGGGCAGGGCGATCAGGCCGAGCACCAGCGCGCAGGCGAGCGCGCCGAACCGAAGCCAAGCCATTGGAACCTCCCGCTTTCCCTGAGGGAACGCTAACCCAGATCGAAGCGGGAGGTCCAGACGGACGCGGCTTAGCCGGCCAGTTCGGCCTCGGCCAGCGCGATGCGGGCGCGCAGGTGCTCTTCGGCGGCGATGGCGGCGCCGATGGCGTTGAAGCGCTCGACGGTCAGGCCGGTCGAGGTCGCGGCTTCGCCCATGGCGGCCTGCTGCTCCGGGGTGGGGGCGGAGGAGCCGCCCGAGGCGGCGCGGACGGCGACCATGGCCCGGGCGAACTGGTCGATCTCGGCGTCGCTGGTCGCGGCCGAGACGCCGCCGGGGGTGGGCTCGCCGGCCGCGGCCAGGTCGATGCGGGCGCGGACCACGGCGTCGGACTGGCCGGCGGTGGCGATGGCGTTGAAGCGCTCGGGCGTCAGGCCGGCGTCGGTGACGGCCTGGGCCATCTGGGCCTGCTGCTCGGCGCTGGGGGCGCCGCCCGCGGCCTGGGCGATCGGCATGATCACCTCCAGGGCCTCGGCGTAGGCGGAGAGCTCCTGGTCGGTGAAGGACGGGCTCTGGGCCAGGGCGGAGCCGGCCCCGAACAGGGCGGCGGCGGCGACGGCGGCGGCGATGGTCGAACGCATGGATTACCTCTCACTCGAAATGAAACGAGGCAGGGGACGTATCCGCCTGCCTCGCGATCAGTGCGGGGAGCCTAGGGGGGCGATCGCGACGGGGCAACCCGAGTGCGGCGATGGGACGCCCGTCAGGGGCTCGGCCAGATCCGGGTCCAGACGACGCCGAAGGGGGGCGGACCTATGACGTTCGGGGCGACGCCGATCCCGCATCAGGCGTCGACCTGGCGAGGATGGCCTGAAGCATGAGCTCCCCGAACAGACCGTTGCCGTGCGCCTCGTCATCCGGTTGTCGGTAGTCCGGCAGGAGGTCCTGCTCATCCGCCGTCAGCTCAGAGATATCCACGACTTCGGCGCCAGCCTGGGCGGCCTGGGCGGCCAGGATCGGCTCCAATCGAAGAAAGAGGGAACGCGCGCCCGCCGCCGCGCAGCGGCGCGGGCCGATCGGCAGATAGACCTTGAGGCCCAAGCCCGTCAGCTGGCGCACGAAGTCCAGGGCGCCTTCGTTAAGGTGCGCATGCAGCGCTTCGAGCGCCGACTGGCTGATGAAGCGCACGCCTTCCCAGTGCGGGCGGCGGGACAGATAGGGCAGGTTCGTGCCGAAGTTGCAGACGACCGGGCAGCTGATCTCGGCGGCCCGCGGTGCGCCGGCCGCGGCGAGGAACCTGCGATAGCGCGCGTCGGCCTCCGCGTCGCGAAAGGTGAAATCCGCGCCGTCGAAGTCGGCGAAGTCCCGGTTCAGCTCCCGTCCCCGCGCGATCATGCCGCCGGCGACGTTCACGCCCAGTCGGGCCGCGCCCTCGACGAGGGCGGCGGCGTGCGAGTTTCCCAGAATGAGGACTTCAGGCCTCGGCATATCGGTCCAGCAGACGATCATCGCAATCGGGCTCGGCGTCGGCGTCCGTCGCTCCATCGGCCCCAGGCGGTGGCGGCTGGACGGCCTCCCCCAGAAAGCGGCTCATCACGAACTCCACGCCGGCCGGGGCCACCTCGCGCATGTTCGGCTGAAAGTGCGAAGCCCGGAAAGGCGGCGCCGTGATGATCTCATAGGACGGGAAGTAGTCGATGGCGGGCTCCTCGCGCGCCAGCTCGCCGGCCACGGCGCGCAGGACCGACTTGGTGTGGGTGCTGGCGACCAGAACGTGCTCGTCGTTGGCGGTGGCCGTCATAGGGACCGGCGAGACGGTCAGGAGCATGCGGATGTCACCTCGCGCCCGCCGCAGCAGGCGCAGACAGGCAAGAACGTCCGCGCGAACCTCGGAGGTGGTGGCGTTCTTCAGCACGTGACGTTGCGGGTTGAATTCTCCTCCTGCCACGCCGGGACAGATCGGATACTCGACGCCGGTGGTCAGATCGCGCCAGCCTTCGGTCTGCCCCAGGGTGAAGATAAAGACGTCGGCGTCACGCGCCGCAGTCCGCAGCGCGGCAAGCGTCGCCTTGCGCGCCTCCTGCAGCTCGGCTTCGGAACCGAAGCCTTCCGGCTCGATGCGAGGGCGGAACGGGTCGATCCATCGGTCGTCCCGCCGCCAGGCCTCATCAGGCGGGGAGGCGCCCGTCAGGCTCCATTCGAGCCACTGACGGAATTGCCGGGCGGTGTAGATGTTGCCCGTCCGGCATGAGAACTGCCCGTAGGAGAACCGCGTGCGCAGGTCCTGCGGCATCCGGGCCGGGGCCGGCTCCGCATCGACCCAGGCCAGGCCGCGGGCGCACAACGCCGCCCCCAGATGCTGTGCGAAGCAGGAGCCGGCGGTGGCGTAGCGAGTTTCTGGCTCCGTGGCCCATTTGGGCCACCACAGGTCGCTGATCTCGCTCGGATGGCGCGCGGCCACGGCCGTTTTCCAGAAGGCGCGCGGCGGCTGGGCGGCGTAGGGGGTCTCTCCGGCCATGGCTCAGCCTAGCACGAAGTCTCAGGCCGACAGGCTTTCGATCTGGCCGCGGATGTGGGCGGCTTCGGCGGGGGTGTTGGCGAGCGAGACGGCCTGGGAGAAGGCGGCGCGGGCCTCGGAAGCGCGGCCGAGCTGCTTGAGGAGCGCGCCCTTGAGGCCGTGGAAATAGAAATAGCCGGAGAGCTGGCTGGCCAGGGGTTCGATCATCGCGAGCGCGGGCTCGGCGCCCTGGGCCTTCATGACAGCGACGGCGCGGTTGAGGGTGACGACCGGCGAGGGCTCCATGTGCTCCAGCGTGGCGTAGAGGCGCTCGATGCCGGCCCAGTCGGTGCGCTCGGCCGAGGGGCTGCGGGCGTGCAGCGCGGCGATGGCGGCCTGGACCTGGTAGGGGCCCGGGCGAACGTGGCGCATGGCCTTGTCGAGGAGCGCCAGGCCTTCGGCGATCAGCTTGGGATCCCAGCGGGCGCGGTCCTGGTCGTCCAGCAGGATGGCGGCGCCCGAGGCGTCGAAGCGTGCGGCGGCGCGGGCGTGCTGGAGCAGCATAAGGGCCACCAGCGCCATGATCTCGGGCTCGGCGCGGAAGAGACGCAGCAGCAGGCGGCCGAGGCGGATGGCTTCCTCGGCCAGGCCGCCGCGCTCGGACGCCGGATCGGGGGCCGTGTAGCCTTCGTTGAAGATCAGATAGACCATGGCCGCGACGGCCCCGAGCCGTTCGGCGCGCTCGACCGGACCAGGGGCTTCGAAGGGGACGCCGGCGGCGGCCACCCTGGCCTTGGCGCGGGTGATGCGCTGTTCCATGGCGCTCTCGCCGACGAGGAAGGCGCGGGCGATGCGCTGCACTGGGATGCCCGAGACGATGCGCAGCGCCAGCGCGATCTGCTGGGTTGAGGGCAGGTCCGGATGGCAGCAGACGAAGAGCAGCCTGAGGATGTCGTCGCGGTAGTCGGCCTCGTCCAGCCGGTCGGCGAGGGGCGTCTCGGCGTCGTCGAGGTCGGAGAGCTCGCGCTCGTCGGGCAGGGCCTGGGACTTCGAGCGGCGGCGCACGCCGTCGACGCCGGCGTTACGGCCCACGAAGATCAGCCATGCGGCGGGGTCACGCGGCGGGCCCTTGGCAGGCCAGGCCTGGAGCGCCTTGAGGCACGCGTCTTGGAAGGCCTCCTCGGCCAGGTCGAGGTCGCGGAAGTAGCGGAGCAGGGCGCCGACGGCCCGGGGGCGGGCGGCGACCAGCGCCGCCTCGATCCAGGCCAGGTCGGTCACGCGGGCTGGCTTTCCTTCAGGGCCTTCCAGTCGTGGAAGAAGCCAACGGGGCGTAGCTCATAGGAGCCATGCGAGCCCGAGGCCTTGGCCAGATCCTGGGCCACGGGGACCGCGCCTTCGAGATCGTCGGCGTCGATGATGTAGAAGCCGAGCAGCTGCTCCTTGGTCTCGGCGAAGGGGCCGTCGAGCACCATGGCTTCCTTGCCCTTGCGCACCGTGGTGGCGGCGGTGGTCGGCAACAGGCGCGCGACCGGCCCGATGCGCCCCTGCGCGGCCAGCCTGTCCTGAACGGCCAGGAGGCGGGCCATGACGGCGTCGTCCTCCTCCTTGGACCAGGCGCCGACCACATCCTCGCGGTCATAACAGAGCACGGCGTAGAGCACGGGCGATCCTCCTTCGCAGATACGACGCCGGAGGATGGCCGAGGCCGACAGGGGAGGGAAGAAAAAGCGGGCCAGGGGCTCGGGAGTCGGGCTCCGGAAGGTCCCCTATGAGTCGAAAATGGGCTCTTGGACTTCCGCTCCCTGCCTCACCACACCCAGTCGTTGGCGGTGGGCTCCATCAGCAGGCGGTGGTGTCCGCGCTCGGAGAGCAGGGCGTCGGTGTCGGTGACGAAGGCGAAGGGTCCGGTGGGGACGGCGGCGTCGGCGTCGCAGACGACGGGGGCGCCGAACGGATCCT
>CBIHLR010000061.1:0-12545 GCA_966210875.1 uncultured Brevundimonas sp. | reverse complement strand
CTCCTCCTCCGCCGCCGCCGCCGTCCTATTCCAACGAGTGCTGGCAGGACCGCACCGGCGAGTGCGGCTGACCGGTCCGAACAACGCGGGTTGATCGAAATCGTAAACGGCGCGTTATTGCTCCGCCATGCTCAAGCTCGCCGCCTGCGGCCTCGCCGCCGCCCTCGCCCTTCCCGCCGTCGCCCAGGCTCAGGACTACGGCCGGTATCGTGACGACTACGGCCGTCATGACCGGTATGACCGGGATCACCGACGGCACGACCGATACGGCCACGGCGACCGCTATGATCGCGGTTACGGCTACGGCTATGGCGGCGCCAGCGTCTACGTCGGCACGATCACCGAGACCGAGCACGAGGCCTATATCCGCCAGGGCGACTACGCCGACGGCTATTCCTACGGCTACGGCGGGGTCGGGTACGGCCATGGCGGGTACGGCTACAGCGGGTACGGCCGCGGCTACGCCGGCCACTACAACGGCTATCCGATCCCCTATTACGGCGGATACGGCCACAGCTGGTCGCGGGGCTACCAGGCGTCCCGCTGGCGGTACGAGGACAGCCACGGCCGCCGCTACTCGGGCGGCTATCGTGACGAGTACGGCTACAACGACGACCGCCCCCGCTCGCGCCGACGCCATCACGACGGCGGCTATTACGGCCGCGAGGACTGCGATTGCGGCGGGGTCTACCTTAGGGACGACTGACGCCGGCCATCTCGGTGAGGATCGCTTCCGCCGCCGCGCGCGGATCAGCGGCCGCGATGACCGGGCGCGCTACGACCAGGTGACTGGCGCCGGCCTTGAGCGCGTCGGCGGGCGTGGCGATCCGCTGCTGGTCCCCCGCGTCAGCGCCTGAAGGCCGCACCCCCGGCGTCACCACCAGGAAGTCCGCCCGTCCGGCCTCGGTCGCCAACTGGCGCGCCCGCGCGGCCTCCTGCGGGCTGGAGACCACGCCGTCCACGCCGCAGTCCAGCGCCTGGCGCACCCGCCGCTCGACCAGCGTGGCCGCCGTCTCGCCGTATCCGATCTCTCCCAGGTCCGCGTCCGACAGGCTGGTCAGCACCGTCACCGCCAGGATCTTCGTATCGGCGGCGCCACGCCCCTTTACCGCCGCGCGCATCACCTGCGGCTCGGCATGGACGGTGACGAGGTCACAGCCGCCCTCGGCCACGGCGCGGGCCGCGCCCTCGACCTGGGCGCCGATGTCGTGGAGCTTCCAGTCCTGGAAGACCTGCTTGCCGGACGCGCGCAGCTCATGCGCGAAGACGACCCCGCCCGGCCGGGCCAGGAGGGTCAGCCCGACCTTGTAGAAGCTGACGGCCTCTCCCAGCCTCGCGACCATGTCGCGGGCCAGATCGAGGCTCGGCAGGTCAAGCCCGACGATCAGGCGCGAGTCAGCGGACATGGACATGGGCGGCTCCGTCGGGCTACGGCCAAGGCGGCGCATCCGCGAGGGGCGGGGCCGGTCGGCGATTCATTTAGGCTGAGGGCGTGAGATGAACGCGGTCGAGTTCGGGGTCAATGTCTTCGTCGCGCTGTTCGCGCTGCTCGACCCGATCGGGAACATCCCGATCTTCGCGGCCGCCACGGCCGGCGCGACGCTGAGCCAGCGGCTGTCGGTGAACGCGCTGCTGACGGCCTTCGTCATCGCCTTCATGGTGTTCTTCTTCTTCACCGGCCTGGCGCTACTGGATTTCTTCGGCATCTCGCTGGCGGCCTTCCGCATCGGCGGCGGCATCCTGCTCTTCATGCTGGGCCTGGAGATGGTCCGCGAGAACTTCCTTCAGAGCTTCGTCGACGCCGACGCGATCAACGACGCTAAGGACGTGCGCGGCTATGCGCGGCGGCGCTTCCAGCGGCTGGTCGTGCCCTTCGCCATGCCCCTGATCATCGGCCCGGGCGCCATCTCGGCGGTCATCATCCAGGCGAGCTCGGCCGAGGAGATCGGCTACACGGGCTGGCTGGCCGGCGTGGTGGCCATCGTCGCGGCCGGCCTGGCCACCTTCGCCTGTTTCGCCCTGTCCGGCCCGATCAGCCGCCTGATCGGCGAGGTCGGCATGGCCATCGTGGTGCGGGTGCTCGGCCTGATCCTGGTCGCGCTCGGCATCCAGTTCGTGCTGGCCGGCCTCGGCGAGGCCCTGCCTGGCATGTTCGCCTCTTCGGTGATCTCACCGGCGGGGCACTAGCCGCCGCGCAGGGCGTCCCAGGTGCGGCCGCTGGAGGGGCTCGGCGTCGTCGAAGAGGTGCGGCGCAGCCAGCTGAGGTTCTGTTCCACCATCTCGGGCGGCAAATCTCGGCGCAGCATGGCCTCGGCCTCGGCGACCCGGCCCTGCAGGCCGATCATCAGGGCGAGGTTGACGCGCATCTGCAGCGTGGCGCCGGGCCGGGCGATGGCGCGCCGCAGCAGGGCTTCGGCCTCGGCCGCCTGTCCGGCGCCGGCCAGGGACATGGCCATGTTGGTCAGGACGGCCGGATTCTCGGGCGACAGAGCCAGAGCCTGGGCCCAGGCGGCGCGGGCTTCGTCGAAGCGGCTGACCTGGTCGAGCGCCACGCCGAGCAGGGAGGCGACCTCCCAGTCGTTGGGGTGGGCGGCGCGCGCCTGTTCGAGCGGCGCGATGGCGTAGAAGGCCTGGCCGCGCGCGATATGCACCCGCGCGAGCTCCATCTGGCCGTCGCGGCTGGAGGGGTCGAGGATCAGGGCCTGCTGGGAGCTGGTGGCGGCCTCCTCGAAGCGGCGGAGTTCGCGCTGGGCACGGGCGAGCTGGAGGTGGGCCGCCACGTCGGTCGGGGCGATGGTCACCTCATTGGCCCAGAAGACGGCCCGAGCCAGCGGGTCGAGCCGCGCCGCCTGGGCGCGCTGTTCGGCGCTGGCCGGCTGCCGGCTGGCCTGGGCGGGCGCTGTCGGCGTGGTAGGCTGCGTCGTCTCGGCGGGCTCCGCGGGCGCCTCGTCGCGGTCACGGCCGAACGGCCAGATCTGGGCCTGGGCCGGAGCGGCCAGGCCGAGGGCGACGAGACCCAGGACGGTTGCGTAGGCAGGACCCTTGCGCGACATGTGTCGCCTTCCTTTGACGGTGAGACCTGAATCGTCCGCCCCGCCGGTCAAGGATTGGTAAACGTTTCCGGAAAGACGCCCCCATGCCCGACGTCCTGATCGACCACGCCGAGACGCCGATCCCGCTGGTGCTCGTCAGCGAGGCGGCCTTCGAGGCCATGTCAGACGAGGGGCTCAAGGAGCTGGCGCGCGGCCAGGACTTCAAGGGCCAGGCCGGCCGCATCCTCTTCGCCACAGGCGCGGAAGGTCGGTTGACGCGGGTGCTGGCAGGGGCCGGCAAGGCGGGCGCGGATCCGATGGCGGCCCGCTCCCTGGCGGCGCGGCTGCCGGCCGGCGACTACATCCTGACCGATGCGCCCGAGGGCCTGGACGCCGGCTTGTTCGCGCTCGGCTGGGCGCTCGGAGCCTATGTCTTCGATCGCTACAAGGCCCGGCCCGAGCGGGGCCGGGCGCGACTGGTCCTGCCAGACGGTGTGGACGGCGCCGCGATCCGGCAGGAGGCCGCCGCCTGCCTGCTGGCGCGCGAGATGGTCGACACGCCAGCCCAGGACATGGGCCCGCTGCAGATCGAGACCATCGCCCGCGAGATCGCGGAGGAGGCCGGCGCCTCCATCGAGGTCACGGTCGGCGATGACCTGCTCGAGAAGAACTTCCCCGCCGTCCATGCCGTCGGCCGCGCCGCCGCCTCCCATCGCCAGCCGCGACTGATCGAGATCGGCTGGAACCTGGACCGATCCGAGCTGCCGCTGGTGGCCCTGGTCGGCAAGGGTGTGGTCTTCGATTCCGGTGGCCTGGACATCAAGCCGGCCGCCGGCATGCGCTGGATGAAGAAGGACATGGGCGGCTCGGCGCATGCGCTGGCGCTCGGCCGGCTGGTCATGCAGGCGAAGCTGCCGGTACGGCTAGTCGTGCTGGTGGCGGCGGTCGAGAACGCCATCTCCGGCGACGCCTTCCGGCCCGGCGACATCGTCCGCACCCGCAAGGGTCTGACGGTCGAGATCGGCAACACCGACGCCGAGGGCCGGGTCATCCTCTCGGACGCCCTGGCGCGCGCGGGCGAGCATCAACCGGAGCTGACCATCGACTTCGCCACCCTGACCGGCGCCGCTCGCATCGCGCTCGGGCCCGAGCTGCCGCCCTACTACACCGACGATGAAGATCTGGCCGCCGAGATCGCCGCGGCGGCGGCGGACCGCCGCGACCCGGTCTGGCGCATGCCGCTTTGGCGCGGCTATCGCGAAGCGGTCGAGAGCGAACTGGCCGACCTGAGAAACGACGCCGCGGACTGGGCCCAGGCGGGGTCGGTGACCGCCGCCCTCTTCCTCCAGCGTTTCGCGCCAGAGAGCGGATCGTGGGTGCACCTCGACATCTTCGCCTGGAACAATCGAGCCCGGCCCGGCTTCCCGCAGGGCGGCGAGGCGCAGGGCCTGCGGGCCCTGTTCGAGGTGCTGAAGCGCCGCTACCGCCGTTAACGCCGTCTTGGGTGTCCCGGGCTTAAGGGACGTGGGTGTTTCCGACGCTCGCAGACCAGACCCTGGCCCGGCCCGACCTCGCCGACCTGCTCCTTGAGGGGCTGGCGCGGGCCGAGCGATTCAAGCCCACGCGGCCGATGAACTGCCTGACGCCCACGGCCGAGGTCCGGGCCGAGCCGCACGACCAGGCCGAGCGCCTGGATCAGCTTCTGCATGGTGAGACATTCCGGGTGCTGGAGGAATCCGCCGGCTGGGCGTGGGGACAGTCGGCCCGCGACGGTCAGGTCGGCTTCGTGCGCCTGGCCGATCTCGGCCCGGAGAGCGAACTCCCGACCCATCGCGTGGCGCAGGCTTGGGTCGCCATCGACGGCCGCCGTCTGCCGTTGAACGCGCTGGTCGTCGCGTCCGATGGCGAAGGCCTGGCCGACCTGCATACCTTCGACTCAGACTGCGCCGAGGCCGCGGAGCGGCTTCTTGGCGCTCCCTATGCTGACGGCGGGCGGACGGCCGAGGGTATCGACGGATGGGGTCTGGTCCGCCAGGCGCTGTTCGCCGTCGGCCGGGGCGCCCCGGCGCTGCTGGAGGACGGCGGGATATCGCTGGGCCGGCGCTTGGCCGGCGACGAATCGCCCGTGCGCGGCGACATCGTCCTGGCCGAGGGCGGCCCGGGCGTGGTGTGCGGTCCGGGCGAGATGATCCGCAGCCGAACCGACACGGGCGTCGCGCGCGAACCTCTACCCGAAGAGGCGCTCTACTTCAGGCCGTGATCGACGCCGGCGCGCAAGCCGCCGGTCTCCAGGTCGACCCCCTCCGCCTCCAGGGTCTCGACCAGAGGCGCGAGGTGCGCCCGATAGGCTGACGCCCGATCGTTCATGACGCGCACCGGGCTCCGCGCCGTCACTGTCGAGAAGGTGGCGATGGGCCGCGGACTGCGGTGCGGCTCGAGGCAGGCAGTGTCCCAGTCAAGACCACAGGCCGTCACCAAACGGCGGGCCTCGGCGCCGAAGTCGGCGGCGAAGGTCTCGTACTGGACCTCGATTATTCGGCCCGGCAGGCGCTCGCGCCACATCGAAGCCATCCGCGCCGACAGGGCGTAGCCCCTGGCGAGGCTGATCAGGTCATGGGCGAAGGGCCAGTCCCGGCTGAACTCCTGGCGGTAGAGCGACAGGCATGTCTCGACCGGGTCGCGGCGGACCAGGACGATCGGCGCATCGGGGAACAGGCGGTGTATCAGGCCGACCGCCTCCAGGTTCCTTGGCGCCTTGTCGGTGACGTGGGTGAAGCCCGCGAGGTCGCCCAAGCCCCGGAGATAGGCGGCGGCCCAAGGCGCCTCCGGCGACCGGCCCGAGAGCCACGCCTCCAGCAAGGGCGCCATGGCGGTGCGCTCGCCCGCCCCGAAAACCTTCGGGTGGCTGGCCAGCACAGCCTCGATCAGGGTCGTGCCGGAGCGGGCCATGCCGAGGATGAAGAGAGGCCGGGGCGTTGCGGTCGCTCCGGTCTGCGGCGGCTTGATCGGAAGCCCAGCGATGGCGCGGGCGCGGGCCTCGGCGCGGGCGTGGTCGTAGCTTCGGCCCTCTATGGCGTCGCGCGCCGCCGCCAGATCGTGAGCACGGTAGTAGGCGGCGAAGGCGTCGCCGATCCGGCCCTGGCGATCCGCCACATGCCCCAGGGCGAAGGCGGCCGGAATGCGATGATCGAGGGGAGAGGCCTCGTCGTCCGCCACGTCTTCGAGCGTCGCACGCGCCGTCGCGTCGATCCGGTCGGGAGCCAGGCGCGTCAGCAGCGTATAGGCGGGCGCGTGACGCGGGTCGCCCTCAAGCGCGCGCCGGCAGTCGCGCTCAGCCTCCTCGAAGCGTCCCAGATAGGTGAGCAGCGTGGCGCGGCTGGTCCGGGCCGATACGTGGCCCGGGTCGGACTCGAGCGCTTCGTCCAGCAGGCGTCCCGCCTCCTCATGCGCGAGGGCGTGCAGCAGCAGGCCGCCCAGGGTGGCCAGGGCGTCGGCCGACCGCGGCTGAAGGGCGGCGGCCCGCCGATAGGCCTGCGCCGCGGCGGCCGGGTCACCGAGTTCGAAGCGTGCGCGGGCCAGCTCCTGCCAGGGCGCCGGCCGGTCGGGCCGCCGGGCCGCCCAGCGCCGCGCGGCAGCCTCGAGGGCCGGCCAGTCGCGCCGCGCGGCGGCCTGTGAGGTCTCGGCGGGGCCACGGCGTTCAAGGATCTGAGCGAGGTTGCCCTGGAAGGCCCGCTCGTGAGGCTCCAGCTGGATGGCGCGTCCGGCCTCGGTCTCCGCTTCCTCCCACCGGCCGACCATGGCCAGGGCGAGCGCCCGCAGGCTGATGACCTCGGCGTCCGCCGGCGTCAGGGCGAGCGCAGCGTCGAAGGCGGCGAGGGCCGCTTCGCCGCTGCCGGCGCTCAGGGCCCGGAGGCCCCGGTCGACATGTTGGGAGGCGGCCGTCGCAGGCCGCCCGTCAGCCGCCGGCGTTGGCGGGACCGCCCGGGCTGGAAAGTTCCATGTTCGGCGCATCGGCGGCCTGGCCGCCGCGCGCGCCCGGATCCTCGACGGGTTCGGCGCCCTGGGTTCCCTCGACCTCGGTAGCGCCCGGCAGGGCGTCGCCCTCGGCGGTCGCTTCGCCCTCGGCCGGAGCCGCGCCGGCCTGGCGAGCCGGATCCGGCGCCGGGATGGCGTAGCCGGTCGAGCCCTGCTCGCGCATCCAGGCGATCAGGTTGGCGCGCTGCACCTGGTCGCGCAGGCCGCCGAAGGTCATGTTGGTGCCGTTCACGTGCCGCTGCGGCGCGGCGATGAAGGCGTCCAGCTCGTCGTAGGTCCAGTTGCCCACGGCGGCGGCGTGGTCGCGCATCGCCTGGGAATAGTTGAAGCCCGCCGCGTGGGTGACCGGCCCGCCGACCACGGCCCACAGATTCGGGCCCGTGCCGTTGGCCCCGCCCTGGTTGATCGTGTGGCAGGTGGCGCAGCGCGCGAAGGCGGCCTCGCCGGCGGCCAGATCGGCGGTCGGCAGGAAGGTGCCCCAGTCGGTCGGCAGGGCCGCGGCCTCGCCCGACTCCTCCTCGGCGACCTCGATGAAATAGCCCATCTTCTCAGGGGCTTCCTGATGATAGACGCGCGAGGCGACCTCATTGACGATCAGGATGGTGAAGACCGTCGCGAGACCCGCGCCCGCGATCTTGTTCCACTTGAGGTCGCCGCTCATTCCGTAAGACGCCTTGGTTTGCCTTGCTTGCGTGGCGCTCTCTTACACCCTATCGCCAACCGCGCAACCGGCCCCGGCGCCGGACCGACGGAGACTTGCGCGATGCCGCGACCGATCGTGGTGATCCCGGCCCGGATGGCCGCCCAGAGGTTGCCCGGAAAGCCGCTGGCGGACATCGGCGGCCTGCCCATGATCGTCCGCGTCCTGCGCCAAGCCGAGGCCGCCGACGTGGGGCCCGTCGCCGTCGCCGCCGGCGACCCCGAGATCGTCGAGGCCGTGCGGGCCCATGGCGGCCGCGCCGTCCTGACCGACCCGGCCCTCCCCTCGGGATCCGACCGAATCCGGGCGGCCTTGCCGGAGCTCGATCCCGAAGGCCGGCACGATCTGGTCATCAACCTCCAGGGCGACATGCCGCTCGTGGAGCCCGAGACGATCCGCGCCCTCGTTCAGCTGTTCGAGGACCAGCCCGGGCTCGAGATGGGAACCCTGGTCGCCCCCGAAGCTTCGGTCGCCGACCGGACCAACCCCGACGTGGTCAAGGCGATCCTGGCCCTCGCCCGCGACGCCCGGCAGGGCCGCGCCCTCTATTTCACCCGCTCGACCCTCTATGGCGAAGGCCCGATCTGGCGGCACATCGGCCTGTATGGCTACACGCCCCAGGCGCTCGACGTCATGACCACCGGCTTGCCCACGGCGCTCGAACGCCGTGAGAAGCTGGAGCAGCTGCGCGCGCTTGAGCTCGGCCTGGAGATCTGGGCGGCCATCGTCGACGCGGCGCCGATCTCGGTGGACAACCCCGCCGACCTGGAGGCCGCGCGGGCGGCGGTCGGATGAGCGCGCTCGTCCGGGGCTATGAGGCGGTGACGGAAAACATCGTCGTCCGCGTGCGGCCGACCTACTTGCCGCAGCAGTCGGACCCCGACGGCCGCCGCTGGGTCTGGGCCTATGCGATCGAAATCGAGAACCTGCGGCCCGAGGCCGTGCAGCTGCTCGCCCGGCACTGGACCATCACCGATGCGCTGGGCCGGGTCGAGGAGGTGCGTGGTGCGGGCGTAGTCGGCGAGCAGCCGGTCATCCCGCCGGGCGGCGTGCACCGCTACGCCTCGGGCTGTCCGCTGCCGACTTCGTCGGGATCGATGGTCGGCGCCTATTCGATGGCGGACGCCGCGGGACGCGTCTTCACCGTGGCTATCCCCGCCTTCTCGCTCGACAGCGAGACGCCGCGTCAGGTGAACTGAGCGAAGCGCCTGTCGCTGCGCAACGGAGCGACACAGCGACAGAGCGACATCCCGGGGCCAAAGCCGATCGCGATTTCAAAGACCGGGCGGCAGTCTAGGCGCGTCCGGAGAGGCGAGCAGAAATGGCGGGGCCCGGCGCATTGGAGCGCGCGTTTTCAGACGGTTATGAAGGATCGATGGGGGCGCCCCGAACCATGTCGGGGGCGAGGGGGCCGCGCCAACCCGGACGAACCGCGGCCCCGCTCAGTGCGTGCGCCGTTTAGCGCGCGCCGGGATGGGCCGGACCCCGGAGGTCCGGCCGATCTGGATCAGATGTAGCGGCGCAGCGAGCGGGCCAGCTCGGACGAGCCGTTCTTCTTGGTCGCCGGCTGGTAGGCCACGCGCGAGTGCTCGACGCAGTAGGGATGACCCTCGTCGGAGCGGCGGCCGCAGAAGCTGAACTCATTCGAGGACGGGTCGCCGATCGGCCACTTGCACATGTGGCTGCCGAGCGTGAGGACCGTGGCCGTGCCGGGCAGGTCAAGCACCGCCGGGCGCGGCGCCGGCTGGGCCGGGGCCGCGGCGGCGCGCGGTGCGGGCTCGATGCGGCGCGGAGCGCTCGGGGCCTGGGTCGGACGCGGACGGGCGGCGCGGAAGGCCGGACGTGAGGGCTGCGACGGCGCGGCGCGGCCCGAGAGGCCCAGCCTGTGCACCTTGCCGATCACGGCGTTGCGAGTGACGCCGCCCAGCTGCTTGGCGATCTGGCTGGCCGACAGGCCGTCGAGCCAGAGCTTCTTGAGGTTCGCCACCCGTTCGTCGGTCCAGCCCATGTCCGCCTCCCACCGCGAGATTCAATATCTTGTGCCGCGGGCCGTTCAGCGACCGTTGGCATACCAGCTATCGTAAATCTTTCGTTAAGAGACGCAACATCTGGCGCCTGCTCATCCACAGGAACTAGATTTTGAATCAGTAATGGTGACGGTTGTTGCAAAGCGACGGCGAGTTCTGACCTGCGGGCCCGGTCGCCGTGACACTGCAGAACAAATCAGGCACAGAGGCGCGGTGACCGCCGCCCTCGCCAAGCCCGCTTCGCCCACTCTCGCCGACGCGCGCGCCCTGCTGCGCGAGGTGTGGGGGCACTCGGATTTCCGGGGGCTGCAGGCGCCGATCGTCGAGGCCATGCTGGCGGGGCGAGACGTGCTGGCGGTGCTGCCGACAGGCGGCGGCAAGAGCGTCTGCTATCAGGTCCCGGCCATCCTCAGGCCCGGGCTGGGGCTGGTGGTGTCGCCGCTGATCGCGCTGATGGCCGACCAGGTCGAGGCGCTGCGCCAGCAGGGGGTGGCCGCCGCGCGGCTGGACTCCGGCGTGTCGCCCGAGGCCCGGGCCGAGATCTGGCGGGCGGCCAAGGCGGGCGAGCTCGACCTGCTCTATGTCTCGCCGGAAGGTTTGGCCCAGTCGCACATGATCGAGCGGCTGGCGGGCCTGAGCCTCAGCCTGATCGCCATCGACGAGGCGCACTGCGTCTCCCAGTGGGGGCACGACTTCCGGCCGGACTACCGGTCGCTGGGGCGGCTGGCCGAGCTGTTCCCGGACGTCCCGCGCATCGCGGTGACAGCCACGGCCGACGCCCGCACGCGCGAGGACATCGCCCGCTCGCTCAGGCTCGAGCACGCCGAGGTCTTCGTCGACAGCTTCGCCCGGCCGAACCTGCAGCTGTCGGCGGTGCGCAAGGAGGCCTCGACCCGCGCCCGCACCGAGGCCCAAGTGCTGGAACTGGTGAGCCGCAGGCGCGGCCTGTCCGGCGTCGTCTATTGCGGGGCGCGTGAGACCTGCGACCGGCTGACCGAGGCGCTTAAGGCGGCCGGGGTGAACGCCATCGCCTATCACGCCGGCATGGGCGCCGAGGAGCGCGACCGACGCCTGGCCCGCTTCCTGGCCGAAGACGGGGCGGTGATGGTCGCGACCATCGCCTTCGGCATGGGAGTCGACAAGGCCGACGTCCGCTTCGTCATCCACGCCGATCCGCCCAGCTCGATCGAGGCCTATTGGCAGGAGGTCGGCCGGGCCGGCCGCGACGGCGACCCGGCCGAGGGGATCACCCTCTACGGCGCGTCGGACATCGCCTGGACGCTGCGCCGGCTGGAGGGCCGCCCGATGCCCGACGAGGTCAAGGCGGTGCAGGTTCGAAAGGCGCGCCAGCTCTACGCCATGCTGGACGGCGCGACCTGTCGCGCCCAGGCGGTGCGGCGATACTTCGGAGAGGCCGAGGCCGAGTCGTGCGGCGTCTGCGACATCTGCGGGGATCCGCCCGAACTGGTCGACGCCAGCGTCCAGGCCCAGAAGGCCCTGGCCGCTGTCCAGCGGCTGGGCGGCCGCTTCGGACGCGGGCGGGTGATCGACCACCTGACCGGCCGCACCAAGGAGCCGCAGGCCTGGGAGACGGCGCTGTCGACCTGGGGCGTCGGGTCCGACACGGCGCCGCGCGGCTGGCGCGACGTGATCGACCAGCTGCTGTTCCAGGGCCTGCTGGTCGAGGAGCCGAACGACGGCAAACCGATCCTGCAGCTCGGCGACCCTGACGGCGTCCGCGCCGTCTATCGTGGCGAGCAAGCGGTCCGTACCCGGCGGGCCCCCGAGGGGCTGGATTCGTCGACCCGCTCGGGCAATCCGCGCCGGCGTGGTCGCTCCGCCCCGGCCGAGGCCCTGTCGCCGGAACTGCGAGAACGGTTCGAGCGGCTCCGCGCCTGGCGTCGCGACCGCGCCGCCGAGCAGAAGGCCCCGCCCTACGTCATCTTCCAGGACCGGACCCTTCTGGAGATCGCCAGCCGACGGCCGTCGAGCCTCGACGCCCTGGCGCGCATCCCCGGCGTCGGCCAGGCCAAGCTGCAGCGCTACGGCCAGGGCGTGCTGGAGGCGTTGTCGGAAGGCTGACGGAACGGCCCCGCCCCGGCGCGGTTGTCTGCGAAGAGGAGACCGCCATGACCGACAAGCTGCAGACCGAAGGCCGCAAGGAGAACGCCGCCGAACCGCTGGGCGAAAAGAAGGGCGTTTCGTCCAACGCCGAGGTGGAGACGACCGGAGAAAAGGGACCTCGCAACGCCGGTCCCGACGGTCCGGACCCGACCGAGGCCTCCGAGGTCGCCCGATAGAACCCGGAACCGACCCGTGTTCAGCCGGTTGCCCTTCTGACAGACCGAAAGGAGAGGCCCATGCCGCACCAGAACGTCCATGCCGGAAAGGCGACCGCCCAGAACAGCGCCGTGTCGTCCGGACAGCCCAACGACCAGGCGCGCGAGCAGAACGCAGCCGTCCGCCCCGAGCCCTCGAGCTATGTGGCGGCGGACTATCAGGACGCGAGTCTGGCCGCGCCCGCAGCCGGCGAGATGCCCGACTACATGGACGAAGGCGATCCCCTGGGCGACCCGGGCGTTCAGCAGGGCGGCAACCACACCATGCGTCCGTATCGGACCGAGAAGCTGCAGCATCAGGGCGCCAAGACCCGCGCGGCCAACAAGCGGATCGTCACGGGGCGCGGCTAGAGGAAGTGGCGACCCCGGGGTGACTCGAACACCCGACCTCCGGTTTAGGAAACCGCTGCTC
>CBIHLR010000060.1:0-12619 GCA_966210875.1 uncultured Brevundimonas sp. | reverse complement strand
CTGATCGACGGCCGCCGGATGGGCTACGGCTCGCCGAACGACGCCGCCGCCGACCTGAACCAGATCCCGGGCCAGCTGGTCGAGCGCGTCGAAGTGCTGACCGGCGGCGCCTCGGCCGTCTACGGTTCGGACGCCCTGGCCGGCGTCGTGAACTTCATCATGCGCCGTAACTTCGAGGGCGTGCAGCTCGACGCCCAGTACGGCTTCTACCAGCACAACAACGACTACGACGGCGTCGGCAACCTGCGCGACGTGATCGAAGGTCGCGCGGCCTCCAACCCGGCCCAGTTCCAGCTGCCGGACGACAACGTGATGGACGGCTACAGCCGTGAAGCCACGCTGATCATCGGCGCCGGCACCGACGATGGTCGGGCCAACGTCACCGCCTACCTCTCGTACCGGAACAACGACTACGTGATCGGCGGCGAGCGCGACTACTCGTCCTGCTCGCTGGGCGGCTATTCGGGCGCCAACTTCACCTGCGGCGGTTCGGGCACCTCCTTCCCCGGTTCGTTCATCCACGGCGGTCCGGGCGCGGACGGCATCCCCGGCACGGCTGACGATGGCGCGACGCTGACGCTGGGCGCCGGTGGCACCTTCGTGCCGTTCTCGGCGGCGACGGGTCAGTACAACTTCGGCCCGCTGAACTACTTCCAGCGCCCGGACGAGCGTTACTCCTTCGGCGCCTTCGCCGAATACGAGATCAACGACCACGCCGAAGTCTACGCCGACATCATGTTCACCGACTATGCGTCGGTGGCCCAGATCGCCCCCTCGGGGATCTTCGGCAACACCTCGACCATCAACTGCGGAAACCCCCTGCTGTCGACGCAGCAAGCCACGGCGATCGGCTGTTCGCCGGCGGACGTTGCCGCTGACAACGACGTCTTCTTCATTCCGCTGCGCCGGAACGTCGAAGGCGGTGGTCGTCAGGACGACATCGGCTACCAGTCCTTCCGCATGGTCGGCGGCGTTCGCGGCCCGATCAACGACTTCTGGTCGTATGACGTCTTCGCCCAGTACTCGCGCGTCGAGCTGCAGCGGACCTACCGCAACGACTTCTCGGTGACCCGCATCGCTCGCGCTCTGGACGTCATCGATGTCGGCGGCACGCCGACCTGCCGTTCGGTCGTCGATGGTACGGACCTGAACTGCGTGCCCTACGACATCTTCACGGGCGCCGGCCCGAGCCAGGCGTCGCTGGACTACCTGCAGATCCCGCTGATCCAGACCGGTCAGACCACCCAGCAGATCGTCCAGGGCTCCGTCACCGGTGACCTCGGCGGCTATGGTCTGATGAGCCCCTGGGCCTCGCGTGGCGTCCAGGTCGCGATGGGTCTCGAGTATCGCCGTGACGAACTCACGACGATCACCGATGTCTCCTTCGCCACCGGCGACGGCGCGGGTCAGGGCGGTCCGACCATCGGTCTGAGCGGCGCCAACGACGTGTTCGACCTGTTCGGCGAAGCCCAGATTCCGCTGGTCGAGGGCCGTCCCTTCTTCGACCAGGCCTCGATCGACTTCGCCTTCCGCTACTCGGACTACGAGCTGGGCGGCGAGCAGACGACCTACAAGATCGGCGCTGACTGGGCCCCGGTTCCGTCGGTTCGTTTCCGCGCCAGCTTCCAGCACGCCATCCGTGCGGCGAACATCATCGAGCTGTTCACCGCCCAGGGCTTCAACCTGTTCGACATGGACGACGATCCCTGCGACGCCACGGACCCCGCCGGCGACGGCGTGGCTTCGGCCGCGATCTGCCAGGGCGCGGCTCCGTATCAGGTGACCCCGGCCGAAGCGGCGGGCGGTGTTCTCACCAGCCCGGCCGGTCAGTACAACTTCCTGCAGGGCGGCAACCCCGCGCTGAACCCGGAAGAGGCTGACACCTTCACCATCGGCGTCGTCTTCCAGCCGGAGTTCCTCCCGGGCTTCAACCTCTCGATCGACTACTATGACATCGAGATCGAAGGCCTGGTCGGCACCGTCGGCGCGCTGAACACCGTGAATGATTGTTACTTCAACAACATCGCGTCGGCGTGCTCGCTGATCACCCGTGACGGTCCGACCGGCTCGCTGTGGCTGGGTTCGGGCAACGTTTCGGACCTGAACACCAACATCGGTGGTCTGCACACCTCGGGCCTCGACTTCAACGCCAACTACGGCGTCGATCTCGCTGACTGGGGCATGGCCGACTACGGTTCGCTGATGTTCAGCTTCGTCGGCACCTGGCTGGAGTCGCTCGAGACCGACACCGGCCTGGGTCAGACGAACAGCGTCTATGACTGCGCCGGCTTCTACGCCAACCAGTGCGGCGTTCCGAACCCCGAGTGGCGTCACCGCGCCCGCGTGGCTTGGGAAACCCCCTGGGCGTTCGAAGTGTCGGGCACCTGGCGTTACTTCGGGGATGTCGAAATCGCCGTGCTCGGCGCCGACGGCAGCCTGAACAACTCGCCGGCCGCCCGGATCGACCGCACCTTCGACGCGGAGCACTACTTCGATCTGGCCGCCACCTGGCAGGTGCGGGACACCACCCGCCTGCGCATGGGCGTCAACAACATCCTGGATAACGATCCGCCGCTCTCCTACAGCGTCGGCACGACCGGGAACAACAACACCTACCCGCAGCTCTATGATGCTCTGGGCCGGTACTTCTTCTTCGGCCTGACCCAGGACTTCTAAGTCCCGTCAGATCGACGTCGAGAATGGGCGGCGGACCGAAAGGTCCGCCGCCTTTTTCGTTTGTCGTGCGGCCGGGCGAGGTCGCTTGCGCCATGCTCTTGGCGAGGCGGCCTCCGGCGCTCGCCTCAGTATCGTCCCCTTGGCCCCGATCCGAACGGGATGAGCTCGGCGAGGATCAACTCAGGTCGAGATGCGCGGCCACGTCAGGATCGACCGTCAGAGGCGGATCCACGCACTGTCAGGGTCCATGCGAGCAGTCGGGCCGCCCGTTCCGTGCTCCGAGGCGGGCTTGGGGGACAGGCCTCTCCGCCCAACCTGAGAAGATGTCGCCAACGGTCGCTGGAGGAGGGGGCGCCAGAGGCCCAGCCGGATGACGGGTGCGGCCGAATAGGAGCCCGTGCCGGAATGAGCGGCACGCTCATCCGTCCCTGGTGGGGGTGATGGTGGCGTCGGGCCCAAAGAAAAAGGCGGGGCCGAAGCCCCGCCTTTCGCCGTCCGGTTGTCGGTGACCTAGAGGCCGCCGGGCCCGCACTCCGTACGGAGATAGGCCTCGACCGAGGTCAGCATCTCCTCGAAGTTGGTCGGGGTCCAGGTGTTGAGCGTGTGCTCCATGTCCGGGAAAATCCGGATCTGCACCGGCTTGCCGGCGTTGCGGAGCGCCGCGGCGAAGCGTTCCGATTCTTCTGGTTCGACCCGCGTGTCGCGGTCGCCCGAGTACACATAGACCGGGATCTGGACCTGATCGATGTGATCGATCGGGCTGACCCCGTTCAGGTGCGGATGCTGGAATTCCCGAATGAAGCGGCTGTTGTAGGTGTCGCGGCGGATATCGTCGAGCGAGGACGGGCCGGCCCCCGCGATGGCGCATTGATAGACGCCATTGGGACGAACCGCCGCCGCCATGGCGGCATAGCCGCCGTACGAATAGCCGTGGATGGCGACCCGCTCAGGATCGGCGATTCCCTGGGCGACGAGGTAGGCGACGCCGTCGTCCTTGTCGTCCTGCATGCGGCCGCCCCATTCCGAGTCGCCCGCACGCCAGAGGCGCTGGCCCCAGCCCTGTGAGCCCCGATACTGCGGCTGAAGGACGGCGTAGCCGCGCGCCGCGAAGTACTGGGTCCAGCCCGTCGTGTCCCAGTCGAGGTCGTCACGCGCCCAGGGGCCGCCGTGGGGGGTCACGATCGTGGGGTAGGGTCCGTCGCCGTAGATTTCGCGCGGCGGCGTGGTCAGGAAGGCCGGGATCATCAGGCCGTCGCGGGCCGCATACTGGATCAGCTGCGTCTCGCCGATGGCGTTGGCGTCGATCTCGGGATAGGCGCGGCCGAGCAGCCGCGCGCGGCCCTCTTGCAGCAGATAGTACTCAGGGGGCTGCCGCGGACCCGACTTCCGGACGATGACCTCGCTGAAGTCGTTCGACCAGCTGACGATTTCCACGTCGGCGCCGTCGCCGACCTCGAAGCGCAGGCGCTGGCCGGTGGCGATGTCGACCCAGGTCACCGGGGTGGTCTGGACGCCCATGGCCTGGCGCAGGGTCTCGCTGACCTGGGCCAGGTTCTCGTCGACCCAGTAGGTCTGGCCCCGCTCGCCATTGTAGGTGAAGCCGAGGATCTCGCCGTAGTTGGCCGGATCGCGCGACTGGATCACGCCGCCGGCGTCGAAAAGCGGATGCTCGAAGGCCGGGCCGAGGATCTGGCGGTTACGGATGTCGTATTCGAGGATCGCGGCATGGTCGCGCCCCTGCGAGGATTGGATCAGCACGATGTTCGGATCGTTGGTGAAGCCTGCGATCGAGACCGGCTCCCGCTCCCTGGCCGACCAGCGGAAGTGCTCCGACCACTCACCCGTGTCGGGATGCTTGAGCTGGACCCCGATGGACGCCTGGCCGCCCTCGAGGATGAATTCCTCGCGGCCGCGGATGTTGCCTTCCAGGTCGGCGATCAGGCTCTGGAAACGGTCAGATCCGCGTTCCACGCGGCTGGTGCCGCCGTTCTGGGTGTTGAACCGATAGACGTCGCCACGGATAGGATCCTGAATCAGGATGTCGGTCGGATGGTTGTCCAGCGAACTGATCAGCTGGCCGAAGCCGACGTAGGACGCCTGTCGGTCATCGAGGCCTTCCCAACGCGGCAGACGGATCGGATTGCCTTCCAGATCGACGATCTGGTTCCGGTAGCGATAGGTCTGCTGCGGCTGTCCGCTGAAGGGATTGTAGTTGGACAGCTGCTGGGTGACGACGAACAGGCGGTCGTTCTTGACGAACGAGATGTTCAGGAACTCGGAGCGCTCGTCGGACCCGATCAGATAGGGCTCGGCCCCGAGGTTCGAGGTGTCCCAGACCGCGATGGCGCGCTGGCGGCCGTCCGGGGACACGATGGCGGCCATGTGCCGGCCATCGGGCGAGATCGTGACCGACGCCATGGCCGGCTCGCGGGCCCAGGCCATCGCCGGGGGAGGGGTGACGGCGGGCTGCGCCACGGCGGGCGCGGCGGGAATCGCCACCGCGACGGCCGCCAAGGCGGACGCGGCCAGCAGGAAGTTTCTCAGCGACATGGGCGGAATCACTCTCGATGGGGACCGGATTTCCCGGCTCTTTCGCCATTATAAAGCAGGAAGGCGACCAGTCCCCAAGCCCCGTCGTTCGTGGAACGGCGCGCTTCGTGGCCTATTGGCGCCCCAAGTGTGGCGGATGCGTTACGGTCCTGTGAGAAATGCCACCGCCGGGCGGCGGCGCGCTTGGACTAAGGCGGAAAGTTGTTACGGTCGCCACGATCGGAGGGGGTCCCCTCTCCGCCGGGCGCTTTGCGTCTGCCGTTATCAACCGCCGATTGGGGGAAGTTCTCTATGGCGTTCGACAAGAAGTTTCTGCTGGCGACTACCTTCATCGCGGGCTTCGCGGTGATGGCTCCGTCGCTGGCCATGGCGCAAACCGCCCAGCAACCGGCGGCTCAGGAAGAAGAGCAGGAAGACGAAGACGCGACCGAAGTCGGCGCGGTCGTCATTACCGGTTCGCGCATCCGTCGTAACGAGTTCACCTCGTCGGCGCCGATCCAGGTGATCACGGGCGAGCAGGCGACCCTCGAAGGCCTGGTCGACACCTCGGAACTGCTGCAGCAGTCCACGATCGCCTCGGGCTCGTTCCAGCTGAACAACCAGCTGACCGGCTTCGTCACCGAAGGTGGCGGCAACATCAACTCGGTGTCGCTGCGCGGCCTGGGCGCCCAGCGCACCCTGGTCCTGCTGAACGGCCGCCGCGTCGGTCCGGCTGGTACGCGCGGTCAGGTTCAGGCCGTCGACCTGAACGTCATCCCGCAGTCGATGATCGAACGCGTCGAAATCCTGAAGGACGGCGCCTCGTCGATCTACGGCTCTGACGCCATCGCCGGCGTCATCAACATCATCACCCGCACGAACCTGGACGGCTTCGAGGCCTCGGCCTACGTCAACCGTTCGTTCGACGGCGGTGGCGACACCCAGCGCTACAACCTCGGCTGGGGCTCCACCTTCGACCGCGGCTACATCCAGGCCGGCTTCGACTACTATCGCCAGGATCCGCTGCGCCGCGGCGACCGCGACGACACGGCCTGCGCCGCCGACTACCTGTTTGATCCGGTCACCATGGAACGGGTCGACATCATCAACCAGGAAACGGGCGAATACGCCTGTTACAACCTGTTCGCCCAAGCGATCCGGGCCAACGCTGGCACCGGCACGCGCGACTTCATCTTCATGCGTCCGGGCGTCAACTACGCCGTTCCCGGCAACGACTCGACCATCACGGGCATGGCCGTCGAAGGCCGCGCCTACTATCCGGGCACCCAGAGCTACCGTCAGGACTACCACCCGTTCTACGACCGGGCGACGATCATCAGCCCCGTCGACCGCTGGACCGTCACGGCCAACGGCGGCTTCGACCTGACCCCGAACGTCGAGCTCTACGGTGAATTCCTGTGGAACCGCCGGATCTCGGAGCAGGACGGCGTTCGCCAGTTCTTCCCGACCGTCAGCGCCTTCATCCCGGGCGCCCGCCGTCCGGATAACGGCCTGCCGTTCGTCGGCTCGACCATCCTGCCGATCATCCCCAAGACCTCCGACAGCGACCAGACGATCGACTACTATCGCTTCGTCGGCGGCATCCGCGGCACCCTGCCGATGGGCATGGGCTTCCTGGGCGGCTGGGACTGGGACCTCTACGGTCAGGTCGCGCGCTCTGAAGGCGAGTACTCGGGCGAGTTCATCTACGCCGACCGCGTCGCCGCGGTCACCGGCGTGAACGTCGGCGTCACCCAGCTCCTGGTCGGCAACCCGGCCTGCTACGAAGGCCCGCAGATCACGAACGTTTCCGGCTACAGCTGCACCCAGCTGCCGGGCGGCGTGCCGTGGACCTCGGAGCGTGTCATCCGCGGTGACTTCAACCAGGCCGAACGCGACTTCCTGTTCGGCGTGGAAACCGGCACCACCACCTACGATCACCAGTACATCGAAGGCTCGATCGCCGGCGATCTGTTCGAACTGCCGGCCGGCATGGTCGGCGCGGCGCTCGGCTTCCAATGGCGTCGTGAAGAGATCGACGACACCCCGGGCGCGAACGCGCGCATCGGCAACCTGTGGGGTTCGACCTCGGCTGGCCGTACGGCCGGTGAGGACACCGTCCGCGAAGTCTTCGGCGAAGTGGAAGTTCCGCTGATCCGTGGCTTCACCGGTATCGACGAGCTGACCCTGAACCTGTCGGGCCGCTGGTCGGACTACGACTCCTACGGTCAGAGCGACACCTACAAGGTGGGCCTGAACTGGCAGATCACCCCGGCCTGGCGTGTCCGCCTGACCCAGGGCACCTCGTTCCGCGCCCCGGCGCTGTACGAACTGTTCCTGGCCAACCAGTCGGGCTTCCTCGGCCAGACGGCGATCGACCCCTGCATCAACTGGCAGGACAGCACCAACCCGCGGATCCAGGCCAACTGCGCCGCCGCCGGCGTCCCCGCCGGCTACACCGCGGCCGGTTCGTCCTCCGCCCTGATCATCACGGGTGGCGGCGCTGGCGTGCTGGAAGCCGAAACGGCGGAAGCCCGCACCCTCGGTGTGATCTGGACCCCGGCCTTCATCGACTTCTCGGTGGCGGTCGACTACTTCGAGATCGAAGTGGAAGATGAAGTCCGCACCTTCGGCGCCGGCAACATCCTGTTCCAGTGCTACAACGCGGATGACTACCCGACGAACCCGTTCTGCTCGCTGTTCACGCGTGCTGGCCCGGCGGACGCGACCCGTCCGAACCAGATCATCACCGTCAACAACAGCTACGTGAACGTCGCGGCCCAGACCAACCGCGGTATCGACCTGACCGTGCGCTACGGCCACGAGTTCAGCTTCGGTGACCTGACCATCGACGGCCAGTTCACCTGGCAGCTCGAGGACCGGGTCCAGCTGCTGGGCTCGAGCACGATCGAGGACACCAACGGTGAAACCACCGAGCCGGACTTCACCGGCCAGGTGAACTTCCGCTTCGACCGTGGCGACTGGACGGCCTTCTGGGGCGTCGACCTGATCGGTAAGGCTTCGGATACCGAAGAGTTCGGTGGCGACGTCTTCTTCAGCAGCCGCTACTCGTCGGTGCCGGGCGTGCCGGTGCCGGTGTACTACAAGCAGTACACCGAGTTCCAAACCTACCACGACTTCTCGCTCCGCTACCGGATGGACGACTGGACCTTCCAGGCGGGCGTGCAGAACGTGTTCGACGAGCGTCCGCCGTCGCAGTCGGCCGGCCAGTTCCGGATCGGCACCGCGGCGATCAACCTCTACGACATGATCGGTCGTCGGGCCTTCTTCAGCGTCAACCGCCGCTTCTAAGCGTCGGAAGACTCCGAAAGGACCAGGAGCGGCGGGGGCGACCCCGCCGCTCTTTCCTTTTGTTCACTTGCCAGAAGCCATTGATCGGCGTTCACTGTCTCTCCTGCGATCATCCTTGGAGGGATACGATGCGTACGCTCGCCTTCGCCGCGGCCCTGTCGGCCCTGGCCTGTGCGCCCGCCCTGTTCGTCGCCGCGCCTGCGGCGGCCCAGCAATCCGCGAGCGCCTATCCGACCTATGACGATGTGGGCCTCGCCTGGGTGCGAAGCCCGTCCGTGCGGGACATGGCCCGCTTCTACCGAACCACGCGCCATGACGGGGGCCGCGGCCTGGCCGAGGTGCTCTGCACCCCGGACGCCGAAGGTCGCCTTGACTGCGAGATTCTGAACGAAGAGCCGAACGACCGGCAGTTCGGTCTGGCTGGCGTTCGGGTCATGGAACGGGCCCGGGTGACCGCCGTCGACGGCGGCTCGCCCGCCGGCCGGACGTTCGCCTTCACCCTGCGCTTCGGCAACTGGCCGCCCAGCCGCCTGCCGGATCGGTTCCATCCGACCGACTTCAACCTGCGTTGGGTGGATCGCCCGACGCTGGTCGGTCACTGGAACATGCAGGGCCAGGATCGCGGCGAGTCCCTGGAGGCGCGCTTCGACTGCCGCGCGCGTTCCAATGGCGAACTCGACTGCGAGCTCCTCTCCGCCGACTCCATGGACTTCGGCCAGGCCGCGCTCGAAAGCATGCGCGAGGCGCGTGTCGAGCGCGCGGACGGCGGCCAGCTCGCCGGCTCGCCGCTGCAGTGGACGATCCGCGTGGAGCGTCAGTCGGGCTGCGGCGCCGGCGGCGCGGGACGTTCGGGCGCCTATCCGGCCACCGGCACCGGCACCGGCGCTTCTGTCGGGGCCCCCGATCCGAACGTCTCGGACGGCGCCCCGCCGACCAGCGTGGTGATCGGCCAGGCCCCGCGCGACACGAACGGCGGCATGCCGGGCTGCCAGTCGGCGATGGTTCAGGTCTACTAGGCCGAACCGGATCGGCACGGGACAAGGCGCGGCGGGCGACCGTCGCGCCTTTTTCGTTGTCTGGACGACGGCGGTAGGCCCGGCAGGACTCGAACCTGCAACCAGACCGTTATGAGCGGTCGGCTCTAACCATTGAGCTACGGGCCCGCCGTGGGGCGCTCCTCGCTACAGGGGCCGGCCGGCGCCGTCAAAGGGCCGTGATCGCGACGGTTCCTGTCGGGAGCCTGACCCGCCGCCCATGCGTTCGTTCATGTGCGATCGGCCAAGCTTGCCGCCTGTCCTCAGGAAAAGGAACCGGACATGAAATCTCTGATGCGCGCCTCGGCCATGGCGCTCGTTCTCGCGGCGGCCGCCCCGGTAGCCGTCCAGGCCCAGACCATGGGCGACATGCACGCCCACATCGCTACGCCCACCTTCAGCCTGTCGGCCCAGGGCGAGGTCCGCGTGGCGCCGGACATGGCCACCATCACCACGGGCGTCCAGACCGAGGCCCGCACCGCCCAGGAGGCCATGGCCCAGAACCGGGCGCAGATGACCCAGGTGATCGCCGCCCTGCGCCGCTCCGGCATCGAGGAGCGTCACATCCAGACCTCGGGGTTGAACCTCAACGCCGTCTACGATTACCCGCAGAACCAGCAGCCGACCCTGCGCGGCTACCAGGCTTCGAACCAGGTGACGGTCCAGGTCCATGACCTCGACAACCTCGGTCAGGCCGTCGACGCGGTCGTGGCGGCCGGCGCCAACCAGATCAACGGCATCAGCTTCGGCCTGGCCGATCCCAGCGCCGCCGAGGACGCCGCCCGCCGCGAAGCGGTCCGCACTCTGCAGCAGCGGGCCCAGCTCTACGCCGAGGCGACCGGCATGCGCATCGTCGGCCTGCGCTCGCTGAACGAGGGCGGCGGCTACGTCGCCCCGCCGCCGATGCCGATGTACCGCGCCGAGATGGCTATGGCTCAGGACGGCGGCTCGACCCCTGTCCAGGGCGGCGAGCTGGTCGTGCGCATCGACATCACCGGCGTGTATGAGGTGAGCCGGTAGGCTTCCCCCTTACGGCGTCTTCATTTGACGGTGACGGGTCGCAGCTATAGCTCCCGACTGAACGCCTCGATCCAACGGGGCCAGTCGGGGGCCTCTGCGCCGTGAAACAGTTCTTCGTCACCGTCGCCGCGGTCTTTGTCGGCCTGCTCCTGTTCATGGCCCTGCCGCTGCTGATGTTCACCGGCTGGCTGACCTCGGCGGTGCTGCAGGGCGGCTCGGACGGCCCGAGCGGCCCGGTCGTGGTCGAACTCGACCTGCGCCAGGGCGTGACCGACCAGGACCCGCAGAATCCCTTCGCCCTGTTCAGCGACGGCGGCCTGTCGGTGATGCGCGTGGTCGAGACGCTGGACCGCGCCGAGGACGACGACAATGTGCGCGCCCTGTTCGTGCGTCTCCCGGAAGGGGGCATCACCCCCGCCGCCGCGGACGAAATCCGCCAGGCGATCCGCCGCTTCCGCCGGACCGGCAAGCCGGTGATCGCTCACAGCCAGGGCATGCTGCCCGCCGGCGCGGTCGTCTCCAGCTACATGATCGGCGCCTCGGCCAGCGAGTTCTGGCTGCAGGGCAACGCCTCGCTCCAGGCCGCCGGCCTGGCGACGGAGGAGATCTTCTTCGCGCGGGCCTTCGAGCGGTACGGGATCAACCCCCAGTTCGAGCAGCGCTACGAGTACAAGAACGCGCCCAATCCCTTCCTGCAGAGCGACTACACCGCGCCCCACCGCGAGGCGACGCTGTCGTGGATGAACTCGGTCTACACCAGCGCCGTGGCCAACGCCGCGCGTGACCGCGAGATGGAGCGCGCCGAGCTGCAGGCCGCCCTCGAGGAAGGACCGGCCACCGGTCAGGTCGCCGTCGAGCGGGGCCTGGTTGACCGCCTGGGCCAGGTCGAGGAGGCCGAGCGTCACGCCCTGACCCGCGCCGGCGAGAACGCCGAGATCGTGGACTTCGCAGACTACGCCTCGCACACGCCGCGTCCGGGCCGTGGCGCCGTCATCGCCGTCGTAGGCGGGGAGGGGGCCATCGTCACCGGCCATAGCCAGGCCAGCCCCTTCGGTTCGGGCTCGACCATCTATTCAGACGACGTCGCCGAGGCCATCTATGACGCCATCGAGGACGACAGCGTGCGCGCCATCGTCTTCCGCGTCTCCTCGCCGGGCGGCTCGGATGTGGCGTCCGAACAGATCCTGGCCGCCGTGCGCGCCGCTATCGCCGCGGGCAAGCCGGTCGTGGTCTCCATGGGGGCCTATGCGGCTTCGGGCGGCTACTGGATCTCGTCGGAGGCCTCCCACATCGTGGCCCAGCCGACGACCCTGACGGGCTCGATCGGCGTGTTTGGCGGCAAGTTCGTTCTGGCCGAGGCCCTGGGCCGCTTCGGCATCGACGTGCGCGGCCTGTCGGTCGGCGGCGACTACGCCGACGCCTTCGACATCAACGAGCCCTTCAGCGAGACCGACCGTGCGGCGTTCGCCGGCTGGATGGACGGCATCTACAACGAGTTCATCGCGCGCGTGGTCCGCGGGCGCGACCTGCCGGAAGAGCGGGTGCGCGAGATCGCCCGCGGCCGGGTCTGGACCGGCGCCCAGGCCCGCCAGCTCGGGCTGGTTGATGAGCTCGGCGGCTTCCACGAGGCGGTGAACCGCGCTCGCGTCCTGGCCGAAATCGGCGAGGACGAGGACATCCAGCTGCGCCGCTTCCCGGCCCAGCGTTCGCCCTGGGAAGAACTGGCCCGCGCCTTCTCCGGCGGGACCGAGGCGGCGGAGGCCCTGATCACCCTGGGCGCCATCGCCCGCGATCCGGAAGTCCAGGCCCTGGCGTCGCGCGTCCGCGCCGAACGCGCCCGCAGTGAAGGTGCCGCGGTGCTGGCGGACGAGCCGATCAGCTAGAGGGTCCCTTCTCCCCTTGCGGGAGAAGGTGGCGACCGAAGGCCGACGGATGAGGGGTCTCGCCGGCCCGTCCGCTCGACCTTCGCCGCCGCACGGGGACTGAAAGGTCCGCGAGACCCCTCATCCGACCTCGCTGCGCTCGGCCACCTTCTCCCGCAAGGGGAG
>CBIHLR010000059.1:0-12697 GCA_966210875.1 uncultured Brevundimonas sp. | reverse complement strand
GCGGTCGGCCCGGTGGGGCCCGGGATGCGTGATCCGGTGACCGCGATTTCGCCCACCAGCCCCGTCACGCCGAACCCGCAGCCCCGGCCGCAGGCCGGGATCCTGACGGCCGGGGACTACGATGACCTGCTGAACCCGGGCATGTACACCGACTATGTCGGCCGCTACCTGCAGGATCGTCGCGGCCAGTTCCGCCCCTATCTCGACACCGCCCGCGCGGTCACCGTGCGCGTGACGGGGCGCGGCGGGCGCCCCCTGCCCTTCGCCTGGGTCGAGGTCCGGCAGGAGACCGGGCGCACCCTCACGCTTTCCACCGGCGCCGACGGCGAGGCCGTGATCTTCCCGGGCTTCGACGACCTGCCCGACACGCTGGACATCACGGTGCGCGACCCGTCCGGCCAGGTTCGCGCCTCGACCATCGCTGTCTCGGAAGGCCAGCTGTCCAGTGACCGCGTGGTGCCCATCTCGCTCGACGTCGTCGCCGAGCGCCCGCGCCAGCTCGACCTGGCCCTGGTCATCGACACCACCGGCTCGATGGGAGACGAGCTGCGCTACATCCAGACCGAGCTCGGCGCGATCCTGGAGTGGCTGCGGACATCGCTGCCCGGCGTCGATGTTCGCGTGGGCCTGGTCGTCTATCGAGACGTCGGCGACGAATACGTGGTCCGCTCGGCCCCCCTGACGTCGGACATCGATCAGCTCCAGGCCGCCCTGTCGCGGGAGACCGCCTCGGGCGGCGGCGACTATCCCGAGGCCATGCAGGAAGCCCTACGCCGGATGTATGACCTCGACTGGCGCGAGAATGCGGTGCGCGTCGGCCTGCTGATCGCCGACGCCCCGCCGCACGAGGAGGACATGCAGGACGCCTGGGGCGCCGCCGTGATGGCGCGCGAAGGCCGCATCCACGTCACGCCGGTGGCCGCCTCGGGCGTGGCCGACGACGCCGAATACCTGATGCGGGCCATGGCCGCCCTGACCCAGAGCCGCTACCTGTTCCTGACGGACGACAGCGGCGTCGGCCTGCCCCACGATACGCCCGAGGTGAAGTGCTACCAGGTCACCCGCCTGGACAGCCTGATCCGCCGCGTCATCGCCGGCTACATGACCGGAGAGCGCGTCGAGGCCAGCCCTCAGGAGGTCATCCGGACCGTCGGCGTCTATGACGAAGGCGTCTGCCGCCGGGGCTAGCGGCGGAACACCCCGACCAGTTCGATGTGGGCGGACCACAGGAACTGGTCGACCGGGGTGACCCGCTCCAGCGCAAGGCCCGCGTCCACCAGGACGCGGGCGTCGCGCGCGAAGGTGGTCGGGTTGCAGCTGACGCCGACGACCACCGCCGCGCCGCTCTCGGCGATCTGGCGCGCCTGTTCCAGCGCCCCGGCCCGCGGGGGGTCGAAGACCACCGCGTCGCAGCCCTTGAGCTCAGACGCGGACACCGGATTTCGGAACAGGTCCCGGACCGCCGCCTCGCTCGGCTTCAGCCCATGCGTGCGGCCCGCCGCGGCCTTGAGCGCCCCGACCGGATCGGCCGCGCCGTCGACAGCCATAACGGGCGCCCGCTCGGCCAGCGGGAAGGTGAAGGTGCCCACGCCGCAAAACAGGTCAGCGACCTTTCGCGCGCCGTCGGTCGCCGCCAGCGTCTCGGCGACCATCGCCGCCTCGGCCTGGGGCGTGGCCTGGAGGAAGGCGCCGGCCGGCAGTTCGACCAGCGCCTGACCCAGCCGCACGACCGGCTGACCCGGCACGTACAGCGGCTCGCCCGCGAGCGTCAGGCGCGCCAACCCGGCCTCGGCGGCGGCTTCCGCCGCCTGCATCTTGCGGTCGGCCGTCATGCCACCGGACTTCCGCTCGACGCCCGTGACGTCCACGTCCAGCCCCGACCGCGTCAGGGTCACGTGCAGCGTCGGCGCCGACTTGGGGTGATCCAGGAAGGCCGCCGCCAGCTTTCTCAGGCCCGGCAGAGCCTCGACGATCCGCCGATCCGAGATCGGGCAGACCGCGATCTCGACCAGCCGCCACGACCGTCGCGCCTTGTAGCCCAGGATGGCTCCGCCGCGGCCCGGCCGCGCGTGCAGCGCCACCCGGCGCCGGCTCTCGGGCCTGGCGGGCACGCCGGGCGCGACCTCCGTCTCCAGCCCCTCGCGGCCCAGGACCTGACGCACCTGTTCGCGCTTCCAGGCCAGCTGGGCCTCGTAGTCCCAGTGCTGCAGGGCGCAGCCGCCGCACTCGCCGAAGTGCAGGCAAGGCGGCTCGACCCGCTCCGGGCTCGCCTCCAGCAGTTCGATCAGCTCGCCCCGATCGCCGGCCACCGAGGCCCGCGCCCTCTCCCCGGCCAGCGTCAGCGGCAGGAAGACGCGGCCGCCGTCCTCGGCTGTGGCCAGGCCGTCGCCCTGCCCGCCGACGGCGCGGACCGACAGGATCTTCTCGACGGAGGGCTGGGGGGCCGGGGCGCGACGCATGGGGGCTTGTGCCAAAGCCCGCGCGCGCGCGGAAGCGCCCTGCATTTGTAATCTAGATGAACGAACATGAACGCCTCCCTCAACGGCCGTTCAGCTTGACCTGGCTAGAACGGCTGCAACGGAAGGCGAGATCGATGGTTGATCCCGCACCGCCAGACAGAACGGGAGCAACAGCATGTCTCTTCGCAATCGCATCGCCGCCGCCGGAGCCATGGCTGTCGCCGCCGGCGCCATCGCCCTACCCTCGGCCGCCTCGGCCCAGTCGTACGGCTACGGTTATGACCAACAATCCTACGGCTACGGCCAGCAGGGCTATTACGATCCGTGTCAGCGCGACCAGCGCCGCGGCTCGACCGCGGGCGGCCTGATCGGCGCGGCCATCGGCGCCGCCGCCGGCTCCTCGATCGCTTCGGACGGCGCCCGCACTGAAGGCGGCGTGCTCGGCGCGGTCCTGGGCGCGGCGATCGGCGCCAGCGTCGGCCGCGACAACGCCGCCTGCGAAAGCCAGTACGACGAGTACGGCCGCCGCTACGACAGCCAGTACGGCTATGGCCAGTATGGCTACGGCCAGAGCGGCTACGACACCCGTGGCTATGACCGCGACTACCGCGGCTACGACCGAGACTACCGCAACAGCGGCTACGGCTACGGCCGCGAACAGTATGGCCAGTGCCGCTGGTCCACGGTTCGCGAAGGCCGCTACGGCCAGCGCCGCGTTCGGGTCTGCCCCGACGCCTACGGACGGTATTACGTCGTCGATTAAGTCTTCAGCCCCCCTGTCGATCGACGACGTGATGAGCCCCCGGCGGAGCAATCCGCCGGGGGTTTTTCGTTGCGACGCTTAGGCCGGGCGGACGGCGAACATTGACTTTCGAGGCGAAATCCTTATCTAGGCGGCTGCTACGGAGCAGGTTTGGCGATGCGCGCCGCCCGTTCGCCCCAGACTGGGCGGCTCTGACGCACCCAACGGAGCCTTTCTCCTCGCGCCTGGCGACCCCGCCTGTCGCGGAAGGGCTCGCTCCAATCCGAGAGAAATGACTGAATTTTCCGACCTTGGCCTTTCGGCGTCCACGCTGAAGGCCGTAGCCGACACCGGCTACACCACCGCCACGCCCATTCAGGCCCAGGCCATTCCCGTGGCGCTCGCCGGGCGTGACGTCCTCGGCATCGCCCAGACTGGCACCGGCAAGACCGCCGCCTTCACCCTGCCGATGATCGACCGGCTCGCTTCGGGCCGGGCCAAGGCCCGCATGCCGCGCGCCCTGGTCCTGGCCCCGACCCGCGAACTGGCGGACCAGGTCGCCGAAAGCTTCGCCAAATACGCCAAGGGGACCAAGCTCAACTGGGCCCTGCTGATCGGCGGCGTATCGATGGGCGACCAGGTCTCGGCGCTCGACAAGGGCGTGGACGTGCTGATCGCCACCCCGGGCCGACTGCTCGACCTCTTCGACCGCGGCAAGATGCTGCTGACCGGCGTGCAGATCATGGTCGTCGACGAGGCCGACCGGATGCTCGACATGGGCTTCATCCCGGACATCGAGCGCATCTTCAAGCTGACGCCGCCGCGCCGCCAGACCCTGTTCTTCTCGGCCACCATGCCGCCGGAGATCACCCGGCTGACGACGCAGTTCCTCAAGGATCCGACCCGGGTCGAGGTCTCGCGTCCGGCCCAGACCGCCGACACCATCACCCAGAACCTGGTCCGCATCTCCAACGGCGATCCCAAGGCCAAGCGCATGGCGCTGCGCGCCCTGATCGAGCGGGCCGACGTCAAGAACGGCATCGTCTTCTGCAACCGGAAGTCCGAGGTGGACATCGTCGCCAAGTCGCTGAAGGTGCATGGCTTCGACGCCGCGCCGATCCACGGCGATCTGGACCAGAGCCTGCGCATGAAGACCCTGGCGGACTTCCGCTCGGGGGAATTGCGCCTGCTGGTGGCGTCCGACGTGGCCGCCCGCGGCCTCGACATCCCGGACGTCAGCCACGTCTTCAACTACGACGTGCCGCACCACGCCGACGACTACGTGCACCGCATCGGCCGGACCGGCCGGGCTGGCCGCAAGGGCCAGACCTTCATGATCGTCACGCCCAACGACGACCGGTCGTTGGACAAGGTCCTGAAGCTCATCAAGATGGAGCCGGTGGAGATCACGCTGGATCTCGACCTGACGGGTGTGAAGAGCGAGCCGCGCGCCAAGAGCGGTCGCGACAAGCCGCGCACCAGCCGTGATCGCGACCGGCGCCCTCGCCCCATCGCCGACCACGGTCAGACCGCCTCCATGGAGCCGATCAAGGCCGAGCCGCGCGAGGACGGAGCTGTCGCCACGCCGGAAGCCGAACCCGAGGTCCGTGAAGCCCGCACCCGTGGCCGTCGCCGCCGCGGAGGCGACCGCGCTGAGCGCACGGAGGCGCCGACCGAAGCCACGGTCGAGGCCCCCGAGGCCGCTGAGAGCGTCGAAGCCACCGCTGAGGTCCCCCCCGAGCGCGAACCCCGTCGGGGCCGCGAACCGCGCCGCGAACGCGCTCCTCGGGGCGAAGCCGAGAGCCGCTCGGCGCGCTCCGAGCGCGATCAGGGACGCGACCGCTCACGCGGCCGCCGCGACGAGGACGACGGCCCCCGCGCCGCCGGCTTTGGCGATTCGACGCCGGCTTTCCTGCTGCGCGCCGCCCCTCTGCCCACGAAATCGAAAAAGAACGAGCCGGCTTAATCCGGCCGTTACGCTTGGCGGCCTAGTCTGCCCGCGACCCGACAGAACGTCTGGCCGAGGGGGATGCATGACCGCCGATGTCGACACGACGCTCAGGGGCCCCGCGGCCTATGACCTGGCGAAGAATGCGCTGCAGTCGATGGAGCGCGCCGGAGTCTGGCCGACGCCCCTGAACTTCGAGCTCTGGCTGCATTACCTCGGCCAGCCGGAAAGCCCCCTGGCCAAGGAAATCGATCGCATCCTGAAGGACGGGGTGCTGAGCGACGAGGAGTCCGAGCGCCTCGCCACCGAATTCCTGCCCCGCGCGCGACTCTCCGAGGAGATCCGGGACGCCGGAGCCCAGCTGTCGCGGGAGTTGAACAGCGTCGGCGCCGCCATCGCGGAGGCCCAGCGCTCCCAGGCGGCCTACGGCGAAACCCTGGCCGAAGCCGGCGAGGGCCTGCAGGCCGCCGACGCGCCGCAGGTCAAGCAGGTGATCCAGACCCTGACCCGCGCCACCGTCCAGGCCCGCGAGGAAAACTCTGCGCTCGAACAGCGTCTGGCCGCCTCCACCAAGGAAGTGGCGAAGCTGCGCGAGCACCTGGAGCAGGTCCGGCGCGACGCCATGACCGACGCCCTGACCAACCTGGCCAACCGCAAGGCCTTCGACGACGAGCTCGAGCGCCGTTGCGCCGAGGCCGCCGCCGCCGGCCAGCCGCTGACCCTGGCGGTGCTCGACGTCGACCACTTCAAGCGCTTCAACGACACTTGGGGCCACCAGACCGGCGACCAGGTGCTGCGGTACGTCGCCAGCGTCCTGTCCCGCGTCGCCAGCCCGCCGCGCGTCGCCGCCCGCTATGGCGGCGAGGAGTTCGCGGTGATCTTCCCGGGGGCGGCCGCCGCCGGCGCCGAGGCCCTTATGGAAGCCGTGCGCAGCGAGATCGGCTCGCGCGTCCTCAAGCGGCGCTCGACCAACGAGGAGCTGGGGGCCGTGACCATCTCCATCGGCCTGGCCCACTGGGAGCGCGGCGAGACCCCGGCCTGCCTGCTGGGCCGCGCCGACCAGGCGCTTTACGCATCCAAGCGTGGCGGCCGGAACAGGGTGACCGTCGCCGGCGGCCTGGAGAAGGCCGCCTGACACCGCCCAGGGGTCAGGGCTAGACTTCGCGGATGAGAAGTCTCGCTTTCAACATCGCCTACTGGGTTCTGTCGATCGGCTACACGCTGACGGCCGCCTTCGCCGCCCTGGCGCCCGGCCGCCGCGCGGTCCAGTGGGTGATCCGCGAGTACGTCCGGCGGATGGTCCAGGCGATGCGCCTGCTGGCGGGCATCCGGATCGAGGCCCGCGGCAAGGAACGCCTGCCTGAGGGCGCCTTCATCATCGCGGCCAAGCACCAGAGCTGGGGCGACGGGTTTTCCGTCTATGACCAGTTCGGCGACCTGGCCTTCGTCACCGGCGACCACCTGGAGCGGTTCCCGCTTCTCGGGAACGTGCTGCAGAAGCTGGGCGCCATCGTCGTCAATAACTGCGGCGGGCACGAAGCGCGCAAGGCGCTGGCCGAGAACGCCGCACGCGCCCACGCCGAAGGCCGGCGCATCCTGATCTATCCGGAAGGCAACCTCGCCAAGGTCGGCGAGAAGTTCCGCTATCGGACCGGCGTCTGGCACATGTATCGCGACTTCAACCTGCCGGTCGTGCCGCTGGCCACCAATCTCGGCCTGTTCTGGCCACAGGAGGAATTCCGCAAGACCCCGGGGACCGCGACCATCGAGTTCCTCGATCCCATCCCGCCCGGCCTGGAGCGCGCCGAGTTCATGGCGCGGCTGGAGGCGATGATCGAAGGCCGCACGGCGGAACTGGTCGCCGAGGCGACCGGACAGCCGGTCACCCCTGCAGTGCAGGTTCTGGCGCCTGATGAGGTGCGGCGCGCCGAGCGGAAGGCGGCCTAGCTCTTCGTGCGCCGCTTAGGGCTGGCCGCAGCCTTCGCCGCGGCGACGGCGATCGACCTGCGGGCCCAGCCGACCGCCTCGTCCGGGGCGTCGAGAGCTGTCTCCGGCAGCGACCAGTAAGCCATCGCCATCTGCCGGCCGTCCTTGGTCGGATAGGTGAACTGGCGCGCGCCTTCAGCCTGCAGGTCTCGGGCGAGCGCCTCGTCGGCCTTCAGCCAAAGCACGCCGTCGTCGAGGATGGCGAACATGGCGCCGTCGAACTTGACGCCGGCGCCGCCGAACATGGGCCGGATCTCGATGGGGCCCAGCCCGTGCAGATGGTCCCTGACCCAGTCCCCGAAGGCCGGGTCGTAGGCCATCAGACCGGCGCCGCCGGCTGGATGGTGACGCTCTCGCCGCAGCCGCAGGCGTCGGTTTCGTTCGGATTGCGGAAGACGAACTTCGCGGCCAGTCGGGTGGTCTCGTAGTCGATCTCGGAACCGAGCAGGAACAGCACGGCCTTGGGCTCGATGAGAATCTTCACGCCCTTGTCCTCGACCACCTCGTCCAGCGGCCCGGCGGTCTCGGCGTATTCGACGACGTATTCCTGGCCGGCGCAGCCGCCGTTCTTCACCCCGACGCGCAGGCCCACGTAAGGCTTGTCGGCGCGGGCGAGGATTTCGCGCACGCGGGCGGCGGCGGCCTCGGTCAGGGTCACGACCTTGGGCCGTTCGCGGCGGCGCGGCGTGGCGGTCTGGACGTCCATGGTCAGAACATGTTGAGCGCGAGCTTGGCCTCGTCGCTCATCTTGGAGGGATCCCACGGCGGATCGAAGACCAGGCGCGCGGTCGCCGAGCGCACGCCCTCGACCTTGCGGACGGCGTCCTCGACCCAGCCCGGCATCTCGCCCGCGACCGGACAGCCCGGCGCGGTCAGGGTCATATCGATGACCACGTCGCGGTCGTCGTTGATGTCGACGCGGTAGATGAGGCCCAGCTCGTAGATATCGACCGGGATCTCGGGGTCGAACACGGTCTTGAGCGCCGTGACCAGCTCGTCGGTCAGCCGGTCGAGCTCGGCCTGATCCAAGGCGCCCTTCTGGGGAGCGTCCCAGGCAGCGGCGAAGTCGTCGCTCTTGCTGATGGTTCCGTCGTCCATGTCCGTCACGCGAAGAAATCCCTGGCCTTGATCAGGGCGTCGGCGAAGGCGTCGGCCTCCTCCGGGGTGTTATATAGGGCGAAGCTGGCCCGCACGCTCGACGTCACCCCCAGCCGGGTCATCAGCGGCTCGGCGCAGTGCTGGCCGGCGCGCACGGCGACGCCCTGACGGTCCAGGATCTGGGCGATGTCGTGCGCGTGGGCGCCCTCGACCGTGAAGGCGAGAATGGCGCCTTTGTCCGGGGCGGTCCCGAGCGGGCGGAACCAGTTGAGGCCGTCGAGCCGGGAGAAGGCGCGGTCGTAGAGGGCGTGCTCGTGCCTGAGGATGGCCTGCCGGTCCTGGGCCATGAACCACTCGACCGCGGCGCCCAGGCCGATGGCCTCCAGGATCGGCGGCGTGCCCGCCTCGAAGCGGCGCGGCGGCTCGGCGTAGCGGACCAACTCCTCGGACACGGTCTCGATCATCTCGCCGCCGCCCTGATAGGGCGGGAGCGCGGCCAGCCGCTCGGCCTTGCCGTAGAGGACACCGATGCCGGTGGGTCCATAAAGCTTGTGGCCGGTGAAGACGTAGAAGTCGCAGTCGAGGTCCTTCACGTCCGGCGCGGCGTGGACGACCCCCTGGCAGCCGTCGACCACCATCAGGGCGCCGACCGCGTGCGCCATCTCGCCGATGGCCTTCACCGGGTTCATGGTGCCCAGGACGTTCGAGATGTGGGCGACCGACACCACGCGCGTGCGCGGGCCCAGAAGGCTCATCAGATGATCAAGGTCGAGCGAGCCGTCGTCGCGGATGCGGGCGAAGCGCAGGACGACGCCCTTGCGCTCACGCAGCAGGTGCCAGGGCACGATGTTGGAGTGGTGCTCCATCTGGGTCAGCACCACCTCGTCGCCGGCCTGGAGCGTCTGGCCGATCGAGGAGGCCAGCAGGTTCAGGGCCTCGGTGCCGCCCTTGGTGAAGACGATCTCCTCGGCCGTGGCGTTCAGCAGCCGGGCGACGGATGCACGCGAGGCCTCGAACGCCTCGGTCGCCTCGTTGGCCAGGGTGTGCAAGCCGCGGTGGACGTTGGCGTAGGAGCCCTCCATCGCCGCCGTCATGGCCTCGATCACCGCGCGCGGCTTCTGCGCCGAGGCGGCGTTGTCCAGATAGACCAGCGGCCGGCCGTTCACCTGGCGCGACAGGATCGGGAACTGGTCCCGGATGGCGTAGGCGTCGAAGGCCATCACAGCCGCTCCGACAGCCAGGCGCGCACGGCCTCGCGTGCGCCCTCGTGGCCGATGCGGTCGACCACCTCCATCACGAAGGCCTCAGTCAGCATGACCCGCGCCGTCTCGGCGGGGATGCCGCGCTGCTGCATGTAGAACAGCGCCTGCTCGTCCAGCGCGCCGACGGTATTGCCGTGTGCGCAGGAAACGTCGTCGGCGTAGATTTCCAGCTCCGGCTTGGCGTCGACCTCGCCGCGTTCGGAGGTGATCAGGGCGTGGTGGCCCATGCGGGCGTCCGTGCCGTCCGCGCCCTTGCGGACCACGATACGGCCCTGGAAGACGCCGCGGCTGCTGTCGCGGACGACGCCCTTGGCCAGCTGGTCGGTCAGGCCGTTCGGGCCGACGTGGTCGACCTCGGTGGTCAGGTCCGCGTGGCGGGCGCCGGCCAGGAGATAGGCACCGTCGAGCCGGACGGCCGCGCCCTCGCCCGGATGGCGCACGCGGGTCTCGAGGCGCTGGAGCTTGGCGCCAGTGGTGAGGACGGTCTGGGAGAATGCGGCGCCGGCCGCGAGGGTCACATTGGCCTGTGAGAAGCTGAGGGATTCGTCCGAGTCGTCGGCCAGGACGATCCGCTCAAGTCGAGCGCCTTCCATGACGGCGATGTTCAGCACGGCGTTGCCGACGTAGCTTCCTTGGCCCTCGTAGCTCTCCAGCAGCACGACGTGGTCGCCGGGCCCCGCGGTGAAGCCGACTGACGCCTGCCAGCCTTCGCCATTGGCCAAACTCACGAACCGAAGGATTTCGAGGTGCGGCGCGAGCGAGCGGCCCGCGACATCCTTCCGGCCAAAGATGGTGACCTGATTGCCGCCGAAATTTTCATCCGGGTGGGCGGTCATGTGCAGGAAGGAACCGTTGGCGAAGACGGTCTCATGAGGCGGGTACTCGCCTGAAATGCCTCCGAACACGCCGGTAAGCGGCTTCACGTCAAACGGCTCGGCCGGCTCTGGCACCGCGCGCAGCCAGCGGCGCACGTCGGTGTACTTCCAGTCCTCGCTGCGGCGGGACGGGAAGGTCTCGGCGTCGTTCAGATCGATGCGGGCGGCTAGGTCCATCAGGCGGCGGCCAGGTACTTGTCGTACCCCTCGGCCTCCAGATCGAGCGCGAGCTCGGGCCCGCCCGAGGCGACGATGCGACCGGCGACCAGCACATGCACCCGGTCGGGCCGGATGTAGTCGAGCAGGCGCTGGTAGTGGGTGATGACCAGCATCGAACGGTCCGGCGAACGCAGGGCGTTCACCCCGTCGGCCACCACCTTGAGCGCGTCGATGTCGAGGCCGGAGTCGGTTTCATCGAGGATCAGAAGCGACGGCTGAAGCATAGCCATCTGAAGCACTTCCATGCGCTTCTTCTCACCGCCCGAGAAGCCGACGTTAAGCGGCCGCTTGAGCATGTCGAAGTCCATCTTCAACGCCCTGGCGGCCTCGCGGGCGCGCTTGAGGAACTCCGGCGCGGTGATCTCGTCCTCGCCCCGCTGGCGGCGCTGGGCGTTCACGGCGGCGCGCACGAAGGTCAGCGCGGGCACGCCGGCGATCTCCATCGGGTACTGGAAGGACAGGAACAGGCCCCTGGCCGCGCGCTCGGCGGGCTCGAGCGCCAGCAGGTCCTCGCCGTTCCAGGAGGCCGATCCGCCGGTGACCTCATAGCCGGGCCGACCGGCCAGCGAATAACCAAGCGTCGACTTGCCCGCGCCGTTCGGGCCCATGACGGCGTGCACCTCGCCGGCGGGGACCTGGAGGGACAGCCCCTTCAGGATCGGCTTGTCGGCGACGGAGACGGAGAGGTCGTTGATCGAGAGCATTCAGCGCGAACCGGTGCGCGGCGTGGTGGCCGCGATGATGAGGAAAAGGACGGCGAGCACCGCAGGGAAGCCGACCACGGGCAGCAGCACCCACTTGAGGTCGTCGGTCGTGAAGACCGCCACGGCGGCGGCTAGGGCGAGCAGCACGTCCACCGCGAAGGCGGTGAGGGCCACCGTCCAGCCGGCGCGGGTCACCGGCCGGATGCGGAAGATGCTGCCGTCCATGTGGAACCAGGGCTGGGTCATCAGATTTCGCACGCCAGCGGAGCAAGCGAGATTTCGAGCCAGGCGTTGGCGCCCTCGGCGTCGCCGCTCAGGGTGTGGCGCACGAAGGCGCGTCGACCTTCGGCGGTCGCTTCATAGACCTCGACGCGGCTGAAACCGCCGAAGTCATCGGCGCAGACAGGACGCAGGTCGAGACCTTCCAGTGCGTCCGCCGGCGAGAAGCTGCAGCCCGTGAAGGCGGCGCCAAAGCAATAGATTTGCGGCGTGCCGGGCTCGATCTTGATCAGGTCTGGCCGAACGACCACCGACCAGGCCAGTTCACGGCCCTCGAAGGTCGAGGCCTGGCCCGCGACGGTCACGCGCGCCAAGCCCAGATGTTCGCCGCTCGGCGAGGGGTCGGGCGTGATCCACGCGATGCGCGCATCCTCGGCGGGCGTCCAGCCGCGCTGCGCGGAGCCTTCGGCCGGCAGCAGATCGGTCACCAGCTCCGCAAGTTCGACCGGGCGCAGTGAGGCGGCCTCAGGCGGCGAGACGGACTGTTGGGCGAGCGCGGCGACGGCCAGGAGGGCGATCATCCCACGCTCCCCTCAAGGCTGATCGCCACCAGCTTCTGCGCCTCGACGGCGAACTCCATCGGGAGTTCCTGCAGGACTTCGCGGACGAAGCCGTTGACCAGCAGTTGGACCGCCTCCTCCTGCGAAAGGCCGCGCTGCATGGCGTAGAACAGCTGGTCTTCGGACAGGCGGGTGGTGGTGGCCTCGTGCTCGAACTGAGCGTGTCCATTGCGGGCCTCGACGTAGGGCACGGTGTGGGCCGCGCAATCCTTGCCGATGAGCAGGCTGTCGCACTGGGTGAAGTTGCGCGCGCCGGTCGCCTTTGGATGGGCCGAGACCAGGCCGCGATAGGTGTTGGACGACCGGCCCGCCGAAACGCCCTTGGAGATGATCCGCGAGCGGGTGTTCTTGCCCAGGTGCACCATCTTGGTGCCGGTGTCGGCCTGCTGGCGGCCGTTGGTGATGGCGATGGAATAGAACTCGCCCGACGAGCCCTCGCCCTTCAGCAGGCAGGACGGATATTTCCAGGTCACGGCCGAGCCGGTTTCGACCTGGGTCCAGGACACCTTGGAGCGGTCGCCGCGGCAGTCGGCGCGCTTGGTGACGAAGTTGTAGATGCCGCCCT
>CBIHLR010000058.1:0-12760 GCA_966210875.1 uncultured Brevundimonas sp. | reverse complement strand
CTTGAACTCGCTGTAGAGCTGGGCGGCGAGGGTCTTGTTGGGGGCCAGGATCAGGGCCGGGCGCTGGGTCTGCTCGATGACCTTGGCCATGGTGAAGGTCTTGCCGGAGCCGGTGACGCCGAGCAGGACCTGGTCGCGTTCGCCGGCGTTGGCCTGGGCGACGAGTTCGGCGATGGCCGCGGGCTGGTCGCCGGCGGGGGTGTAGCCGCTGACGAGGCGGAACTTGCCGCCCTTCTTCGAGCCCTTGCGGTCGGGACGGTGCGGGGTCCAGTCGGCCGGGGCGCCGGGGGCCTCCTCGGGCGTCAGGCGCGGGCCGGTGACCGGCGCGAACATCGGCATCCGGTCCATCGGATTAGCCGAGGCCGGGATGAAGCGCACGGGCGCCTCGGCCAGACCCTCGCCGGGCGTGTGGACGGGCTCCTTGGAGGTCGTGGCGCGGCCCTTAGGGCGACCTTGGGGCGTGCTGGAACGGTTCATGAACGGAATGTAGGTCGCGGCGCCATGCGGGGCTAGAGCGCGCGGGGCGGTGAGGGGTTGCGGCGCGTCGCCGCCTTGACGACTCGGCGGCGCTGGCGCGCTCTCCGTACATGTCGAAGGGCTTCAGACTCACCCTGACCATCGCGGCCCTGGCGCTGCTGTCCGCCTGCGGCGGGCCGCAGTATCCGGTGCGGCCGGGCGGCGGCTGGACGCCGAGTCAGCCGGGCGAGCGCCCGCCGGCGCCGGTCGGAGGCGGGACCGGTCTGGTGGACGCCCCGATCGACGGCCGCACCCGTGACCGCATCGGCGAGGTCAGCGCCGACTTCCAGCAGTGCCACGCCGAACTGGCCTCAGCCCGGGTCGAACTGACGCCGGTGGCGGACCTGGATGACGGCACGGGTTGCGCCTACGCCGGGGCGGGGACCGTCGACGTCGACTGGGGCACGGTCGCGCGGCTGAGCCCGGCGGCGCCGCTGCTACGCTGCGAGGCGGCGCTGGCGCTGAGCGTCTGGCGACGGCAGTCGGTCGAGCCGGCGGCGCGCGAGATCCTCGGCTCGGACGTCGTCCAGATCGACCAGATGGGCGCCTATTCGTGCCGCAACGTGAACGGGGCGGCCGGCGGCCGGCGCAGCGCCCACGCCCGCGCCAACGCCTTCGACGTCGGCGGATTCCGGCTCAGGGACGGGCGGCGGGTCACCGTCGCGGACCACTGGAGCGGCGACAGCCCGGAGGCCCGCTTCCTGCGCCGCATCCGCGACGAGGCCTGCCAGGTCTACGGAACCGTGCTCTCGCCCGACTACAACGCCGCTCACCGCGACCACCTCCACCTGGAGGTGCGAGAGGGCTCCTGGACCATGTGTCGCTAGCCGCCCGCGGCGTCGCTCAGGGCATAGTGCTGGCGCCAGGCCTCCTGGTCGCCGTTGCGGTTGAGGGTGACCTCATAGGTGCCCAGGCCGATCTGCGGGGAGGCCCGCACGTCCAGCGTTCCCTGTCCAGACTGGCAGTCCTCGGCGAGCACCGCGTTGACCTGGAAGTCGTGAGCGACCGCGCCGTCGGGTCCCGACGCCGTGAAGTGGATGAACAGCTCGCGGCCGGACAGTTCCGCCCGGCCCTCGCCCAGCCCGAGGTTGGCCCAGGCCATCCGGCCATCCGGGGCGATCAGGAAAGTCCCGTACTCGCCAGCCGGGCCTGTGACGTGCCATTGGGCCGCCAGCGGGCAGGGGTCAGCAGGTCCGCTGACGGACTGGTCGGAGCCATCGCCGGTTCCGGGGCCGCAGGCACTGAGCAGGGCGGCCGCACTAACGATACGCAGAATACGCATGACGGGCCTCCCAGCCGCCGCAGAGATGACATTGCCACGCTATGTCGAGGGTCGCACGCTCAGGCTTGACGTGTAACCTATAGGTGATACGTGTAACCTAGGAGTTACACGAGGAATGGGTCATGTCCGACGAACGCGCACGGCTGGATACCGAAGAGAGCCGCCGGCTTGGGCGTATGAAGGCCGGGCTGGTCGTCACCGCCCTCGGCGGCATGAGCGTGGCCATCGGGGCGATGTCACAGCAGGGCGCCATCGGCGAGGCGCGCATGCCGGGTCTGTGGCTGATGCTCGGGGGTGTGCTGGGCGCGCTTGCCGGCGCCATCATCGCCTGGCTGCATCGGCCCGGTGAGGCGGCGCGCCGGCTGGATGCGCTCGGCGGCCGGATCGACAGGGCCCAGCGCGCGCGTACGCAGCAGCTGACGCTGTTCCCGATCTCTGCGCTGATCTTCTCAAGCCTGGGCGTGCTGACGGTGGGGCGTCTCCAGGACGGCGAGGCGCTCGGGCTCACCGACTGGCTCATGATGAGCCTGGCGCCGCTATACGCCTGGGTCGTCGCGGCCATCCTCATGGGCTGGGATGGAGGGTCCCGGAAGCTGAAGCGCTATCTGGACGACGAGTTCAGCCGCGTCCTGCGTGGGCGCGCGATCGTCTTCGCCTTCTTCGTCCTGCTGGCGGGCGCTACGGGCGTCTACGGCCTGGGGCTGTTTCAGCCTGAGCTGGCCGTGCGCCTCATGCCGATGGTGCTCGGGGTCGCCGGGGCCTCGGCGGGGCTGAGGTTCGCCTGGCTGGACCGCAAGGCCGACCAGGATGGCTGACCCACGCCTGGGCTCGCGCCTCCGCGAGGTGCGGACGGCGGCGGGGCTCACACAGGCCGAGCTGGCCGACAAGGTGGGCGTCTCCCGCAAGACGGTGAACACGGTCGAGAACGGCGTCTTCGTGCCCTCAACGACGCTCGCGCTGAGCCTCGCGCGCGCCCTGGGCGTGACGGTCGAGGATCTGTTTTGGCTGAACGACTGACGCGGTTGACCGCAAGCTGCGGGAGGTGCGCGGCGGGCAGGCGTGTAGGGTGCGGGCCGTCAAGGAGACCCTGATGAGCGACACCTTCCTTCGCCTCCACCAGACCGGCCTGTTGATCCTGCCAAACGTCTGGGACGCGGGCAGCGCACGACTTGTGGAGAGCCTGGGCGCTCCCGCACTGGCCACCACCAGCGCTGGGGTGGCGTGGGTCCGCGGCTATCGCGATGGCGACCACCTCCCGGTCGCGGCCGTGCTCGAAACGGTCGAGGAGATCGCGCGGGTCGTTTCCGCGCCGGTCAGCACTGACCTGGAGGGCGGGTATTCCGACGACCCGGCCAGGGTTGCTGCGCTGGCGAAACAGGTCCGGGACGCGGGCGCGTCTGGCGTGAACCTGGAGGACGGGGCCGGTTCGGCCGAACGACTCGCCGACAAGATTTCAGCGGTGAAGGCCGCGGCGCCCGAACTGTTCGTCAACGCCCGGACGGATGTGTGGCTGCGGGGCGTCGGTGAGCCTGAAGGCCGCGTGGAGGAGGCGTTGAGACGGGCGGCCCTCTACCGCGCGGCCGGCGCGGACGGGCTGTTCTGCCCCTATCTCGCGCAGCCGCAGGAGATTTCGCGGGTCGTGGCGGATTGCGGCCTGCCGCTGAACCTGATGGCCAAGCCGGATACGCCGTCCGTGGCGGAACTCCGGCGACTCGGCGTGCGCCGGCTGTCCGTGGGCTCGGCGATCTCCGAGGCCGTGATGGGCCTGACGCGACGGCTGGCCACGGGGTTCCTCGCGGACGGCCGGATCGAGCCGATGACGGACGGCGCTCTGGCCTATGGCGAGGCGAACGCCCTGTTCCTCTGAAGCTCATGCATCCCGCGCGCGGTCCGGGCGTTCAGGAAGGTGAACGACGTCGGGGCTGACAACACGTGACACTGGATCAGGCGCTGGCCTTCGGCCTGGTGGGGCTGACCATCATCGCCTTCGTCTGGGGGCGGTTCCGCTACGACCTCGTGGCCGTGGCGGCGCTGGTCGTCGGCTTGGCCATTGGGGTGATCCCGGCCGAAGCGGCCTTCGACGGCTTCCGCAACGACGTCACGGTCATCATCGCCTGCGCCCTGATCGTCTCGGCGGCCTTCGCCCGCTCGGGCATCGTCGAGATGGCGTTGCGACGCGTGCTGCCCCTGCTGAAGAGCGAGCAGTCTCAGGTCCCGGTGCTGACAGCGGCGGTCACCATTCTGTCCATGGCGACCAAGAACGTGGGGGCCCTGGCGATCATGACGCCCGTCGCCCTGCAGGTTTGCCGGCGTTCCGGCACATCCCCCTCGCGCTTGCTGATGCCCATGGCTTTCGGAGCGATGGTGGGCGGCATGGTCACCCTGGTCGGGACCTCGCCCAACATCATCGTGGCGGAGGTGCGCGCCGACATCCTGGGCGAGCCGTTCCGCATGTACGACTATGCGCCGGTCGGGCTGGCGATCACGGCCATGGCGCTCGTCTTTCTGGCGGTCGGTTATCGGCTGCTGCCGCGCGACCGCCAGGGCGCCACCAGCATGAAGGCTGCCCTGGCCGCCAACGCCTATGCGACCGAGGCCATGGCGCCGGAGGGCTGGAGCCACGGCGCGCTGAGCGTGTCCAGGCTGACCGAGCTGGGTGGCGGGGACGTCCGCATCCTGGCGTTGATCCGCGAGGGCAAGCGCAAGCCTCGGCCGCGCGGCAATGTGGTGGTTCGGGAGGGCGACGTCGTCCTGATCGAAGGCGGCCAGGAAGCGCTCGAATCCTTCCTGGATCGCAGCCGGCTGAAGCTCGTCCGGGACGATCGGCCGGTGACGATGAGCGCCCCGACCGAAGAGGTGGTGCTGGTCGAGGCCGTGGTCGGGCGCAACTCCCCCCTGAAGGCGCAGTCGGTGCGGCAGTCGGACCTCTATGGCCAGTACGGCATCAACCTGCTGGGCGTGTCGCGCAGCGGCTACGAGCTGACCCAGCACCTGAGGACCGCCAAGCTGCAGCCGGGCGACATCCTGCTGCTTCAGGGGCCGGAGAACAGCATGCCCGCCACCCTGCAGGGGCTCGACCTGCTGCCGCTGGTGGAGCGGGAGGTGCGGCTTGGCGATGCGCGCAAGCGCTACCTGCCCGCGGTCGTCCTGGCGGCGGCGATGATTCTCGTGGGCTTCGGCGTCGTGCCGGTGGCCGTGGCCTTCTTCGGAGCGGCGGTGGCGATCGTGGCGCTGGGCGGCCTGCGCATGCGCGAAGCCTATGCCGCGCTGGACGGGCCGTTGCTGGTGCTGGTGGCCGCCCTGATCCCCGTGTCGGACGCCATCCAGCAGACCGGCGGGGCGGATCTGATCGCCGGCGCCCTGTCAGGCGTCTTCGCGGGCGCGCCCGGCGTGCTGGCGGTCGGAGGCGTCCTGGTCGCCTCCATGGCGGTGACGCCCTTCCTGAACAACGCAGCGACCGTGTTGATCGTGGCGCCCATCGGCGCGACCCTTGCCCAGAGGCTGGGGCTGAACCCAGACCCGTTCCTGATGGCGGTCGCGGTCGGCGCGGCCTGCGACTTCCTCACGCCCATCGGTCACCAGTGCAATACGCTGGTGATGGGGCCCGGCGGCTACAAGTTCGCCGACTACCCCCGCCTGGGCGCGCCGCTCAGCCTGCTCGTCGTGCTCGCCGGCCCCCCGCTGATCCTGACCTTCTGGCCGCTCTGATCCGCACCACTTGACGGCGTCGCACAGTATGCGGCATACACTGTGTGTCACACACTATGTGGCGGCAGGTGACCGGCATGGGCGAAACCGAACAGTTCGAAGCGCTGAGGCTTGAGCTCCGCCGGGGCTCGCTCGTCCTGGCCGTGCTCGCGCGCCTGAGGACGGAGCAGTACGGCTACTCGCTGCGCGTCGCCCTGGCCGAGGACGGCATCGAGATGGAGGAATCCACCCTCTATCCGCTGCTGCGCCGCCTGGAGAGCCAGGGCCTGCTGACCAGCGAGTGGCGCGAGGAAGACAAGCGCCGCAAGCGCTTCTACCGCCTGTCGCCGGACGGCGAGGGCGTGCTGCGCCGCCTGCACGAGGAATGGCGGCGGATCTCCGCCTCGCTGGAGCGCGTGCTGTGACCAAGGAATCGAAGAAGGGGAATGGGGCGATGAGCCTGATCGAACGCTACCTGGCCGCCGTGGCGGCTCAGCTCAATCCGGACCAGCGCGAGGACGTCGTCGCCGAGCTGCGCGACGACCTGATGAGCCGCATCGAGGCGCGCGAGGCCGAGCTCGGCCGCTCGCTGACCGATGACGAGACCGAGGCCGTCCTGCGCGAGCTGGGCCACCCGCTGGCGGTGGCGGCGCGCTACGGCTCGGGACCTCAGCATCTGATCGGACCGGAGCTGTTTCCCTGGTGGCTGTTCGCCATGAAGGTCGGGCTGGCGGCGATGGCGCTGCTCTCGGTGATCGGCCTGGGCGGCCGCGTGCTCGGCGGCATGGACGTGGGCCAGGCCTTCGCCCAGGCGCTCGGCGGCTTCATCGAGGGCGGACTGACGCTGCTCGGGCTCGTGACGGTCCTCGGCTTCGTCTGGGAGCGGTACGGCGGCAAGCCGGGGTTCATCACCAACTGGCGGGTGCGCGACCTCGGCCTGTTCGAACTCGGGCGGCTGAACGCCGACACCTGGGGCAAGGCGATGCAGTCGGGCCAGCCGAAGGTGGTCTATGTCGACGCGACCGGCTCGCGCATGTCGCCGGTGGCGCGGGCGCTGGCCAGCGCCACCGCCATGGCGGTGTTCCTGCTGTGGTGGGTCGGCGCCCTGCGGCTCGGCGGGACGGGCGTGGAGGACATCGAGGCTCTGGTCTGGGGCGTGGACTACACCGCCGCGGTCCAGGCCGTGATCGCGGCCCTGTGGTGGCCGGTGGTGGTCTATGGCGTCTGCCGCGTCGCCTTCGACCTGTTCCGCGCGCTGCGGCCCCGGGCCGTCCGAATGGCGGCGCTGGGCGACATCGGCCTGGCCTGCGCGCGGGCCGTGGGCGCCGCCTGGGTCCTGTTCGTCTCGCCCCTGGGCGTCCAGCTGGAGGCCTCCACGCCCGGCGCGGCCTTCGAGCAGGTGCGCGACGTCATCCGGAACGGCGGCTGGGACGTCGAGGTGACCGTCATCGTGATCCTCGGCTTCATCATCCTGGAGGCCGCCGCGCGCGTGCTCATCAGCCTAGGCCGGCTGGCCACGGGACGGGACCGCCGGCTCGATCAGCTCTGATCGGCCTCGCGCGCTTCATTGGTCGGATCGGTCGGAGGCGACATCAGGTCGAGGGCGGCATCGTTCACCGGCGGCGCCCTCGGCTCCGGGTCGGCGGAGCGGTCTCCCTTTGAGGGCGGCGGCTCCGCCGGCGCCTTGTGCATGTGTTCGCCGAGCCCCAGCACCTTCAGCGCGTCGTCGCCCTCGCGGCCGAAGACGCTGCGCAGCCTGAGGTCGGTCTGCGGGAACGGGATCTCGATGCCGGCGGCGTCCAGCGCATCGGCGATGGCCCAGGTATAGGCGGCGTGCATGGCGGCGGGCCGCTTGACGGCGTCCTGGGTGGGCCAGACGAGCAGCTCGAAATCCAGCCCGCTCTCGCCGAAGCCGACCAGCCAGACCTGGCTCTTGCGCGTCTCCGTCTCGGGCAGGGTGAAGGGGCTCTCACGCGCCGCCTTGAGCACCGCGTCGCGCACGCAGGCGCGATCAGCGCCGTAGGCGACTGAAAACGGGATGTGGATCCGCCGCGTGTCGCCCTTGAGCGTCCAGTTGGTGACCGGATTCTCGATCAGCTTGGAGTTCGGGACCAGGATGTTGATGTTGTCGTTGGTCCGGATGCGGGTGGCGCGCGGTCCGATCTCGGCGATGGCGCCGCGCGCGCCATCCTCCAGCTCGATGTAGTCGCCGACCGAGATCATCCGGTCGAAGATCAGGAAGAGGCCGGAGACGAACTCCTTGACCACACCCTGCAGGCCCAGGCCCACGCCGATGCCGATGGCCCCCGCGAAGACCGCCAGCGACGACAGGTTCAGTCCCGCCGCCGACAGACCGATGAAGACACCGGCGATGACGATGCCGTAGCCGGCGAGCTTTTCGAGTACGTAGAGGGCCGCAGCCGTCCGCTGGGAGCGGTCGCGCAGACGGCAAAGGAAATGCGTCACCAGACGCGAAAGCAGCCAGGCGCCGGCGATGATCACCGCGCCGGTGACCAGGCCGCCGACCGTCAGGGAAACGCCGCCGACCTCAACAAGGCGGGCGTCGTCAATCGCGGCGACGTCCATCAACATGCTGAGGTGAGCGCGTCAGGCGCGGCTAAGGTTCCGCTAGCTACGGCGATCGCCACGGTCGCCGTAGCCGGGCTTGGCCTCGGTCTTGGCGTCCTTGCGGACATCCTGGGCCAGGGACCGGCCCACATCGACGGTGTCGCCGAAAGTTCCGTCCTCGTTGCGGCGCACATAGCGCTTGTCGCCCGGCGTGGGCTCGATCAGTTCGCGTTTTCCGGCCATTGCGGGCCTCCCTTGAGACTGTGTCCGTAACGAAAACGGACCGCGACTCCGAGGGTTCCGACAGGCCTGAGCCCGCGCTAGGCTGGCCTGGCTGAACCTGGGAGGGAGAGATGAGCGTGTTTCCGACGATCGCGGTCGTGGTGGCCAGCGCCGCCTTCGCCCAAGCGGAAGCGCCCAGCCTGTCCGGGCGGTGGGAAGGACCGCTGGCCCTGCCGAACGGAGCCTCGATCCGGTTCGTCCTGAGGGTGGATGAGACGGGCGCCGCGGTCGTCGACAGTCCGGATCAGGGTGGTTTCGGGATCGCGGTGGCTGACCTGTCCCTGTCCGCCGGAACGGTCCGCTTCGCAGTGCCGGCGGTCGGCGGCCGGTTCGAGGGCGTGCTGGACGCGGCAGGAACGACCCTCACCGGCGTCCTGAGCCAGGGGCCCGCCAACATGCCGCTGGTGCTGACCCGCGCGGCCGAGACGGCGAGCACGGCCGGCCCGGCCCGGCCGCAACATCCGGTCGCGCCCTACCCCTACCGCACCGAAGAGGTCGCTTTCGACAATCCCGCCGCCCCCGGCGTGCGGCTGGCGGGGACACTGACCCTGCCCGAGGGGGATGGGCCGTTCCCGGTCGCCATCCTGATCTCCGGATCGGGGCCTCAGGATCGAGACGAGACGATCATGGGGCACAAGCCCTTCCTCGTATGGGCCGACGCGCTGACCCGGCGCGGAGTCGCGGTGCTGCGCTACGATGATCGCGGGGTGGCCGGGTCCACGGGCGATTTCGCCGCGGGGACCAGCGCGGACTTCGCCACCGACGTCGAGGCCGCCCTGGCCTTTCTCGCCGCGCGCCATGACATCGACTCCGAGCGAATGGGCCTCATCGGCCATAGCGAGGGCGGAATGATCGCCCCCCTGGTCGCCCAGCGCAGCGGCGAAGTCGCCTGGGTGGTCATGCTGGCCGGCACGGCTGTCTCCGGTGCGGAGATCCTCCAGGAACAGCAGCGGCGGCTGGCCACGGCGGCCGGCGCGCCCGAGGCGCAGGTGGAGGCCGGCAACGCTGCGCAGCGCGCGCTCATGCGGGCCGTGGCGGAGAACGCCGACGACCCCGAGGCCGCGGCCCAGGCCGTGACGACGCTGCTGATCGCCATGGGACAACCGGAAGCCTCGGCCCGCGCGACGGCGACGACGATGGCGAGCCCCTGGTATCGTTGGTTCGTCGCGCACGATCCAGCCGGCGCGCTGGAAGCGCTGAACGTGCCGCTGCTGGCGGTCTACGGCGGCCGCGACCTTCAGGTGCCGGCCGACCAGAATGCCCCGGTGGTCGAGCGCCTCAATCCGCGGGCCGAGGTCATCGTCTTCCCCGAACTCAATCATCTGCTCCAGACCGCCGAGACCGGTCAGGTCGAGGAATACGGACAGATCGAGGAGACGGTCGATCCCGAGGCGCTGGAGACGGTCGTCGACTGGGTCGTCGCCCGCTCGGCCGACTAGACCGGGTCGGTCGGGTCCGGCTTCTTCGGCGGCGCCGGCTCGTCGGGCAGGGGGATGAACTCCTCGTCGTCGCCGTCGGGAAGCTTCATGCGTCCGGCCTTCCAGTCGGCCTTGGCCTGCTCCATCCGCTCCTGCGAGGATGAGACGAAGTTCCACCAGATCAGGCGCGGCCCGACCGGCTCGCCGCCCAGCAGCATGACCGTAGAGGGCTGTATGGCGGTGACCACCGGTTCGGCGTTCGGCTCCAGCACCGCCATCTGGCCGGCGGCCAGCTTGCGGTCGCCGACCTCGATCTCGCCCTTCGCGACATAGATGGCCCGCTCGGAATAGCCGCCGTCGCCCTTGCCCTTGGGCGGGGCGGTGCGTACCCCGGGCTGCATCTCCCAGTGCACATAGAACAGGGGCGAGGCGACCGGCACGCGGGCCTTGGCGCCATAGGCCTCGCCCGCCACCAGCCGCGCGAACAGACCGCCCTGCTCATAGGCCGGCAGGTCGCCGCCCGCGTGGTGAGTGAAGGACGGCGCGTCCTCCTCGCGTTCGGTCGGCAGGGCGATCCAGGCCTGCATGCCGTCGAGCCTGCCGCCGCTCGCCTTGCGCTCGGGGTCGGTGCGCTCGGAGTGGACGACGCCCCGGCCCGCGGTCATCCAGTTGACCTCGCCTGGCACGATGACGCGATGGGCGCCGGTCGAGTCCCGGTGGGTCATCTCGCCCTCGAACAGATAGCTCAGGGTCGACAGGCCGATGTGGGGGTGAGGCCGCACGTTGATGGCGTCGGCGCCGGGCGCGAAGTCGGCCGGCCCCATGTGATCCAGGAAGATGAAGGGCCCGACCATGCGGCGTTGGGCGAAGGGCAGGACCCGCCCGACCTCAAACCCTCCGAGGTCCTTGCGACGCGCTTCGATCACCATCTCGATCATGTGGAGCTCCTAGTTCAGCGCGATGCGGCCGACGACGGCTGGGTCGGGGGTCGGGGTCTCGGGCGCGCCGTCCTGGCCGAAGTCGGTCCACTGGCTGCGGGCCATGAAGACGAAGTTGTCGCCGGAGATGAAGCCGGTGGTCGGCTCGGACAGGGGCGCGCCCTCGAACAGGGCCTCGCGCTCGACCACGCTGGTCCAGTCGGGCGCCAGGGTGAGCGCCAGGATGCGCGGCGTCTGGGTGCCGTTCTGGACAGCGATGATGCGATTGCCGCGACGGGCCAGGCCGTCGAGGCCGCGCACCTCCACGCCTTCCGGTACGCGGACCTGCTGCATGGCGCCGGTGGAGACCACCACCCGGTGCAGACCCGTCCCGTAGTTGGCGAAGATCAGCCAGCGGCCGTCGTCCGACACCACCAGTCCCTGGGGCGAAGCGCGGGCCGGCGCGTCGGCGAGGTGCTCCAGCCGGCCCGATCCCGGCGCCAGCATGTAGATGCCGCCGCCGGTCGAATCGCTGACGAAGACCGAGCCGTCCGGCCCCAGCGCCAGGTCGGACAGCCGGCGGCCTTCGCCCGGCAGGGCATAGACGGCCTGAACCTCACCATCAGACAGCGCCATGCGGATCAGGGCCGTCCCGGTCCCGCCCTCGATCGTGTCGTATTCGGTGTTGGAGGTCGTGACCCAGAGATGGCCGCGCTCCCGGTCGGCGACCATGCCGAAGACGCCGTGGGTCGCGCCCTCGATTGTGAAGCGCTCCAGCGTCCCGTCCTGGCCCAGGCGAAAGACGCCGGCCCGGTGGATCGAGGACACCAGCAGCCGTCCGTCGGCGCCGAAGGCGACGCTTTCCAGCAGCAGGGGCTCCGCCGGGCTGCGCGCCAGGACCGTCATCCCTTCCGGGGTGGTCTCGACCGTGACCACCGGGATCTCGGGCCCCGGGTCATCCGGCCTGCCGAGAAAGCCGCAGGCGGCCAGCAGCGGCGCAAGCGCCAGGGCGGCGAGGAGAGGGCGGCGGACCATCGGCAAACTCCGAGAACGGCTGAGCCTAGCCTTGGCCGTGCGACTTGGGCAATCGAAAGGCCCGTCCGGGTGACAGGGCGGGCCGACGTGCTATTGAGCGCGCCTCAGGACGGAGCCGCCCCCTGGGGCGGCTTCGAAAGAAACGCCGTTCAAGGGCGAGGCATGAAGAAGAACACGCAACCGCTGTCCCTGCGCGTGCCGGAACCACCGGCCCGGCCGGGCGGCAAGGCCGATTTCTCCCACGTCCAGATGGACCCCGCCGGCGCGGTCGCGCGGCCGGACATCACCGCGACCCCGGAAGAGATGCGCGACCACGCCTTCCGGCTGGTCCGCGTGCTGGACGACGACGGCCAGGCGGTCGGCCCCTGGAACCCGCGCCTCGATCCCGACACCCTGCGTCGCGGCCTGAAGGCGATGGTCCTGACCCGCGCCTTCGACGACCGGATGCACCGCGCCCACCGCCAGGGGAAGACCAGCTTCTACATGAAGTGCACCGGCGAAGAGGCCATCGCCTGTGCGCAAGGGTTGGTGTTCAGCCCCGAGGACATGGGCTTTCCGACCTACCGCCAACAGGGCCTGCTGATCGTGCGCGGCTATCCGCTCGCGAGCATGATGAACCAGATCTATTCGAACGCGGCGGACCCGATCAAAGGCCGCCAGCTGCCGATCATGTACTCGGACAAGTCGTTCGGCTTCTTCACCATCTCGGGCAACCTGGGCACCCAGTATCCGCAGGCCGTGGGTTGGGCCATGGCCAGCGCCTACAAGGGTGACGACAAGGTCGCCGTGGCCTGGATCGGCGACGGGGCGACGGCGGAAGGCGACTTCCACTCGGCCCTGACCTTCGCCGCGGTCTACCGGGCGCCGGTGGTGCTGAACATCGTCAACAACCAGTGGGCCATCTCGTCCTTCCAGGGCATCGCCGGCGGCCTAGAGACGACCTTCGCCTCCAAGGCCATCGGCTATGGCCTGCCGTGCCTGCGGGTCGACGGCAACGACTTCCTGGCCGTCTGGGCCGCCAGCCAGTGGGCGGCGGAGCGGGCGCGCTCGAACCT
>CBIHLR010000057.1:0-12788 GCA_966210875.1 uncultured Brevundimonas sp. | reverse complement strand
CATCTCGTCGCCGTCGATGTCCACGATGGGGTTGGCGACCTTGATCTTGGCCATGAAGCGCTCTTTCGTCGTCGGATTGGGAAGGTGGCGGGCGGTATAGCGAGGCCGCGCCCCGGGCGCAAAGGCCGCCGGGAACGCTCGCCGTCATGACGCTTTGAGTCTTCGAACTCAGGAGCGGCGCATGACCGACAAGTCCTTCAAGGCCGGCGACAAGGTGAAGTGGGACCACAGCCAGGGGACCACCGAGGGCAAGGTGGTCAGGAAGCTGACCTCTCCGACCAAGATCAAGGGCCACAAGGTGGCCGCCTCGAAGGACAATCCCGAGTACCTGGTCGAAAGCGGCAAGACCGGCGCGCGCGCCGCTCACAAGCCGACGGAACTGCGCAAGGCCTGAACCCCCGCGTTGCGCCCAGGCGGTCGCGCTGATAGCCATGGATGTTCCCGTCCGGAGCGAGTTGATGGCCCCGTCAAAAAGACCCCGACCTTCGTCGCTCGACGCCTTCAAGCGCGTATCGCCGGGCGAGCTGTTCTGGAACTTCATCACCTTCGACCGGCTGATGACGGGGCCGGTGATCCACCTCATCTACTGGGCCGGCCTGGCCTTGCTGGTGCTCGGCGGCTTCTCCATCGTCGGCGGCGCCGTGGGCGTGGCGCTACGCGAACCCGACATCTGGAAGTGGTTCCTGGCCGTCCCGGTGATGGTGGCGGGCTTTCTGGTGCTGGCCGTGGCCGCGCTCCTGTGGCGCTCGTTCTGCGAGTTCTATGTCGCGGTGTTCCGCATCGCCGACGACCTGCGGGTGATGCGCGCCTATGTCGAACAGGACCATCAGCGGCCGGCCACGCCGCCGCCGCCCGCCGCGCCGGACACCCGTCCGGGCTCGGACGACGACCTGCTCAGCAAGATCTAGGCGTCAGCGGGCGTCCGGCGGATCGATCGGGACCGGCGCGTTCGGGTCCTCGGGCGCCTCTTCGTTGACGTCTTCGGCGGCCGAGCCCGCGGCCGGATCGCCCCACAGCGGCGCGGGCCGCTCCAGGTCGCCGCGCAGGCCGCAGGCCGCCAGCATGAGCGCGGAGCCGCCGAGCAGCAGGGCCGTGCGAAATCTCATCCGAGTCGCTCCTTCCAGCGCGCGATCTGGGCGCGCACCTGATCCGGCGCCGTGCCGCCGTAGCTCGTCCGCGAGGCGGCGGAGGCCTGCGGCGTCAGAACCTCATATATCCCGGCATAGACGCCGGGCTCCAGCGCCGTGAGCTCTTCGAGCGGCAGGTCGGCCAGGTCGAGCCCCAGCGCCTCCGCTCGCTTCACCGCCGCGCCTGTGACGTGGTGCGCCTTGCGGAACGGCAGGCCCAGCTCACGCACCAGCCAGTCGGCCAGGTCGGTGGCCGTGGAGAAGCCCGCGCCGGCCGCCGCCGCCATGCGAGCGCGGTCGGCCTTCAGGTCCGCGACCATGCCGGTCATGGCCGCCAGCGCTACCTCGAGCGCGTCGAAGGCTTCGAAGACCGGCGGCTTGTCCTCCTGCATGTCCTTCGAATAGGCGAGCGGCAGGCCCTTCATCACCGTCGTCAGGGCGACCAGAGAGCCGGTGATCCGACCCGTCTTGGCGCGCACCAACTCGGCGGCGTCCGGGTTGCGCTTCTGCGGCATGATCGACGAGCCGGTCGTGAAGGCGTCCGACAGCTTCACGAAGCCGAACTGCGGCGTCATCCAGACCACGATCTCCTCGGCCAGGCGCGACAGGTGGCCCGCGCAAATCGAGGCGGCCGACAGAGCCTCCAGGGCGAAGTCGCGGTCCGAGACGCCGTCGAGCGAATTGGCCATCGGCCGTGCGAAGCCAAGCGCGCCGGCCGTCGCCTCACGGTCGATCGGAAAGGGCGAACCCGCCAGCGCCGCCGAGCCCAGAGGGCTCTCGTTCATCCGGACGCGGGCGTCGGAGAAGCGGCCGGCGTCGCGGCCCAGCATCTCCACATAGGCCATCAGGTGGTGGCCGAAGGTCACCGGCTGGGCGGGCTGCAGGTGGGTGAACCCCGGCATCAGGGTGTCAGCCTCCGCCTCAGCCTGGATCAGAAGGGCGCGTTGAAGGTCATGAATCTGGCCGAGCGTGCGGTCGCAGGTGTCGCGCACCCAGAGGCGGAAGTCGGTCGCCACCTGGTCGTTGCGCGAGCGGGCCGTGTGCAGACGGCCGGACGCCTCGCCGATCAGTTCGGCCAGGCGCGCCTCCACGTTCATGTGGATGTCTTCGTATTCGGCGCGGAACGGGAAGGTCCCGGCCTCGATCTCAGCCTCGACCTGATCCAGCCCCTTGAGGATCGCCTCGCCCGAGGCGACGTCGATGATTCCCTGGGCCATCAGCATGCGGCAGTGGGCCCGGGACCCGGCCAGGTCCTGGCGCCAGAGGCGGCGGTCGACGTCGATCGAGACGTTGATCGCCTGCATCAGGGCGTCGGGCCGCGTCGAGAACCGGCCGCCCCACATCTCTTGACCCGGCCGGTCAGGCTTGGCCTTAGTCCCGTCCTGGGGCGGATGATCGGTCATGGGCGAAGGCTCGAGAAAGAACGGGTGGATCCGATCGGCGGCCGCCGTGGCGCTGGTCGCCGCGGTGGCGATCGGGGCTGCGCTCGTGCTGACAGGTCGGGTGGTATGGCCGGGGGGCGAGGACGGCAAGGGCCCGGCCCTGGCCGAGCGCTCCGAGTTGGCCGCCTATGCGCGCGGACCGCTGCGCAATCTGGAGACCCCCGCCGAACCCAGCGCTCCGCCCGATTACGTCTTTCGCGACGCCGAAGGGAACGAGGCGCGCTTCTCCGACTATGAGGGGCGGGTCGTGGTGGTGAACCTGTGGGCCATGTGGTGCCGGCCCTGCCGGACCGAGATGCCGACCCTGGCCATCCTGGCCGAGCGCTATCGCGACACGGACCTGCTGGTCCTGCCGATCAACGTCGACCGCACCGACGAGGAGATCGCCGAGGCGCGCGAATTCCTGGCGGTGCATCAGCCGCTGGTCTTCGCCTCTGACCCGGCCTTCGAGTTGCCCTTCCGCTTTGCGGGACAGGGGGCCATGCCCCAGACCATCCTGATCGACCGCCAGGGCCGCGTCCGCGCCACCCTCGCCGGAGAGAGCGACTGGGCCAGCGCCGAGGCGCGCGCGCTGATCGACCACCTGCTGGCCGAAGAGGCCTGATCCCGCTTGCGGCGCGCTCCAGCCGGCCCGAAAAGGCGCGGGTGAGCGAGAGCCTGATCATCGACTGCGATCCCGGCGTGGACGACTGCGTCGCCCTGCTGCTGGCCTTCGCCTCGCCGGAGCTGGAGATCCTGGCCGTGACCACGGTCGCGGGCAACGTTGGGGCGCAGCTGACGGCGCGGAACGCGCGGATCATCCGCCAGATCGCCGGGCGCAAGGACGTGCCGGTCCACGCCGGCGCCGAGCGGCCGCTGGTCCGGGTCCCGGTCGAGGCGGGCCATTTCCATGGCGAGAGCGGCCTGGGCGACATGGCGCCGTTCGAGCCGGACGCGCCGGCCGAGGCCGAGCCGTCCGCCGACGCCATCGTGCGGCGGGTGCGCGAACGGCCCGCAGGGACGGTGACCATCGGCGCGCTCGGGCCCCTCACCAACGTCGCGCTCGCGCTCCAGGCCGCGCCGGACATCGCCGGTCGGATCAAGCAGATCGTCCTGATGGGCGGAGCGCGGTCCGAAGGCGGCAACATCACGGCCTCTGCCGAGTACAACATCCACGCCGATCCCCATGCGGCGGATGTCGTGTTCCGCTCGGGGGTTCCGACAGTGGTCATGGGGCTGGACGTGACGCATCAGGTGCGCGCGACCGAGGCCCGCACCACGCGCCTTCGGGCAGCGCGCAATCCGCGTGCGCAAACCGCGCTCCGCATGATCGACTTCTCCAACGGCATCGAGCGGCGGCTGGTCGGCGGCCAGTCCGCGCCGCTGCACGATCCCTGCGTGATCGCCTGGCTGATCCGACCGGACCTGTTCGAGTTGATGCCGGCGAACATTCAGGTGGAGACCCAGTCACAACTCACCCTCGGCCACACGGCGGTCGAGTTCCGTCTCAACGACCAGCACCCCCAGAACGCGCGCTGGGGCGTGAGCGCCGACGCCGACGCGGTCTTCGGCCTGCTGACGGAGCGTCTGTCGTGACCGTGCGGCTAACCGTCGTGGGCTCGGTGAACCTGGACCTGGTGGCGTCCGGGTCGGCCCTGCCCTGTCCCGGCCAGACGGTCACCGGCGCGGTGCTGGCGCGGCACCCCGGAGGCAAGGGCGCCAACCAGGCGCTGGCCGCGCGGCGGCTGGGCGCGGAGGTGCGGCTGGTCGCGCGTGTCGGCGCCGATCCTTTCGCCGCAGAGGCCCTGGCCCTCCTGCGCGCCGACGGCGTCGATCTGGCTGACTGCCGGGCGGTCGAGGACGCCCCGACCGGCGTGGCCCTCATCTGTGTCGCGGCCGACGGAGAGAACCAGATCTCGGTCGCCCCCGGCGCCAACCTGTTCTTGACGCCGGACCTGCTGCCCGACCTCGGGCAGGACGCCGTCCTGCTCCAGCTGGAGGTTCCCCGAGAGACGGTCGAGGCGGCGGTTCGAAGCGTCCGCGGCTTCGTCGCCCTCAACTTGGCGCCGGCGACCGAGCTCGCGCGCGAGACGCTGGAGCGCGCCGACCTGATCATCGTCAACGAGGGCGAGGCCGCCTTCTACGGCGAGATGCTGGAGGGTCTGCCCGGCCTGCTCGCCGTCACGCTCGGCGCACGCGGGGCCCGGCTCTTCCGCGCCGGCGAGCTGATCGCCGAGGCCAGCCCGCCGCCGGTCGCGGCGGTAGACACCACCGGCGCGGGCGACGCCTTTTGCGGCGCGCTCGTCGTCGCCCTGCTGGAGGGTCAGGCACCGGACGTCGCCCTTCGCTTCGCCTGCGCCGCCGGCGCGCTCGCGGCCACCCGGCCCGGCGCCCAGCCGTCCCTGCCCACCCGCGCCGCCGTGGAAGCGGCGCTTGGAAGAACCTCATGACCACCGTCCCCGAACTCGATCTCGCCGACTGGACCTCCGGCGACCCCGCCCGCCGCGACGCCTTCGCCGAGGCCCAGATGGCGGCGTTGCAGCGCTGGGGCTTCTTCGTGCTGAAGGGCCACGCGGTGTCGCAGGACCTGCTCGACCGGGCCTATGCCCTGGCTGAGCAGGTCTTCGCCTTGCCGGACGAGGCCAAGCGCAGCTATGCGGGGTCGCTTCGCGGCTACACCCCCTTCGGCGTCGAGCACGCCAAGGACTCCAACCGGCCGGACCTCAAGGAGTTCTGGCAGATCGGCCACGACCCACTCGCCGACGAGGTCCACGAGGCTTTCCCGCCCAACGTCTGGCCGGACGAAATCGCCGGCTTCCGCGAGACCTTTACCGCCCTGTTCGAGGGCCTGAACGCGACGGGCCTGACGCTCCTGGAGGCGCTGGAGCCGGAGCTGGGCCTGGAGCCAGGCTGGTTCGAGCCGCGCGTCCGGCGCGGCACCTCCCTGTTGCGCGTGCTGCACTATCCGCCGGTGGCCGATGACCAGCAGTCGGCCGGCTGCGTCCGGTCGGCGGCGCACGAGGACATCAACTTCATCACCGTCATGGTCGGCGCGCGCGGGGCGGGGCTGGAGCTGCTCGACCGCGACGGGCGCTGGCTGCCGGTCGAGGCCGCGCCCGGGACCCTGATCGTCGACAGCGGCGACATGCTCCAGCGCCTGACCAACGGGGTCATCCCGGCCACGACCCACCGGGTGGTCAATCCCGACGGGCCGAACGTCAGCCGTTATTCCATGCCCTTCTTCATGCACCCGACGCTGGAGACGTCGCTGGAGCCCCTGGCGTCGTGCCTGGGCGACGGGCCGAAGTGGCCGCCGGTCACCGCGGGGGAATACCTCGATGAGCGCCTGCGCGAGATCGGCCTGAAGGCCTAGGGCCGCGCCTCGCGGGCCTGCAGCAGGCGGGTCAGCATGTCGATCTGTTCCTGCTGCTGCTGCATCAGCACCTCCAGCTGACGCGTGCGCATGGCGTCCAGCTTCTCGTGCAGCGCCATGATCTCGAGCTCGGCCTTGAGGTTCACCTCATAGTCGTGGGCGGCGTTCAGCCGGTCCTTCGCCGCCTGGCGGTTCTGGCTCATCATGATGACCGGCGCCTGGATGGCGGCGACCATCGACAGCATCAGGTTGAGGAAGATGAAGGGGTAGGGATCGAAGGCCTGCGTGGCCAGCAGGATGTTCAGCCCCGCCCAGAGGACCAGAAACAGGCCGAACAGGGTGATGAAGCGCCAGGAGCCGCCGAACTCCGCCACGCGATCGGCGAGGCGGTCGCCGAAGGACAGCTCCTCGGCGAAGGCGACGTTCAGGTCCCGGGCGCTGGGTCGCCGGGCGACAGCGTCCTCGAGCACCTTGCGCTCGCGTTCGTCCAGATCGTCGACGGCGCGGCCGAACAGGCGCCGGGCGGCTTCGGCGATCAGATCGGGGTGGGTCATGACGGATCTCCGGCGGGCGGGCGAAGAGGTCGGCTGAGGAAGGGCGAGGCGCGAAGGGCGAAGCGCCAGGGTGTCTCCACCCCCTTGGTGATGCCGATGCGGGGCCCCGACAGCACCTCGACGGCCCCCTCGGGCGGCTCCAGGCTGAAGGGCGGGAGCCGCAAGGGCAGGCCGTCGTGCGATCGATCAACGGCAAGGGCCTGGCACAGCCGGCCTGGACCGGCGCAGAGCGCGCGCGGCGCCTCCAGCCTGCGCCGCTCGGCCATGACCTCCAGCCCGTGGGTCGGCTCCAGCGCGCGGATCAGCACCGCCTGGCCCGAGCCGTCGGCCCCGCAGACGAAATTCAGGCACCAGTGGATCCCGTAGGAGCGATAGACATAGGCCCGCCCCGCCGGGCCGAACATGGTCGCGTTGCCGGGCGTCGGACCGCGAAAGCTGTGCGAGGCCGGGTCGGTGCGGTCGTAGGCCTCGGTCTCGACGATGATCCCGCCGACGCCCTCCACCTTTAGGGTCCAGCCGATCAGGGCCCTGGCGGCGGCCGGCGCATCAAGGGCGAACGGCTCAGTCATCGGCGCCCGCGAACGGATAGGGACTGACCGACTTGGCCCAGTCGTCCACCACCAGCGGCCGGTCGATGGGCGGGGCGGCGCGCTCCGCGCAGGGGTGGCGGTGGCAGAGGCGGCAGGCCGGGCCGATCGGCGTCACCTCCGGCTCGGTCAGGTTCAGCCCGCGCGCATAGGCCAGCCGGTGCGCGTGCTTCAGCTCGCAGCCCAGGCCGATGGCCAGGTCATGGCTTTCGGTGAAGGCGTCGTGGCCCTGGCGGTCGACCGTGCGAGCCAGGGTGAACCAGCGGCCGCCGTCGGGGGTCTCGATGATCTGGGTGACGATCCGGCCGGGCGTGCGGAAGGCCGAGTGCAGCCGCCAGCGCGGGCAGGCCCCGCCGAAGCGGGCGAAGGGAAAGGCGCCCGAGGCATAGCGCTTGGACACATTGCCCGCCTGGTCGACCCGCATCAGGAAGAAGGGCACCCCGCGCGCCGTCGGCCGCGACAGGGTGGTCAGCCGGTGCGCCGCCTGTTCGAAGGAGACGCCGAACCGGGCCTGGAGCCGGGCCAGGTCATAGCCCGTGTCCTCCGCCGTCCGCTGGAAGGCGGCGTAGGGCATGAGCACCGCAGCGGTCAGGGTGTTGCCCAGCGACACCTTGAGCAGACCGCGCGCGGCGGCGTCCGGGGCCTGGCCCTGCTCGGTCAGGGCCTCGAGCTCGGCGTCATGCTCCAACACCACCAGCTGATAGACCACGGCGAAGGCGCGCGAGGCAGGCCCCAGGGTCTCCGACAGAAGCAGCCGGCGGCGGTGCAGGTCGAAGCGCCGCGTCCATTCGAGCATGACCTCGGCCGGCATGACGCGCACGGCCAGGTCGTGACGCGCCTTCAGCCGCGTGCGGGCCGCGGCCTCCAGATCGCCGTGCGGGGCGTCGGCGAGCAGGGCCGCGTTCAACGTCTCTCCCAGCGCGTCCAGTTCCGGGAAGTGGTTGCGGCGGCCCTGGACGTATTCGCGCACCCAATCCGCCGGCGTGCCCTCGGCCGATCCGCCGACGTCGGCCTCGCGCCGGCGGCTCTCGGCGTAGGCGCGGTAGAGGCGAAGGAAGCTGTCGGCCAGCGCCGGGGCGTCGTCGATGAGCTGGACCAGCTCATGGCGCGGCGGCTTCAACCCCGAGAACAGCGGATCGCTGAGCGCCTCGGCGAGGTCGGCCTCGGTCGCATGGCCGGCGGGGCCGCCCAGCGTGCGCAGGTCGACGTCGTAGGTCTCGGCCAGACGCAGCAGCAGCTGGGCCGAGACGGGCCGCTGGTTGCGCTCGATATGGTTCAGATAGCTGGGCGAGACCCCCAGGTCGGCGGCCATGGCCGTCTGGGTCAGGGCCAGGTCGCGGCGCAGCCGCTTGAGCCGCCCGCCCAGGAAGAGTTTGCGATCCGCGCCGGCCTCCATTCTGTCAGGATGTCACAGAATGACAGGAACACACTAGTCACATTGTGACCAGACGACGCGAAATGCGGCGGTCTGGCTGTATCGGCGGGCGGCCCCGGCGTGTTCTTGTGTCGACATCGCGCCGCTACGGCGTCTCCGCAGTTCTGGACGAGACACATTATGACAAGCTTCGCAGACCTCGTTCCCGCCCCCGCCGGCCGTTTCGACGGGATCGAGCGCCCGTACACGCCCGAGGACGTGCTGCGGCTGCGCGGCTCCGTGCCCATCACCCACAGCCTGGCCGAGCGCGGCGCGAACCGCCTGTGGGAGCTGCTGCACTCCGAGCCCCATGTGAACGCGCTGGGCGCCGTCACCGGCAACCAGGCCATGCAGATGGTTCGGGCGGGCCTGAAGGCCATCTACCTCTCGGGCTGGCAGGTGGCGGCCGACGCCAACACCGCCGGCGCCATGTATCCCGACCAGTCGCTCTATCCGGCCAACGCCGCGCCCGAGCTGTGCCGCCGCATCAACCGCACGCTGCAGCGGGCCGACCAGATCGAGCACGCCGAAGGCGGGGCCAAGCGGGACTGGTTCGTCCCCATCGTGGCGGACGCCGAGGCCGGCTTTGGCGGGCCGCTGAACAGCTTCGAGATCATGAAGGCCTTCATCGAGGCGGGCGCCGCAGGCGTCCATTTCGAGGACCAGCTGGCCTCGGAGAAGAAGTGCGGCCACCTGGGCGGCAAGGTCCTGATCCCGACGCAAGCCCACGAAAGGAATCTGATCGCCGCCCGCCTGGCCGCCGACGTCATGGGCACGGCGACCCTGACGGTCGCCCGCACCGACGCGGAATCGGCCCAGCTGATCACCTCCGACATCGACGAGCGGGACCACCCCTTCATCGAGCGGGACAACCGCACGCCGGAGGGCTTCTTCCGGCTCAAGCCCGGCACGGGCCTGGACCACTGCATCGCGCGCGGCCTGGCCTACGCCCGGATCGCCGACATCCTGTGGTGGGAGACGAGCCACCCCGACCTCGACGACGCCCGCCGCTTCGCCGAGGCCATCCAGAAGGAGCACCCCGGCAAGCTGATGGCCTACAACTGCTCGCCCTCCTTTAACTGGAAGGCCAAGCTGGACGACGCCACGATCGCCAAGTTCCAGCGGGAGCTGGGGGCCATGGGCTACAAGTTCCAGTTCGTGACCCTGGCCGGCTTCCACAGCCTGAACAACGGCATGTTCGAGCTGGCCCACGCCTACAAGGACGGCGGCATGGCCGCCTATTCCGAACTGCAGCAGCGCGAGTTCGCCAACGAGGCGCGCGGCTACACCGCCACCCGCCACCAGCGCGAGGTCGGCACCGGCTATTTCGACCAGGTCGCCACCGTCATTTCCAACGGCCAGTCCTCGACCACGGCGCTCAAGGACTCCACCGAAGCCGCCCAGTTCGCCGCAGAGTAAGGAGCAGACCCATGGAACCGATCTCCAGCCCCCGCGCCATCATCGACTACTGCCTGGCGCCCCTGAACTTCGACGGCGCCTCGGACGCCGAGCGCGAGGTGCGCCGCCGCCTGGAGCACGCCATCCGGACCTTCCAGAAGATGGCCGCCCGCCCCGTGGCGGTGGACTTCTCCAACATGCCCAGCCAGGTCATCAACGAAGCCGCCCACGGGTATGAGTAGAACCTGATGTCTCCTCCCCATCGGCGTGCCGATGGGGAGGTGGATCGGCGCGGCGACGCGCCGAGACGGAGGGGGCGGCGCTGGCCGCGCCGTCCTGTAGAACCATCCGAACGCCGGAGGCGCCCCCTCCACCACTTCGTGGTCCCCCTCCCCATCGCGGGGCGATGGGGAGGAGAAGACTTAGATGCCCCTCGACACCGCATTCGAAACCGCCGCCCGCGTGATCGGCCCCATGGACAGCCGGGCGGGCGAGGTGCTGACGCCCGAAGCGCTGGCGCTCGTCGCCGAGCTGCACCGGGCGCTGGACGGGCGGCGCAAGGCGCTGCTGGCGGCGCGCGAGGCGCGGCAGGCGCGGTTCGACGCCGGCGAGCTGCCCGACTTCCGCGCCGACACGGCGGCGATCCGGGACGGCGACTGGCGCGTGGCGCCGATACCGGCCGACCTGCTGGATCGCCGCGTCGAGATCACCGGGCCGACGGACCGGAAGATGGTCATCAACGCCCTGAACTCCGGCGCGCGGGTGTTCATGGCCGACTTCGAGGACGCCACCAGCCCGGCCTGGGAGAATGTCGTCGAGGGGCAGGTCAATCTGAAGGACCGCTGGTCCGGCGACCTGGCCTTCACCGACCCGGCGACGGGCAAGGCCTATGCGCTCAGCGACAAGCCGGCGGTGCTGATCGTACGGCCGCGCGGCTGGCACCTCGTGGAGCGCCACATCAAGGTCAACGGCGAGCCGGTCGCCGGCGGCCTGTTCGACTTCGCCCTGTACCTGACCCACAACGCCCGCGCCGCGCTCGACGCCGGCTCCGGCCCCTACTTCTACCTGCCCAAGCTGGAGTCGATGGAGGAGGCCGCCCTGTGGGACGAGGCCTTCCGTATCGCCCAAGCGCGACTCGGCCTGCCGGTCGGGACGATCAAGGCCACGGTCCTGATCGAGACCATCACCGCCGCCTTCGAGATGGACGAGATCCTGCACGCCCTGAAGGACCACATCGTCGGCCTCAACTGCGGGCGGTGGGACTACATCTTCTCGACGATCAAGCGGCTGGGGCGGAACCCCGACTTCCTGACGCCGGATCGGGGCCGGATGGTCATGGGCGAGGCCTTCCTGCGCGCCTATTCCCTGAAGCTGATCGCCACCTGCCACCGCCGGGGCGCCTTCGCGATGGGGGGGATGGCGGCGCAGATCCCGGTCAAGAACGACGAGGCGGCCAATGCGGCGGCCTTCGCCAAGGTCCGGGCCGACAAGGAGCGCGAGGCGACCGACGGCCACGACGGCACCTGGGTGGCGCACCCGGCGCTGGTCCCCGTCGCCATGGAGGTCTTCGACCGGCTGATGCCCGGCCCGAACCAGCTGCACCGCCTGCGTGAGGGCGACCGCATCGGTCAGGCCGAGATGCTGGAGATGCACCAGGGCCCGCGCACCGAGGCGGGCCTGCGCGAAAACATCCGCGTCGGCGTCCAGTACGTGGAGGCCTGGCTGAACGGCCGGGGCGCGGTGCCGCTGTACAATCTGATGGAGGACGCCGCGACGGCCGAGATCAGCCGCACCCAGGTCTGGCAGTGGCTGAAGCACGGGGCGCCGCTGGACGACGGCCGGGTGGTGGACGAACTGCTGGTCCGCGCGCTGATCGACGACGAGGTGACCCGCATGCCGCGCGACCTGCCGCGCCTGGCCGAGGCGGTCGAGCTGTTCACCGAACTCTGTCTGGCGCCGACCTGCGAGGCCTTCCTGACCCTGCCGGCCTACGAACGGCTCTAGCCGCGCAACAGGATCAGGGCCGCCGCGGTCAGCAGCAGAAGCCCGGTGACCCAGCCGAAGGTGCGGCGGAAGCGCGGCTCGGTCATGCGCCGGGCGAGCGCCGCGCCGCCGAGGCCGTAGGCGCTCATGGTCAGGGCGTCGAGCCCGATCATGGCCATGGCGAACAGCGCCAGCTGGGCGATCAGCGCCCGCTCGGGATCGATGAAGGGCGGCAGGACAGCGGTGAAGAACAGCACCGCCTTGGGATTGGCGATCTGGACCGCAAAGCCGTCCACTAGCGGGCCGCGCCGGGTGATGCGGACCTTTTCATCCGGCTCACCTGGGGCCTTGGCGCCGCCGCGGATGGCCTGGATCCCGAGCCAGGCGACGTAGAGACCGCCCGCGACCGCGACGAGCCGGAAGACTTCCGGAAAGGCCGCGACCACCGCGCCCAGCCCCAGCGCCGCCCCGCAGAACCAGACCAGGGAGGCGGCGTTCATGCCGACCACGCCCATCAGCGCCGCGGCCTTGCCGTCGCGCACGCCCGTCGCCACCGCGAACAGGTTGGCGGGCCCCGGCGTCATGGCCAGCAGGGCCATCACCCCGAGAAAGGTCAGGTATTTGTGCGGATCGACCGGAAGCGTCATGGGATCGCGCCTGTCGGGCCTTCCGCGCCCGACGTCAATGCGGACAAGAAAAAAGCCCTCCGTCCGGGGACGGAGGGCTGATCTCGAAACCGGCGTGAGCCGATTACTGGACGGGAACGGTCCCGGCCACGGCGCCCGAACCGGCGCCGCCGGCGGCGGCGGCCTCGGCGTTGGCCAGGGCGGCCGCGACGCTGGTGCGGACCTGATCCGGGATGCCGCGCACATTGGCGTTGGCGGCGGCGGCGGCCTGCTGCAGGGCGGCCTGCTCCTGCGGGTCGGTCGAC
>CBIHLR010000056.1:0-12902 GCA_966210875.1 uncultured Brevundimonas sp. | reverse complement strand
GCTCCACGTCCACGTGGTGGCGCGCCTTGACCAGGTCGTAGCGGGCCGGAATCACCGGCGGCGGCAGGTCCACCATCCGCTGCACGGCCAGCCGGGCGCGCTCGGCCACGGCCGGATCGACCGTCACCTCGAACTTCATGTCGCGCAGGCAGTCGCGGATATTCTCCAGCGTGATGCGCTTCATGTGCGGGCACAGGTTGCACGGCCGGACGAACTCGGTCTCCGGCGCGTCGGCGGCGACATTGTCGGCCATCGAGCACTCGGTGATGAGCACCACGCGCTTGGGCTTCTTCTGGATGACGTAGTCGTTCATCGCCGCGGTCGAGCCGGCGAAGTGGCTTTCCTCCAGCACCTCGGCCGGGCACTCCGGGTGGGCCAGGATCTCGGCGTCGGGCCAGGCGGCCTTCAGCTCGCGGATGTCCTCGGCGGTGAAGCGCTCGTGCACCTCGCAGCGCCCCTGCCAGGCGATGATCTTCACATCGGTCTGGCGCGCCACGTTGCGGGCCAGGAACTCGTCGGGGATCAGGATGACTCGATCGACGCCCCACTCCCGCGCGGCCCATTCCACCACCTGCACGGCGTTGGCCGAGGTGCAGCAGATGTCCGTCTCGGCCTTCACGTCGGCGGTCGTGTTCACATAGGTGACCACCGGCAGGCCCGGATAGCGTTGCTTGATCAGCCGCACGTCCTCGCCCGTAATCGAACTGGCCAGCGAGCAGCCGGCGCGCAGGTCCGGGATCAGCACCGTCTTTTCCGGCGACAGGACCTTGGAGGTCTCGGCCATGAAGTGAACGCCCGCCTGGACGATGACCTTGGCGTCGGAGCGCGCCGCTTCCTTGGCCAGGCCCAGGCTGTCGCCGACATAGTCGCCGACCCCGTGGAAGATCTCGGGCGTCATGTAGTTGTGGGCCAGGATGACCGCGTCGCGCTCGCGCTTCAGCCGGTTGATCTCGGCGATCAGCGGGGCATGAAGCTGCCATTCGAGCGGCGAGACATGGGCCCGGACCTTCTCCCAGATCCCCGCCGTTTCGCGCTCCACCTCGGGAGTGAAGCCAAGACCACCGTCCGCCATGCCCAATCTCCTTATGCTCAGTCTGAGCATATAAAGGGCCCAAGGAAAGGCCGGGATCGCCGGCCGACTTATGCTGCTTTTGAGCATAAATGTGAGGCTAATGTAGGCCGATGCGCGCGGAACGCAAGCGTCAGTCGTCCTGGGGTCGTTCGCGCCCAGTCTCTCCCAGAGCGTCCCCCAGCGCGCGCCTCAAGGCGTCCGCGTCATAGGGCTTGGACAGCAAGGGCCACGGCGCGTCGGACAGGGCCCGGTCGATGGCCTCTCCGGCGTAGCCGGAGGCGAGCAGCACGCGGATCCCCGGCCGTTTCGCCGCTACCTGCCGCGCCAGCTCCACGCCATTCACGCCCCCGGGCATGATCACGTCCGTCAGCAGCAGGTCGAACTCGTCCGCCTCGAGCGCCGCCAGACCCTCAGCGGCGTCGGCGGCGCGGATGACCTTCAGGCCCAGTCCCGCCAGCATGTCCCCGCAGATGGCCGCCACATCGGGGTCGTCCTCGACGAGCAGGACGCGCACGCCCTCGAAGGGCCGATCGTCCAGCGGAGCGGGCCGCCGCTCCACCGGCTCCGGCGCGGGCTCACTGGCCGCCGGGAGGTAGAGGCTGACCGTTGTCCCCTGCCCCACGGCGCTGTCGATCTCGACCACTCCGCCGGACTGCCGCACGAAGCCATAGACTTGGCTGAGGCCCAAACCCGTCCCCTTGCCAACCGCCTTGGTGGTGAAGAAGGGCTCGAACACGCGCTCGCGCACCTCGGGCGGCATGCCGGCGCCGGTGTCGCGCACCTGGATCAGGACATAGTCGCCTTCCGCCGCCCCCTCCTTCTCACCGGCGGCGAGGCGGACCGCGCGCGTCGACACCTCGATCCGCCCTCCGTCCGGCGTCGCGTCGCGGGCGTTGACGATCAGGTTGATCAGCGCCGCCTCGAAATGGGCCGGGTCGATGCTGACCGCAGGCGCCGCGGGATCGAGCGAGAGATCGAGACTCACCGCCTCTCCCACCGCCCGGCGCAGCAGGGGATCTCCCTCGGAGATCAGGGCGTTGAGGTCACTGACCTGAGGCCTCAGGGCCTGCCTGCGTGAGAAGGCCAGCAGCTGGTGGGTCAGGCGTTCCCCGCGTCGCGCCGCGGCCAGGGCGGCATCGATCAGCCGCTCGCGTCGCGCCGTGTCCTCTCCGGACCTCGTGACCATGTCGAGCGCGCCGATCACTACGGTCAGCAGATTGTTGAAGTCGTGCGCCACCCCGCCCGTCAGCCGGCCGACGGCCTCCATGCGCTGGGCGTGCATCAGGGCCGCCTCCGCCCGGTCCTTCTCCGCCAGCGCCTCGGCGACGCGCGCCTCGAGCAGTTCGTTGATGTTCTGCAGGTCGTGCTGGACCTTGCGCGCCTCGGTCACGTCATAGGCCACTCCCACGAAGCCGAGCAGCTCGCCGGCCCCGTCGAAGCGCGGGCGGGAATAGGACCGCAGCCAGCGATAGGCCCCGTCCTGGCGCCGGTAGCGCGCCTCCAGCATGAAGGGCTCGCCCGTCGCCTCGCCCGCCACCGACTCGGCGATGACCCGGTCGATGTCGTCAGGATGAAGGGACTGGCGCCAGTCGGCGTTCAGCGCCTGGTCGTAGGTCCCGCCATGGAATTCGACATAGGCCTGGTTCACGAACGCCCGCCTGCGGTCGGCCCGCGTCACCCAGATGAGCACCGGCGCGCTGTCGGCGATGGAGCGGAAGCGGGCCTCGCTCTCCTTGACCTCGATTTCGGCGGCCGCGCGTTCGACCGAGGCCCAGACGCGGTCCGCGACCTCTTCCGCCAGATCGATCTCCGCATCGGTCCAGACGCGCCGTTCCGGGTTGTGCAGGAACAGGAACGCCCTCAGCCGCCCGCCGCGCACGATGGGCACGCGAAGGAAGGACCGGACGGCGAGCGCCGTGAAGGCCGCGGCCGAGTCGGCGGTCCGGGTGTCCTCGGTCACGTCGCTGACCGCCACGGTCTTGCGCGCCTTGAGGTCGCGGCTCAGCGCGGGCCCGAAGTCGTCCATCGGATAGACCCCGGTCGCGCTTTCAACCGAGCCGTCGGTCCAGTCGGCCCCGACCGTCACGTGCGTCTCGTCCTCGTCCACCTCGCCATAGCCGGCGCGCGCGACCCCGAGATGCTCGCCGAGCAGACGCGTGGCGGTCGCCGTGATCTGGGCTGGCCTTTCCAGGTCGCGCAGGCTGTCGCCCAGGGTCAGCAGGAAGGCGTGCTTGCGCTCCTGCTCGCGTAAGACCTCGGTCGCCTCGCGCGTCGCGGTGATGTCGAAACCGATGCCGACATAGCCCAGGAAGACGCCCTGCTCGTCGAAGCGAGGGCTCGTCGCGGCGCGGATCCAAACCCATTCTCCGCTCGCCTTCCGGAAACGGGCGTCCCAGCCATAGGGCAGTCTTTTCGGGTGCGCCGCTTCGCGCGCGGCACAGACCGCGGGCAGGTCCTCAGGGTGGACCTTCTCCAGCCACACCTTGCCGAGAATGGAGGCCTGCGTCGCGCCTCCACCCAGCATCTCCACCAGCGCCTGGTTGCCGAACAGGAGGCCGCTGTCGGTGTCCGTGATCCAGATCGGGGCAGGCGCCGTATCCGCCATGGTCCGGAACCGCTGCTCGCTCTCACGCAGCGCGGCCTCCGCCTCGCGGGCGTCGGTGACGTCGACGTTGACGCCCGTCATCCCCTCGTAGGCGCCGTCGGCGCCATAGCGAGGCTGGGCGTGGGTGGTCATGATCCGCCAGGCGCCGTCGGCCCGCCGATAGCGCGCCTCCACGTCGAAGGGCTCCCCCTTGGCCGTGGCGGGACCGGCGACGGCGAACATCGCCTCTCGGTCATCCGGATGGATGGTGTCGGGCCAGCTGAAGCCGGCGAGGTCGTCCGCGGCGCCCCAGAACTCGCGCAGCGCCTTGTTGAGGTGAATGCAGTTCCCCTCGCGGTCGCCCATCCACAGCATCACGGGGGCGCCCTCCGCGAACCTGCGGAAACGCTCCTCGCTGGCTCTGAGGGTGTCGGCCGCGCGGCGGGCGTCGGTCACGTCGTGGGCGACGCCGATGACGCCTTTCAGGCTCTGATCGGCGGAAAAACGCGGCAGGATGGTGGCTTCGATCAGGCGGTATTCGCCGTCGGCCCGCCGCATCTCGGCTTCAAGCTTGAAGGGTTCGCCGGAAGCCGCGCCGGCCGCGATTTCGCGCTGGACGCGCGGACGCTGATCCTCGCGAACCGTCTCCAGCCAGCCCATGCCCAGAAGCTGGTCGGGCGAACGGTCGCCCCAGAAGTCCCGAAACAGCCGGTTCAGATAGACCCCGCCGCCCGACGGGTCGCCCATCCAGAGCATGACGGGCGCATTTTCAGCGATGGTGCGGAATCGCTCCTCGCTCTCGCGCAGCTGCGCCCGCTGAGCTTCCTTAGTCATCCGCGCCTCGCCGAGACCTCGGAAGGCGACGCGCAGGAAGGCGCCGAACGGTACGGCGAACAGCACGTTCAGCCCGAACAGCAGGATCGACAGCAGGTACCGTTCGGCGTCGAAGGCCGCCGGCTCTATTCCCACGAAATAAAGCGCGGTGCTGGCGACCACCGACAGCACGCTGGTCAGGACGCCTCCACGCCAGCCCGCCCACAGAGAAGCGACCAGCACCGAGGGAATGAAGATCGTCATGCCGCTGGCCGGCGCCATGATCGGCATCAGCAGCAGCCTCAGCGCGACCAGCGGCGCCAGGCAGACCAGACTGCGGACAAGCAGCGTCACGAGTCCGCCTGAGGACGCGCTCGCCAGCCTCGTCAACACCGCGTCGAGCTTCATCCCCTGGCGGGCCCCCACATCTCGCCAACCTCGCCCAACGGCCAAGGCGGCGCAAGGTTCCGCGCGGTAGGTAAAGGCCCGGCCTTGCATGGGCGCGGCGCCACCCTACGTCAGGGCGACAGACACAGGAGGCGCCGATGACCATTCAACCCAACACCGGGATCTCGGCCGTGGCGCGTGGCGAAGTGGCCGCCGCCCTCACCAAGGTCCTGGCCGACAGCTACGCCCTGTACCTCAAGACCCACGGCTACCACTGGAACGTGCGGGGCTCGAACTTCAACGAACTCCATGCCCTGTTCATGGCGCAGTACACCGAGATGTGGCAGGCGCTCGACGAGGTGGCCGAACGCATCCGCGCGCTGGGCGAGTTCGCGCCCCAGGGCTATTCCGCCTTCGCCAACCTGACGGGCATCAAGGACGGCGACCCGGAGAAGGACGCGCACGCGATGCTGCGCGAGCTCCTGCAGGATCATGAAACCGTCGTCGCGACCCTGCGGAACGGCGTCGAGATCGCCGAGCAGAACAAGGACGTCACCAGCGCCGATCTCATGACTCAGCGGCTGGCGACCCACGAGAAGCACGCCTGGATGCTGCGCGCCACCCTGGGCTCGAAGTAGCCGGGCCACGAAAGCGCCGGAAAACAGGCTATAAGGGACGGATGAGACGGCGGCTCCGCATCGCGAGACTCCGGCTGGGCCGCACGGCCCGGCGCGCGACGCCGCACGCTCGCCGCGCCGTCATCCGGGCCATCGACATCATCCGCGTCGCGCCGGCCGCCTTCGCCGCCATCCTGGTGATGGGCGTGGCCCTGTCCGCCAGCTCCTCGATCCGCGACCTGGAGCGCGCGGACGTGCGCGGCATCGTCTCCACGGTCGGCCCGGATCTGTCCGAAGAGGCCCTGATCCGGCTGTCTGGCCGGATGGATCCCGCCGCGCGAACCCTAGCCCGCCGCCACGACCCGGCCATCACCCGCGCCGTCTGGGGCGTGACGCCGGGCTGGGAGAACATTTCACTGACCGGCCGGCCGACCATGGACGCCCTGACCCGCACCGGCGTCGACGCCCAGCGGCTGAACGCCGCCGTGCCCGTCGTGTCCGGCGCGCTTCGCGCCATGCCGACCTTCCGCTTCACCCCGGCCACCGACGGGGATCGGCGCCGCGCCCAGCGCTGCCTGGCCCAGGCCATCTACTACGAGGCCGCGCTGGAGCCGCGCCGCGGCCAGGAGGCGGTCGCCCAGGTCATCCTCAATCGGGTGCGCGATCCCAACTTCCCGGCCTCGATCTGCGGGGTCGTCTATCAGGGCGCGGAACGCACCACCGGCTGCCAGTTTTCCTTCACCTGCGACGGCTCGTTGTCGCGGGCGCCCGTCGCCTGGGCCTGGAACCAGGCTGAGGACGTCGCTCGCCGCGCTCTGGAAGGCTTCACCGCCGCCTGGGTGGGCACCGCCACCCACTATCACGCCGACTACGTGCGCCCGTGGTGGAGCCCCACTGTGACCAAGGTGAATCAGGTCGGGGCGCACATCTTTTACCGCTGGGCCGGTCGGGCCGGGGACACGCCCGCCTTCCGCCAGCGCTATTCCGGCCGTGAGCCGGTCATCGACGAAGCCCGCTTCGCCCGCCCCCGTCTCCTGCAGGTCGCCACCGACGCGGCCGCGCTCGAGGCCGCCGGCGTCATAGAGGAGGGCCGCACCGTCGTGATCGACGGCCGGGAGCGCCAGGTCGGCATCGTCAGCCTGGGCGGACGTCGCCAGGCCCAGGCCGACGAGATCGCCGCCATCAACGAACGTCTCGCCGCCTTCGAAGCGGAGCTGGAGGCCCCGAGCCGCCCTCGACCCGACGTGCCCCAGCTGGAGGTCGAGGAGGTCGGCCGCGAGCCCGCCACGGTGGAATAACGACGGCCGATTGAACTAAGTCGGCAGCTTTGCATTTAAGCCCAGCCGACCGTTGGGGGCCCGGCGAGCTACTCTCGGACGCACCTTGCCTTTCTCGACCTTCGACCCAGACCGCCTGAGCCGCGCCCTGTCAGCCGCGGAGATCGTGGGCGCCTGGGAATGGGACATCCCCGCCGACAGGATCGTGGCCGACCCCCAGTTCGCGCGCATGTTCGGCATGTCCGAGGAACAGGGCGCGGCGGGTCTGCCGATCCGCGCCTACGAAGAGACCTTTCACCCCGACGACCGCGAGCGCGTCACGGCCGCCATCAACGCCGCCATCACCTCGGGCGAGCCGTTCGAATGCGAGTATCGCATCCGCGACGGAGACGGCTGGCGCTGGATTCTCGCGCGCGGCCAGGCCGAGATGTCCGATGACGGCCGGGCCTTGCGGTTCCCGGGCGTCGCGGTCGACATCACGCGCCGCAAGGAGGCCGAAAACGCCCTCGCCCGGACGGGCAGCGCGCTCGCCGAAAGCGAAAGCCGCTTTCGCGCACTGGCCGACACCATGCCGCAGATGGTCTGGGCCACCCAGCCGGACGGGCTGCACGATTACTATAACGCCCGCTGGTACGAGTTCACCGGCGCGCCGGCCGGCTCGACCGACGGCGAGGGCTGGAACGACATGTTCCATCCGGAGGACCAGGACCGCGCCTGGACGCGCTGGCAGCATAGCCTGGAGACCGGCGAACCCTACGAGATCGAATACCGCCTGCGCCGCGCCGACGGCGTCTACCGCTGGACGCTGGGCCGCGCCTTGCCGGTCCGCGATCCCGAGGGGCGGATCATCCGCTGGTTCGGCACCTGCACCGACATCGACGACCTCAAGCAGGCGCAGGCCGCCCGCGAGGTGCTGAGCCAGGAGCTCAGTCACCGCATCAAGAACATCTTCGCCGTCGTTTCGGCCCTGGTCGCCCTGTCGGGCCGGCAGCATCCCGAGGCCAGGGAGTTCGCCAAGTCGCTGCGCACCCGCATTCAGGCGCTGGCCCGCGCCCACGAGTTCGTGCGGCCGCACACCGCCGCCTCAGCCCCCAGCATCGCCGGCTCGACTCTCCAGGCCTTCCTGCGCGACCTCCTGGCCGCCTATCAGGACGACGACGGCGGCAATGTCGTGATCGAGGGCGACAACGCCATCTTCGACGATCAGGCGGCCACGCCCGTCGCCCTGCTGTTCCACGAACTGGCCACCAACGCCGCCAAGTACGGCGCCCTGTCGGTCCCCGGGGGTCAGGTCACCATCACCTCGGCGTTCGAGGGCGACCGGTTCCGCCTGACCTGGCGGGAGACGGGCGGCCCCTGCGTCGAACAGGAGCCGTCCGGGACCGGCTTCGGCTTCACCCTCTCGCAGCTGGCGGTCGAGGGCCAGCTCGGCGGCCGGCTGGAAAGACAATGGTTACCGGAAGGACTCATCCTCACGGCGGACCTGCCTGTGACCGCATTGTCACGCCGGCGTCACGCGCCTACTTGAGGTGAAACCGACGACCGCTTTGTGAGTTGAATCCGCTACCTGACTCCACGCCCGATCCATGACCGCTCGCATTTTGATCATTGAGGACGAAGCCGTCGTCGCCATGGAACTGGGGTTCCTCCTCGAGGACCTCGGCCATGAAGTCGTTGGTTTCGCGACTGATTCCCGCTCGGCGCTGACGCACGCCGAGCGCGGCGGGCTGGATCTCGCCCTGGTCGACATTCACCTCGCGGACGGCCCCACGGGCGTGCAGCTGGGCAAGACGCTCGCCCAACGCTTCGGCGTCAGCGTGCTGTTCATCACCGCCAATCCAGGGATGGTTCAGGGCGATGTGGCCGGCGCCGTCGGCGTCCTGACCAAGCCGACTGACGACCGCGCGGTCCAGAAGGCCGTGAAATACGCCCTCGCCCGGCGTCTGGGCCCGCCGCCGGCTCCGCCGCCGCCGCCCGAGATGCGCCTGCTCGGCTAGAGCAGCAGCGCGCCCTCGTGGGCCAGCAGCCAGCGTTTGCGCTCCACCCCGCCGCCAAAGCCGACCAGCGCCCCGTCCGCGCCGATCACCCTGTGACAGGGCAGGATCAGCGGGATCGGATTGCGATTCAGCGCCACGCCCGCCGCCTGAGCCCCGCCGGGTTCGCCCGCCCGCCGCGCCATTTCGCCATAGCTGATCGTGGACCCCGCCGGGATTTCGGCCAGCGCCCGCCAGACCCGCTGATGGAAACCGTCCCCCTCGACGTTCCAGGCGATGCGGCCGAGCGCGTCGCGCCGCCCCGAGAAATAGGCGTCGAGCTGCTCCTCGATCCGGGGCTCGGGATGGCCCGCCTCGACCGTCACGTCGGGCCGCATCGCCCGCACCCGGCGGCCGAAGTCCGCATCCGCGCCCTCGAAACTGACGGCCGTCACCCGGCCCGAGGCGTCGCTCGCCAGGCCCAGCTCGCCGAGGGGGCTGGCGTAGCTCCAGATGCGGATCGCGCTCATTCGGCGCGGGGCGCGGCCACGCTGAGGGTCCGCCCCTGCCAGGCCAGGCCGCCCGCTCCGGCCGCGGCGAACAGCGCCGCCAGCGTCAGCCAGTAGCCGTAGCGCACGTCGAAGCGGATCGCGTCAGCCATGGCCGCCTGCATCTGCGCCGCCATCGGGTCGGCGTCCGCCTGCGGCTCGGTCGCTTCCGCCCGGGCCGACGAGATGGCCATGTTCATCCCCACGGCGCACAGCAGGAAAGCCGCCGCCGCCGCGCCCGCCAGCGCCAGCGCCGCCCGCCGCGCCGGCTTGAGCAGCAGGCTGGCCGCGAGCCCGCCCACGATCAGCAGCAGGGACAGGATCGCCCACCACGCCGGATCGGCGTCCTGGCTAGCCGCCGAATCGCACAGAGCGTCCATTTCGCCGTTGGCCATCTGGCAGCCGGTCGCCGAGGCGATCTCCTGCCCCTGGCACGACACCAGCAGCCACGGCATCAGGAACCCGGCCAGGGCCACGACCTTGGCGATCCGCGCGATGTTCATCCAGCTCATGTCGCCCTCCCTCGGCGGGTGGAGCCTACCACCGTTCGACGGCGAGCCTCACAGTCCGCGCAGGAATTCGAGCAGGGCCGCATTCACCTCGTCGGGCCGTTCCTGCTGGATCCAGTGGCCGGCGCCCTTCAGCTCGATCTGGCCGCGCAGGTCGGTCAGCCAGTCCTTCTGCGCCGCCTCGGCAGGCCCGGCGTAGCGCCGCACCGGGTCCACCTCGCCGACGATGAACAGCGACGGCACGTCGATGGTCTTGCCCTGGGCGAAGGCGGTCAGCTGCCAGTTGCGATCGATCGCCCGGTACCAGCCGAAGGGCCGCGCGAACCCGCCGCGCTCGAAGGCGCGGACGTACTCGCGGAACCACCTTTCGGGCAGCCACGGCGGCAGCTGGGCGCGGTTGCTGATGCTCTCGAGCAGCGTCTTGCCGGCGGGAATGAAGCCGGTGGACCGCTGGTCCTCGGGCGTCGCCCCGTCATAGGCCCAGAAGCATTTGCGCAGCGCCGTCTCGACGTTCTCGGTGAACTCGACCAGCGCCTCTGCGTCCTGGAAGCGGTTGATATAGAGGTCGCCCGTCCCCAGCCGGTCGGTCAGGGCCTGCATCATGGCAAGCGGCGGCCCCGACGGATTGCGCGCCTGGAACGGCACGCTCATCCCAACTACCGCCGTGAACACATCCGGCCTCAGCAGGGCGCAGTGCCAGGCCACGTAGGACCCGAAGTCGTGGCCGACGATCACCGCCGTCTTCTCGCCCAGCGCCCGGACCAGATCGACCATGTCGCTGACGAGATGCAGCACCGTGTGGTGCGCGGCCGGGACCTTCTCGGTCTTGCCATAGCCCCGCATGTCGGGCGCGACGGCGTGATAGCCGGCCTCGGCCAGGGCCTCGACCTGCGCTCTCCAGCTGACACCCAGCTCCGGAAAGCCATGGCAAAGGATGACCAACGGGCCCCTGCCCGCCTCCAGGACGCTCTGGGTCAGGCCGTCGGTGTGGATTTCGCGCGTGTGCATGGCCCCCGCCTAGCACGAAACAGGCTCAGGAGCGGCCCACGTCCAGCGGCCGAATGTCCTCGCCCAGGATGTCACGCACATACAGCGCCCGGACCATGACGTAGACGGTCACCGCCAGCGGCACGGCCAGCAACACCCCGATCGGCCCGAACATCAGGCCGAAGACGGCGATCGAGAACAGGGTCACCATGGGCGGCAGGGAGGTGATCTGACGCTGGATCACCGGCATGATCAGATTGCTCTCGATCTGCTGCACCCCGACGTAGACGCCGAGCGCCAGCAGGAAGGTCGTCGGCCCGCCCGCCACAGCCAGCAGCAGCCCAGGGATGGCCGCCAGCGTCGGCCCCACGATCGGCACCAGCACGCCCAGACCCGCCAGCACGCCCAGCAGAACCGGCGAGGGAATGCCGACCAGCCACAGGCCCAGGCCGGTGATCAGCCCCACCCCGATCATGTCCAGGCCGGTGCCGAGCAGCCAGTACTTCAGCCCTCGGCCTGTCTCGCACAGGGCTTCGCTGACCTGCTCGCGATGGTCGCGCGGGATCAGCAGCAGCGCGCCGTTGCGATAGCCCTTCGGATTGATCGACAGATAGACGCCGCCCGCCAGCACCAGCACGGCGTTGGTCGCAAAGCCGCCCGCGCTCATCAGGAAGTTCTTGAGTCGCCGGGCGAACCCTTGGGCCGCCTCCCCGACCCCGTCGGACAGTCCCGCGCCCTGGGCGTACGCCCTCAGCCGCGCCAGCAACTGGTCGCCGAACGGCAGGTCCAGGATACGGCGCTCCGCAGCCGCCAGGGTCTCGGGCAGGGTGTCGGGAAGCCTGTCCAGCTGGCTTTCGATCTCCAGCCAGAGCAGGGCGAAGCCCCCGCTGATCACGGCGAGCAGCAGCAGGGTCGACACGAACAGCGCCAGCCGCATCGGCAGCTTCGCCCAGCGGTGCAACAGGTCCGCCACCGACCGCAAGAGGATGGCGATAAGCACCGCCCCGAAGATCATCAGGATCACGCCGGCCATCTTCAGCACCAGCGCGATCAGGCCGACCACGGCCACGACAAACAGAACGCGCCGGACGAAGGTCTCGTCCAGCGCGTTGCCTGTGATGGTCGCCTCCTTCGCGGGAGGCGCCTTTGCGGGCGTCCGGGCCATGCGGCCTGAACGCCCGCGCGTGGCTTAGGTTCAGGCCGCCTTCTTCGGCGCGAAGCGGCCGTAGAAGGTCTCGCCCTTGGCGGCCATGTCGCGGAGCAGCTGTGGCACCTTGAAGCGGTCGCCATACTGTTCGGCCAGCCGGTCGCAGGTCTCGACGAAGGTCTTCAGGCCGATCTCGTCCATCATGCTGACCGGACCGCCGGTCCAGGGCGCGAAACCCCAGCCGAGGATGGCGCCGAGGTCCGCCTCGCGCGGATCGTCGATGACGCCCTCTTCCCAGCACCGCGCCACCTCGACCGCCTGGCGGTAGAGCAGCCGTGTCTTCAGCTCCTCGACATGGGTCGCCGCCTCGACGCCCTCGCCGAAGCCCTCGGTCTTGGTCACCGGGGCCAGCTCGGACAGGCCTTCCCACAGGCGCTTCGGCTTCGTCGAATAGTCGTAGAAGCCCATGCCGTTCTTGCGGCCGTAGCGGCCGCCCTCGACCATCCTAGCGACGATGTCCTGGCCGGGGTTCGGCACGTACTTGTCGCCCAGATCGGCCTCGGTCTGCTTGGCGATCTTGTAGGAGAGGTCCAGCGCGACGTCGTCGTGCATCTCCAGCGGCCCGCGCGGCATGCCGGTCATCCGCCCGACGTTGTCGATCAGCGCCGGCGCATAGCCTTCCTCAAGCATGGCCATGCCCTCGATGAGATAGGTCGAGAAGCAGCGCGAGGTGTAGAAGCCGCGGCTGTCGTTCACGACGATCGGCGTCTTCTTGATCTTCAGAACGTAGTCCAGCGCCTTGGCCAGCGCCTCCTGGCCGGTCTTCTCGCCCATGATGATCTCGACCAGCATCATCTTGTCGACCGGCGAGAAGAAGTGGATGCCGATGAAGTCCTCGGGACGGACCGAAGCCTCGGCCAGGCCGGTGATCGGCAGGGTCGAGGTGTTGGAGCCGAACACGGCGCCGGGCGCCAGCTGGGCCTCGGCC
>CBIHLR010000055.1:0-13060 GCA_966210875.1 uncultured Brevundimonas sp. | reverse complement strand
AGGAAAGCGTCCAGCCCGACAGCGAGACCGTCTTCTACTGACCCGGGGTTCAAGCCAGCCGCCGGGAACCGCAGGCGTCCGTCCGGGTTCCGTGTCCAAGCGTCGCTGTTCGGGAAGGGGCCGCGTGTCGTTTCGCCCTGCCGTCATTAGCGTCCTGGCCCTCGCGGCGGCCATGGGCGCCACCGTCGCCTTGGCTGAGCCGCGCGCCCAGGTCGCCGGCGAGCTCGAAGAGGACCTCCGCGAACGCATCGTGGAAGCCATCGGCGAGGTCGAAGACCCGCCCTCGATCCGCTTCCAGGCCCGCCGCCGCGCCCGCGCCGCCGCCGAGGACGCCATGGCCGTGCTCCGGTCCGAGGGCTACTATGGCGCGACCATCGAGGACGACATCGAAGGCGAAGCGCCGCCCGTCCCGGTGATCCGCATCACGCCGGGACCGCGTTTCCTCGTCAGCGACCCGGACCTGGTCTGGACCGACCCGCCGCCCGAGCCGGAGGTGGCCGTCGAGGCGCTGCAGGCCCTCGAGATCGAGGAAGGGGACCCCGGCCGGGCCGCCGATGTCATCGCCGCCGAGGGCCGCGTCATCGCCCGACTGTCGGAGCTGGGATATCCGGACGCCGTCGCGGGCGACCGACGCGTCATCGTCGACCACGCCGCCTCCACCCTGCAGCCTACCTATCGCATCCTCGCCGGCGAACCAGTCCGCCTGAACGGCGTGCTGCTGAACACCCAGGGCCGGACCAATCCGCGCTGGGTCGAACGCCTCGCGCCCTGGACGCCGGGCGACCGCTATCGGCCCGACAGCGTGGCGGAGCTGGAGCGCCGCCTGCTCGAGACGGGCGTCTACGACAGCGTGTCCATCGCCCTGGCGCCGGCCGAGCAGGAGACCGCCGAGGGCCTGAGGCCCGTGGTCGTGGCGCTCAGCGACCAGCCGAGTCGCGTGCTGGAGGCCGGCGTCGGCTATTCGACCTCCGAAGGCGTCGGCGTCGATGCGGTCTGGACCTGGCGGAACCGGTTCGGCCGGGCCGACACCCTGCGCTACGAGGGCAGGCTCGCGGAGATCGACAGCCGCCTGGCCGTATCGCTCAGCCTGCCGCACTGGCGCCGCGCCGGCCGCACCCTGACGCTCGAGGCCTATGCGGTCGACGAGGACACCCGCGCCTACGACCGGCGCGCCCTGGGCGCCAGCTTCGCCCTGCAGCAGCGCATCGCGCCGACTTCCTATTTCTCGTACGGCGCGGCCATCGAAGGCGGCCAGTACGACGAGCTGGACCCGCGCTTCCTGGTGGACCCGCCCGTGCCGCTGGAGCGCAATCTGGCGATCCTGACCCTGCAGGGCGGCGCCAACCTCGACTACTCCAACGATCCTCTCGACCCGACCCAGGGCTGGCGGGTGACGGTCGACGTCCAGCCCACGGCCGTGACCGGCGACGACAGCCTCGCCTTCCTGCGCGCCGTCGGCCAGGTGACGACCTATGTGCCCCTGGATGACGAGGGCAAGTCCGTGATCGCCGGACGCGTGCGCCTGGGCTCGATCCTGGGCGGCGACGACCGGGTCCCCAGCGACCGGCGCTTCTATTCCGGCGGCGGCGGCTCGGTGCGCGGCTTCGAATACCAGGGGGTGGGCCCCCGCTTCCCGAACGGCACCCCGGTCGGCGGCTCGTCGCTGTTCGAGACCAGCCTCGAATATCGCCGGCGCCTGGGCGGGAACTTCGGCATGGCGCTCTTTGTCGACGCCGGCTCGATCGGCGGCGAGCCCGCGCCGGACTTCTCCGACATCCGCTACGCCATCGGCGGCGGCGTCCGGTACCACCTGCCTTTCGGGCCGATCCGGGCCGACATCGCCCTGCCGCTGAACCCGCGTGACGGCGACGCGGACTTCCAGATCTACGTCAGCATTGGGCAGGCGTTTTGAGCCGGCGCCGCCCCAAGCCTGACACCGAAGCCGCCGAGGCCGCAGCCGAGGTGAAGGCCGAGCGCCGCGCGCGCGGCGTGCTGTTCTGGACCCTGACCTCGGTGGCGGTGATCGCCGTGCTCGCCCTGCTGATCGCCACGGCCGGACGCCTGGCGGTGCTGACGCCCGCGGGCCGCGACCTCGTCACCAGCTTCGTGGCAGGCAAGAGCCTCGGCCGCTATGGCCGCATCAATGTCGAGGGGTTGAGCGGCGACCTCTGGGACGACTTCACCCTGGAGCGCGTCACCGTCACCGACGCCCAGGGGGTCTGGCTCGAGGCCCGTGACGTGCGCGTCGACTGGTCCTACTGGCCGCTGCTGGTGCGCCGCTTCCACGCCGAGACCATCGAGGCGGAGACCATCCGCCTGATCCGCCGCCCCGAGCTGGAGCCGCGTGTCGAACCCCCGGGGCCGCAGCCCCTGACCATCGAGATCGACGCCTTCTCGGCCCAGGTCGAGCTCCTGGAGGGCTTCAGCGAGGAGTACGGTCGCTGGCGGCTGGACGGCGGGGTCCGGCTGGACCGCGGCGGCCAGAAGGAGGGTCGCATCAACGCCGCCAGCCTGTCTCGGCCCGGCGACTACCTCAGGGCCCGCTTCGAGACGGCCGCGGACGGCGGCCTGATCGGCGGCGAGCTGGAGGCGCGCGCCTTCGAGGCCCGCGGCGGCCCCCTGGCCGGCGCGTTGGGCTATTCGCCGGATCAGCCCTTCATCGCCACGGCCGATGTCCGGGCCCAGGCCTTCGACGTGCTGGTGCGCTCGGGAGAATATGTGCCGATCCGGGCCCAAGGCCGGTTCTCGGCCGAGGGCGGGAGGGGCTCGGGCTACATCAGCTTCCTGGGATCCGATCTGCTGGAGCCCTTTGCGGCTCGGCTCGGACCGACCGCGCGGTTCGGCGTGGCCCTGGTGCCGATCGCCGGCGAGGCGGGCCAGTATGGCGTGGGCTGGAGCCTGCAGTCGGAGAATTTCCGCGGCTTCGCCAGCGGCGCGGTGGATCGCGCCGGAGCCTCGGTCGGCGAGGGAATCACCCTGCGGGCCTCGACACCGTCCCTGACCCGTCTGGCCGGGCAGGGACTGGCCCAGGCCGCGACGCTCGAAGGCCTCTGGCGCGGCGATGCTCAGCGGTGGTCGTTCGAGGGCGACGTCACCGCGGACCGTTTCGCCATGGCCGGCTACGGCCTGCAGAGGGTGTCCGGACCGGTCGAAATAACGGCTCGCGGGGGGCGCATCGGCCTGGAGGGCCGGCTGGCGGGACAGGGCGGCTCGGGGACCTCGATCCTGGCGCGACTGCTCGGACGCAGCCCGTCCGCCTTCATCCGCGGCGCCCGCCTTGCGGACTCGCGCATCCTGATCGAACGCTTCGACCTCGATGGCGGCGCCCTCGATATCCATGCCACGGGATCGCGCGGTCTGAACGGGCGGCTGGCCGCCGAAGGCTCGGCCCGGGTCACCGATGTCTCGGCCCTGCGGCGGCAGGCGACGGGCGCGCTGGACCTGGAATGGCGCGCCAGCCACGCGTCCGGCGGCCGTCTCTGGGCCTTGTCCTTCGAGGCGGCGGGACGCCGGCTGCGCACCGGTTGGGGCGAACTCGACCGCCTCCTGGGCGCCTCGCCGAACCTGACCGGCGAAGGGGCGATCGGCGAGGGGCGGATCGCCGTATCCCGCGCTTCGCTCAGCGGCGCGGCCGGACGGCTGGGCGCCAGCGGCCTGATCGGACTGGGCGACGGAGACCTGCGTCTCGCCCTGGACTGGTCGGCGCGCGGACCGTTCGGGATCGGTCCTGTCGAGATCGGCGGCGCCGCGAGCGGCGAAGGCGCGCTGACCGGAACCCTGGCCCGACCCATCCTCGATCTCACCGCTGACTTCGATGTCCTCGAGGCCGGGCCGCTCAGCCTCTCCGACGCCCATCTCGTCCTCAGCTTCCGCCGCGGCGCGGACGCCTCCGACGGCCGCATCAGCCTGACGGGCGGCAGCAACTACGGCCCCGCCCGCGCTTCTTCCCTCTTCGCTATCGCCGACGACGGCGTACGCCTGACTGACCTCGATCTCGACGCCGGAGGCGTGGAGGCCCGGGGCTCCATCGCGCTGCGCGGCCGTACGCCGTCGAGCGCGGACCTCACTTTCGAGGCGCGGCCCGGCGCCTTTCTCGCGGCCGGAAGCGCGCGGGGCTCCGTGCGGCTGGTGGAAGGTCCCGGCGACGCTGCGGCCTATGTCGACGTCACGGGCCAGGGCGTTCGCTTCTCCGGGTCGAGCTACACGATCCGAACCCTGCGGCTTCAGGGGCAGGGCACGCTCGCGCGCCTTCCCTTCACCCTGCAGACCGACGTGGGAGGGACCTTCCCCGCCTCCTTCAACGGCTCGGGCGTCTATTCCCGCACGGACGAGGCACAGACGGTCTCCCTGGAGGGGTCGGGCCGGGTGCGCGAGGTGGCCTATCAGACCCGCACGCCTGCGGTCATCGCCCTGGCAGACGGCGGGCGTGTGGTGCGGCTGGACCTGGGTGTCGGCGGCGGGGTGCTCGCGGGTGAGCTGCGTCAGGACGTTGACGCCGCCTCCATCCGCGCCTCTCTGCAGGGCGTCGACCTGCGCTCGCTGTCGCCTGATCTGGCGGGCCAGGTGACCGCCGAGATCGACCTCGCCGGCGCGGGCGAAGACCTCGCGGGCTCCCTGGTCGCCAGGCTCGAGAACGCGCGAAGCCGCGACGCCGGGGCCGACATGGACATCGACGCCCTGATCCGCGCCCAGCTCCAGGGCGACCGCCTTTCGGTCGTGGCCGAAGCGGCCGACGCCGGCGGGGTGCGCTCGGAGGCGATCCTCAACCTGCCCGTCACCGCCAGCGCGGCCCCACTTCGGCTGGCCGTGAACCGCACCGAGCCGATCTCAGGAGAGGTCACGCTGCAGGGCCAGATCCGCTCGATCTGGGACCTGGTGTTCGGGGGCGAGCGCAGCCTGTCGGGCATGGTCGACGGCCGCGCCACCCTGGCCGGCAGCATCAACGCCCCGCGCGCGGACGGCTATCTCAACATCTCCGATGGCCGCTTCGAGGACGGCGCCACAGGCCTCACGCTCGAAGGCCTGACCCTTCGCTCCGAGCTCGACGCGGAAACCGCCCGCATCGTGAGCTTCCAGGCCACCGACGGCCGGGGCGAGGACGCCGGCCGCGTCACCGGCTCGGGCGTACTGGGGCTGCGGCAGGGCTCGGGTTCCAGCCTTACGCTGCAGCTGACCGACTTCCGTGTCGTCGACACGGATCTCGCGGTGGCGCGCGCCACCGGACCGATCCGGGTCACGCGCTCGGCCGAGGGCGCCATCAGCCTGCAGGGCGACCTCGAGGTCACCGAGGCGGTGTTCTCGGCCGCCGACCTGCCCAACACCTCGAACGTGGTCGAGCTGGACGTCATCGAGATCAACCGGCCCGGCGGCCTGGCCGACGAAACCGAGGAGAGCGAAGAGGAAGAGGAGGCGCGCCGGTCCAACTCGGCCATCCGGCTGGACATCGGCCTCCAGTCCCAGGGCGGCGGGGTGTTCGTGACCGGGCGTGGCCTGGACGTCGAGCTGGCCCTGAACGCCGAGGTCACCGGATCGCTGGCGTCCCCCGTCCTGTCGGGCGCGGCGCGGGTCGTGCGCGGCGACTATCAGTTCGGCGGCCGGCGCTTCATCTTCGAGCGCGGCGGCACGGTCGTGCTGTCGACCCGGCCGGACCGCATCCGTCTGAACCTGACCGCCACGCGGGAGGACCCGACCCTGACGGCGCAGATCCGCGTCACCGGCACGGCGGCGCGGCCGGTCATCACCCTGACCTCGACGCCCCAGCTCCCACAGGACGAGATCCTGTCTCAGGTGCTGTTCGGACGCTCCGCCTCGCAGCTGTCGCCCATCGAGGCGGCGCAGCTGGCCTCCAGCGTCGCCTCGCTCGCCGGCGGCGGCGGTTTCGACATCGTCGGCAATCTCAGGGAATTCGCCGGCCTCGACCGCCTGTCGTTCGGGGGCGACGCCTCGGGCCTGACCATCGCCGGCGGCAAGTACATCGGCGACGATCTCTATTTCGAAGTCATCGGCGGAGGCGTCGAGGGCGGGGCGGTGCAGGTCGAGTGGCGGGCGCGGCGCAACATCTCGGTGGTGTCGCGTATCGGCGGCGATGGCGAGGCACGGCTTTCCGTGCGCTGGCGCCGCCAGACCGACGACGGCGGCCGGCGGCGGTTGGACCGCGAGGACTAGGCAAGCTAAACCGCCGCCATGCGGATTCTCGCCGAAGACCAGGCCGTGCTGGATCACATCGCCGCACGGGACGCGGAGATCGTCGGCCGCGCCGTCAACTGGTGCGCCATCAACAGCGGCAGCCGGAACATCGAAGGGCTCGAGCAGCAGCTCGAAGTCCTGGTGGTCGAGGCGGCCCGAACCCTGCCGTGCCAGGTGGAGCGCGTGGCGCTGGCTCCCAGCCAGGAAGTCGGCGACGACGGTCTCGTCCGCGAGCAGATCCATCCCCCGGCGCTGCGCCTGACCATGCGCCCAGACGCCCCGACCCAGGTCGTGATGACGGGCCACTACGACACCGTCTATCCGGCCTCCAGCCCGTTCCAGACCGTGGTCCGCCGCGACGACGGCGCCCTGCACGGACCTGGCGTCGCCGACATGAAGGGCGGCATCAGCGTGCTGATGGCCGCGCTTGAGGCGTTCGAGACGCACCCGGGCCGGGACGCGGTGGGCTGGACGGTGCTCATCTCGCCGGACGAGGAGATCGGCTCCCTGGCGTCCGCGCCCTTTCTGGCCGAGCTGGGCCGCAAGGGGCACCTGGGCCTGACCTACGAGCCCGCGATGCCCGACGGGTCGCTCGCGGGCGCCCGCAAGGGCTCGGCCAACTACCATCTCGTGGTGAAGGGCCGCTCGGCGCACGCGGGCCGCGCCTTCCACGAAGGCCGGAACGCCGTCGCCGGCGCCGCCGCCATCGGATGGGCCCTGCATGGGCTGAACGGCCGGCGCGAGGGCGTGACCGTCAATCTCGGCCGGATCGCGGGCGGGTCCCCGTCCAACGTGGTGCCGGACACGGCGGTGATCCGCTTCAATGTGCGCGTGCCGGACAAGGCCGCCGCCGACTGGATCGAGGCCGCGGTGGCCGAGATCGCGGCCGCGCCCCCCTTCGAGGGCCTGACCCTGCACCTGCATGGCGGCTTCACCCGTCCGCCCAAGCCGCTCGACGCCTCGCAGCAGGCGCTGATGCAGGTCGTGACCGAAGCCGGCGAGCTGCTCGGCCAGCCGATCGCCTTCAAGTCTTCGGGCGGGGTCTGCGAGGGCAACAACCTTCACGCCGCGGGCCTGCCCAACATCGACACCCTGGGCGTGCGCGGGGGCGACATCCACTCCGAGGCCGAATACGCCTGGCCGGAGAGCTTCGTGGAGCGGGCCCAGCTGTCCGCCCTGATCCTGTGCAAGATCGCCTCGGGAGAGGTCGACGCCCAGGCCCTCAAACGCCTGCGACTGGAGACGCTCTAGTGCTCGTTGTCCGCCCCGCCGGTCCCGATGACCTCGACTATCTGCTCGAGCTGGCCATTCTGTCGGGCCCCGGCTTCACCAGCCTGCCGGAGGATCCGGACGCGCTCGCCCAGCGGCTGGACCTCAGCCGCGACAGCTTCGCGGGCAAGGTCGAACGCCAGGAGGCCTGGTACACCCTGATGCTCGAGGAGTCCGACACCGGCGACGTCGACGGCGTGGCCAGCGTCAAGGCGGCGGTGGGCCTGAAGCGCCCGTTCTTCTCCTTCCGGGTCGTCAATCACACCCAGTCCAGTCCCAGCGTCGGCGCGCGGCTGGATCACCAGACCCTGGTCCTGGTCAACGAATGCTCCGGCTGGAGCGAGGTGGGCTCGCTCTTCCTCAAGGCCGACCGCCGCAAGGGGGGCGCGGGCCGCCTGCTCAGCCAGTCGCGCTACATGCTGATCGGCGCCCAGCCGGATCTGTTCGCGGACATGGTGCTGGCCGAACTTCGTGGCGTCTTCACGCCCGACGGCGCCTGTCCCTTCTGGGACCACGTCGCCCACAAATTCTTCCCGATGGAGTTCGAGGACGCCGACCGGATGACCGGCTCGACGGACAAGCAGTTCATCCTCGACCTCGCCCCCCGCCACCCGATCTACGTCGAGCTGCTGCCGGAGCCCGCCCGCGCCGTGATCGGCAAGGTCCACCCCCAGGGCGTGCCGGCCATGGCGCTGCTGGAATCCGAGGGCTTCCGGCCCAATGGCCTGGTCGACATCTTCGACGCCGGCCCCACCGTCTGCTGCGAGCGGGACAACATCCGCACCGTCCGGGACGCGCGGCGCCTGACGCTGCAGATCGTCAGCGATCCCGAAGCCGAACTGCCGGGCCTGATCTCGACCGACAGCGTCTCCGGCTTCCGCGCCGTCAGGGCCAAGGTCGCGATCCAGGGCGAGACGGCCCATATCGGAGCCGAGGCCGCCGACGCCCTCAAGCTGAAGGACGGGCAGACCGTCCGCGTAAAGACCTGACCGAATGACCGACAAGACCTGTTTCATCGGCGGCCGCTGGGTCGCGGGCGAGGCCGCGGCCTTCGCCTCCATCGACCCCGCCACGGGAGAGGCCGTCTGGAACGGCCGGGCCGCCTCCGCCGAGCAGACCGCCGAGGCCGTGCTGGCCGCGCGCGACGCCTTCCCTGCCTGGGTCGCGCTGGAGCGGCAGGACCGCATCGACATCCTTCTGCGCTACAAGGCCGAGCTTCAGGCCCGCGCCCCGGCCATGGCCGAGGTGATCAGCCGCGAGACCGGCAAGCCGCTCTGGGAGACCAGGGCCGAGCTCGGCTCCATGGCCGGCAAGGTCGACGTCTCCATCCGGGCCTATGCTGAACGAACCGGCGAGCGGACCGCTGAGACCGCCTTCGGCCAGGCGACCCTGCGCCACCGCCCCCACGGCGTGGCGGCCGTGCTGGGCCCGTTCAACTTCCCCGGCCACCTGCCCAACGGCCACATCGTCCCGGCTCTCCTGGCCGGCGACACGGTCGTCTTCAAGCCGTCCGAGATGACCCCGTGGACCGGCCAGCTGATGGTCGAGGCGCTGGAGGCCGCGGGCGTGCCCGCCGGTGTGGTCAACCTGGTCCAGGGCGCGCGGGAGACCGGCGCGGCCCTGCTCGACCAGCCGATCGACGCCCTGATGTTCACGGGCTCCGGGGCGGCCGGCGCTCACTTCCGGCGCAAGTTCGCCGACGATCCGCACGTGATCCTGGCGCTGGAGCTGGGGGGCAACAATCCGCTGGTGGTCTGGGACGCCGGCGACGACGCCGAGGCCCTGGCCTCGCTGGTGGTGCAGTCGGCCTTCATCACCACCGGCCAGCGCTGCTCCTGCGCGCGGCGCCTGATCCTGCCGCAGGGCGCCGAGGGCGACCGCATCCTGGAGGCGCTTGTCGCCTTGACGCACCGGCTGGTCATCGATCGCTGGGACGCCGATCCCGAGCCCTACATGGGTCCGTTGATCTCGGTGCGAGGCGCCGACGAGGCGCTCGGCCGCATGGGCGAACTGGCCGACCGCGGAGGCCGGATCATCCTGCCCTGGGGTCGGGTCGACACCGCGCCGAGCGCCGCCTTCGTCTCGCCGGGCGTGCTCGATGTCACGGGCGTCCAGGTCCCCGACGAGGAGATCTTCGCCCCCTTCCTGCAGGTCCGCCGCGTCGGCTCCTTCGACGAGGCGCTGAAGGCCGCCAACGACACGCGCTACGGCCTGTCCGCCGGCCTGCTCAGCAACGACGCCGACCTGTGGGCCCGCTTCAGCCGCGAGATCCGCGCCGGCGTGGTCAACTGGAACCGGCCGACCACAGGCGCCGCCGCCGACATGCCCTTCGGCGGCCTGGGCGCCAGCGGCAACCACCGCCCCAGCGCCTACTACGCCGCCGACTACTGCGCCTATCCGGTCGCCAGCTTCGAGGCGGACGGCGTCCGCTCGGTGGTGGGCGAGATGAAGGGGCTGAGGTCGTGACGGCCTACGAAGCCAACTGCGACGGTCTGGTCGGACCCAGCCACGCCTACGGCGGTCTTTCGCCGGGCAATATCGCGAGCGCGCTGAACCGGGGCGAGGCGTCCGACCCGCGCGGCGCGGTGCTGCAGGGCCTGGCCAAGATGAAGAAGCTGGCCGACCTCGGCGTGCCGCAGTTCGTCCTGCCGCCGCATGAGCGGCCGAACGTCGGCTGGCTGCGGGGCCTCGGCTTCTCGGGCTCCGACGGCGAGGTCCTGGCCCGGGCCTGGGAAGAGGCGCCGTCCTTCGCCGCGGCCGCCAGTTCGGCCTCCGCCATGTGGGCCGCCAACGCCGCGACCGTCACGCCCAGCGTCGACAGCGGCGACGGCCGCCTGCATCTCACGCCCGCGAACCTGGTGTCGAACCTGCACCGTTCGCTCGAAGGCGAGCAGACCACGCGGGCCCTGCGCGCGCTCTTCGCCGATCCCGACCGGTTCGCGGTCCATGATCCGCTGCCGCCGGTGGGGCACCTGTCCGACGAAGGCGCGGCCAATCACGTGCGCCTGTGCGCCGACCACGGCGAGCCGGGCGTGAACCTGTTCGTCTGGGGCCGAGAAGCTTTCGAGGCCTGGCCCAACCCCGACTTCCCCGCCCGCCAGACGCTGGAGGCCAGCCAGGCCGTCGCCCGCCGTCACGGCGCAGCCCGCGCCGTCTTCGCTCGTCAGGGGCGGGCCGCCATCTTCGGCGGAGCCTTCCACAACGACGTCGTGTGCGTCGGCACGCGCGAGGCCCTGCTGTTCCACGAGCTGGCCTTCGAGGACAAGGCAGCGACGCTCGACGCCATCCGCCGCACCGCCGAGGGCCTGTTCGAACCAGCCTTCCTGGAGATCGCCGAGGCCGACCTCCCGCTGGCCGATGCAGTGAAGTCCTATCTCTTCAACTCCCAGCTTCTGAGCCTGCCGGGCGAGGACCGCCTGACCCTGCTGGCCCCGACCGAGACCGAGGAGAACGAACGCGCCCATGCGGCCGCCCAAGGCCTGGCCGCCTCCAACGGCCCCGTCGGCAGGGTCGAATACGTCGATGTGCGCCAGTCGATGCGCAACGGCGGGGGACCCGCCTGCCTGCGCCTGCGCGTGGTGATGACCGAGGCCGAGCTCGCCGCCGCCAATCCGGCCCAGCGCCTGACCGAGGGCCTGCACGCCGCCCTCAGCGTCTGGGCTAGCCGCTGGTACCGCGACCGCCTGACGCTCGCCGACCTGCGCGACCCGGCGCTTCTGGATGAGACCCACGGCGCGCTCGACGACCTGACTTCGATCCTCGAACTCGGCTCGGACTTCTACCCGTTCCAGCGGGCCTAGGGCTGAACCTCGTCCGAGAACGCCTTCACGTCGGCCAGCAGGCTGGTGACCGAGGCGTCGATGATCTGCTGGCCCTTCTCGGGGCTGGCCTGCATGGGGTCCGAGCCGATGCGGCCGTCGGGGAAGCGGGCGTGGTAGTCGAGCGCGTCGCGGATCGGGCCTACCGGCGCGATCTTCGGCTCATAGCTCGCGGTCTTGATCCGGTCCGGATAGGCGGCCTGGGTGACCGCGATCTCCGAGGGCGTGGCGTGCATGCCGTGGCCGGTCGGGAACATGCCGTTGCACAGCGAGGTCACGCCCGGCAGGTCCCACCAGTTGCGGAGCTTGAGCATGAAGGGGCAGCGCTCCTCGGCGAAGGACCATTCGGCGTAGATCTCGGCGAAGGCGGCCTCGATGGTGGCGACGTTGCCGCCGTGGCCGTTCAGGAAATAGATCCGCTCGAACCCATGCCGCGTCAGCGACGACACCCAATCCGAGATCGCCGCCATGAAGGTCGAGGGGCGCAGGGTGATGGTGCCCGGGAAGGCCAGGTGGTGCTGGGCCATGCCGATGTTGAAGGTCGGGGCCACGACCAGGCTCTCGTCCTGCTTCTCGGCGGCGTGGGAGATGATCTCCGGGCACAGCCAGTCGGTGCCGAGCAGGCCGGTGGGGCCGTGCTGCTCGTTGGAGCCGATGGGGATGACGACCGTCTTGGTCTGGTTCAGCCGGGCCTCGATCTCGGGCCAGGAGGACAGATGGATGAGCATGGGGACTTGGGGCTTCGCCGGCTGGGCGGCTTGGAATCGGATGGCCGTCCCCATACTGAATGCGCGACGGTTCCGCGACCTTTACCGACGGAACGCCGTTTCCGGAGCCCGCCATGAGTGACCGCGAACTGTTTCCCGTCAGCGAAGACCAACAGGCCCGCGCCTCCATGGACGCCCGCGCGCTGGAGTCCGAGCGGGCGCTGGCGCAGCGCGACCCCGACATCTTCTGGCGCATGGTCGGTCAGCGGCTGGACTGGATCGAGCCCTTTTCGAAGGTGAAGGACGTCTCCTTCCGGCGCGAGGACTTCCGCATCCGCTGGTTCGAGGACGGGGTGCTGAATGTCTCGGTCAACTGTCTGGACCGGCACCTGGCCGAACGCGCCGAACAGGTCGCCATCCTGTGGGAGGGCGACGACCCATCCGAGAGCCGCGCCTTCACCTATCGCGAGGCCCACGCCGAAGTCTGCCGGATGGCCAATGTGCTGAAGACGCACGGCGTCCAGAAGGGCGACCGGGTGACCATCTATCTGCCGATGATCCCCGAGGCGGCGTGGGCCATGCTGGCCTGCGCCCGCATCGGCGCGGTCCACTCGGTGGTGTTCGGAGGCTTCTCGCCCGACAGCCTGGCGGGCCGGATCGAGGACTGCGGCTCGACCGTCGTCATCACCGCCGACGAAGGCCGGCGCGGCGGCCGCACCATTCCGCTCAAGGCCAACGTCGACGAGGCCCTGGAGAAGGCCGCCGGCGTGGCCTCGGTGCTCGTCGTCCGCAACACCGGGGCCAAGGTGGCGATGCGCCCGGGCCGGGACCACGACTATGGCCTGGAGCGGGACCGCGTCCCCGACGACTGTCCGCCCGAGCCGATGGGCGCGGAGGATCCGCTGTTCATCCTCTACACCTCGGGCTCGACGGGTAAGCCGAAGGGCGTGCTGCACACCACCGGCGGCTACCTGGCTTGGGCCAGCTACACCCATGAGCGCGTCTTCGACTGCCGTCCGGGCGAGGTCTACTGGTGCACCGCCGACGTGGGCTGGGTCACCGGCCACAGCTACATCGTCT
>CBIHLR010000054.1:0-13149 GCA_966210875.1 uncultured Brevundimonas sp. | reverse complement strand
CTTCTCGACCATGGCCGAGGGCGACGTGCTGGTGCTCATCGGCGACACCGTCGGCGAGCTCGGCGCCTCCATGTACCTGCGCGAGGTCCTGGGCCGCGAGGACGGCGCTCCGCCGCCGGTCGACCTGGCGCTCGAGAAGAAGACCGGCGACTTCGTGCGCGGCCTGATCGAGGCGGGCGAGCTGACCTGCGTCCACGACCTGTCGGACGGCGGCCTGATCGCCGCCGCCGCCGAGATGGCGCTGGCCTCGGACGTGGGCGTCACGCTCGACGCCGACAGCCCGACCCACGCCCACATCCTGCTTTTCGGCGAGGACCAGGCCCGCTACCTCGTGGCTGTCCAGGACGCCGCCGACTTGATCGGCAAGGCCCAGGCCGCCGGCATCCACGCGTCGGTCGTCGGCCGCGCCCTCGGCCGCGACCTGGCGTCGGGCGGCCCCAACGGCGAACTCTTCCGCATCCCGCTGGATCACCTGCGCGAGATGCACGAGGCCTGGCTGCCGAACTACATGGAGGGGTGATGCGTCGCTTCGGTCTCGTCTTCGCCGCTTTCGGCCTTGCCGCCTGCGAAGGCGGCGGCGATCCCGTGCAGCAGGCGTTGCGCGAGGAGTCCGCCGCCAATCACGCCGAGGTGGCCTTCGCCCGCGAGGCCCAGGCCCAGCGCCGCGCTACCCAGGCCGTCGAGCGCCAGGCCGAGATCGACCGACTGCGCCGCGAAGTCCTCGTCGCCGAAGCCGCCCTGCGCTCGGCGGAAGGCGACGACCTCCGCGCCGCCGCCCAGGCGAGCCTCGACGAGAGCCGCGCTGCGCTCGCCGCGCTGGAAGCCGAGGGCTAGGCCCTCAGCCGTTTCATCCCCTTCGGCGCGACCTTGCCGGCCTGGGCGCGCTTGCCGAGCCAGTCCTTCCAGTCGGGCCACTGGCGCGTCCGTCCGCCGCCGTCGGGCCAGGTAGGTCCGGCCTCGGCGGCGAAGACCATGGCGTCGCTGATCCCCTTCTTGTCCGAGGTCAGCTTCACGCCCTTGCCGCGCGGCATCTCCGGCAGCTCGGCCAGCGGGAAGACCAGGGCCTTGCCGCTCTTGCCCAGCACCGCGACGTGGTCGCCCTCGGCGGGCGTACAGACCAGAGCCTTGCCGTTCAACACCTGCTTGCCGGCCCGGCGGCTCGACAGGGCCTCCTCCTCCGGCAGGACGAAGCCATAACCCTCCGCGGACGCCATCAGCAGCTTGCGGCCCGGCTTGTGGGCCATCACCGCCACCAGCTGGGCGCCCTCCTCCAGATCCAGCATCAGCCTGAGCGGCTCGCCGTGCCCACGGCCCGACGGAAGCTTGTCGCAGCCGAGCGCGAAGGCCCTTCCGTCCGAGGCGAAGATCAGGAGCTTGTCCGTGGTTTCGGCCGGGACCAGCCAGGCCAGCTTGTCGCCTTCCTTGAACTTCAGCTCCGACGGATCCTCGACCTTGCCCTTGGCCGCGCGGATCCAGCCGCGCTCGGACAGGACGACGGTGATCGGTTCGCGCACCACGAAGGCGTCGACCGGTGGGGCCGCGATCGCGTCCGGGGCCTCGGCGAAGGACGACCGGCCCTTCACCCCGCTCGGCCGCTCGGCGTCGCCGCGGTCGGCCTCGGCCAGAGTCTTGCGCACATCCTTCAGGCCGGTGGCGACCAGCTTCCACTGCTTCTTGTCGGACTCTAGCAGGGCGGTGATGCCGGCGCGCTCCTCCATCAGCTCGGCGTGCTCGCCCTTGATGGTCATCTCCTCCAGCCGCGCCAGATTGCGCAGGCGGGTGTCGAGGATGAAGTCGGCCTGCGTCTCGCTCAGCGCGAAGCGCGCGATCAGCTCGGCCTTGGGATGCTCCGCCTCCCGGACGATGCGGATCACCTCGTCCAGATTGAGGAAGGCGATCAGCAGGCCTTCCAGGAGGTGCAGGCGGCGCTCGATCTTCTCCAGCCGGTGCCGGGCCCGGCGTACCAGCACCTCGCGCCGGTGATCGAGGAAGGCCTGCAGGCACGCCTTCAGCCCCATGACGCGCGGCGCGCCCGAGGCGTCCAGCACGTTCATGTTGATTGAGAAGCGCGTCTCCAGATCGGACAGCCGGAACAGGCTCTCCATCAGGTGCTCGGGCTCGACCGTGCGGCTCTTGGGCTCGAGGATGACGCGGATGTCCTCGGCGGACTCGTCGCGCACGTCGGCCAGCAACGGCGCCTTCTTGGTCTCGATCAACTCGGCCAGCTGTTCGATCAGGCGGCTCTTCTGAATCTGATACGGGATCTCGGTGATCAGGATCTGCCACTGGCCGCGATCCAGGTTCACCTTCTCCCAGCGCGCCCGCAGACGCACCGCGCCCCGGCCGGTGTCATAGGCCTCCAGCAGCGAGGCCGCCTTCTCGACGATGACCCCGCCTGTCGGAAAGTCCGGTCCCGGCACCTGCGCCATCAGCGCCTCGGTCGAGACGTGCGGGTCGTCCAGCAGGACCAGGCAGGCGTCGATCAGTTCAAGCGCGTTGTGCGGCGGGATCGAGGTCGCCATGCCGACGGCGATGCCAGCCGCGCCATTGGCCAGCAGGTTCGGGAAGCCCGAGGGGACGACGATCGGCTCCTCGTCCTCGCCGTCATAGGTCGGGCGGAAGTCGACGACGGCCTCGTCGATGCCGTCCATCAGCAGCGCGGCCGCCTCGGTCAGCCGGCACTCCGTGTAGCGCATGGCCGCGGCGCTATCGCCGTCGATGTTGCCGAAGTTGCCCTGGCCGTCGATCAGCGGGTAGCGCTGGGCGAAGTCCTGGGCCAGGCGGACCAGGGCGTCATAGATCGACTGGTCGCCGTGCGGGTGAAAGCCGCCCATCACCTCGCCGACCACCTTGGCGCACTTCTTGGCGGCCGTTTCCGGGTTCAGCCGCATCCGGTGCATGGCGTAGAGCAGCCGGCGGTGCACCGGCTTCAGCCCATCGCGCACGTCCGGCAGGGCCCGGTGCATGATGGTCGACAGGGCATAGGCGAGGTACCGCCGCGACAGCGCTTCCGAGAGCGGCTCGTCGACAATGCGGCCGCCGTCTTCGGGCGGGGGCGTATGGAGGGTCATTCTGTCCTTCTAGACGAGTCGGGGCCGCGCCGCGCTAGAGCAGGCCCGCATCGCTCAACTGGTCCACAAGCCGCAGGCGTGGCGTGGGCAGTGGTTTGTTGAGCGGGTGGAAGACGAACATCTCCAGGAAGTGGCCGGTCAGGGCGAAGCCCGCCCCGACGTCGCCGGGCTGGAGCCTCTGCTGGGACCCCAGCAGGAATGGCGGCAAGGTCAGCATCCGGTCCGCAAACGGCCGCCCCGCCTCGGCCGAGACCGCGCGCCCGGTCTTGGGGCTGACCCAGATCAGGTTGTCCGTCGAGCCGGTGGCGGCGCACTTGGACAGGTCCAGCCCGAAGCCAAGGTCATCCAGCAGCCCCAGTTCGAACCGCACGAACACCGCCGGCCAGATCTCGGGATGCACCAACGCGTCGCACAGCGCTTCCAGCGCCAGATACGCGCCCGGGTGTGGCTCGCGCTCATGCAGGGCGCCCTGCGCCACCGAGGCTGCCGCCGCCAGGCCGGCCAGCGCCAGCCGGTCGTCGAACAGGGCGGCCGCCCCCTCCCCCACCGGCTCCATCCGAACCGAGCCGAGGTGCTCGCTCGTCCGCGCGCGATAGTCGGCAAGGACCCGTGCGCCGGGCTGGAGGAACGGCTTCATCTTGCGCGAAGCCCCGCCGGCCACGAAGGCGAGGATCCGCCCATGGCTCCGGGTCAGCAGGTCCACGATCGCGCCGGTCTCGCCATGCGCCCGCGCCGCGAGCACGAAGGCGTCGTCCTGGAACTCCACTAGTCGGCGGCCTCGAACTCGCGAATGCGTGCGGTGAAGTCCCGGGCCAGGTCATTGGGGATCGGGAAGGTCAGGGCGTACTGCCCGATCCTCCATCCTTCCTCGGTCAGCACCAGAACGCCCGTGCCCCGCGCCGTGCCGTAGGCCGCGTTGTCCAGCACCTCATCGAACCAGACCACGCACCGGCAGGGATGCGGCGACAGCGTCAGGTTCCGCTCCCGCGGCGTGTAGGTCCAGCCGCGGCCCTGCGCGAAATAGGGCCGCGCGAAGGCCTCGAACGCCTCGACGCTCCAGCGCTCGGTCACGTCGGTGCCGAGGTAGGTGGCGTTCTCGGTGAACAGTCTGAACAGGGCGTCGCCGTCCGCCGCGCTTTCGGCGGCGTGCATGGCGTCCAGCACGGCGGAGGCGGCGGTCTCCTCGGGCTCCTGCGCCAGGGCCGGCGCGGCGGCTAGTAGCGTCGCCGTGGCGACAGCGGCTAGGGTCAGTCTCATGTCGAGCCCTTCGGAGTGAGCCGATGACGTTTAAGGTTGCCGGTATAGACCACGTCGTGCTGCGTGTCCGGGACGCCGAGGCCTCCATGGCCTTCTATTGCGGCGTGCTCGGCTGCCCCGTGGATCGCCGCAACGACGCCATTGGCCTGATCCATCTGCGCGCCGGCGACAGCCTGATCGACCTCGTGCCGCTGGACGGCAAGCTGGGCCGCATGGGCGGCGTCGGTCCGGCCGAGGAAGGTCGGAATGTGGATCACATCTACCTCAGGCTCACCGACTATGAACCCGACGCGGTCATCGCCCACCTCGACGGCCACGGCGTGGTTTATGAGGCCCCGGCCAGCCGCTATGGCGCGGGCGGCCAAGACATGTCGATCTATCTCAAGGACCCTGACGGCATCGAGCTCCGCGGCTAGACGTCGAACTCCAGGCCCACCTGGCCGTAGAGGTCCCGCCGCTCGGCCCAGCGTTCGTCGGTCTTCACGTGCAGGAACAGGTGGACCCGGTGCTCGAACAGGGCTTCCAGCTCCTCGCGGGCGGCCTGCCCGATCCATTTCAGGGTCTGGCCGCCCTTTCCCAGCACGATCGCCCGCTGGCTGTCGCGCTCGACATAGATGTTGGCCTCGATCCGGGCCGAGCCGTCCTGCCGTTCCTCGAAGCTGACCGTCTCGACGGCGGCCGCGTAGGGCAGCTCGTCATGGACGCGCAGGTAGATTTTCTCCCGCACGATCTCGGCGGCGAGAAGCCTTAGCGGCAGGTCGGCGGCCTGGTCCTCCGGATAGAGCCACGGCCCCGGCGGCATGAGTTCGGCGAGCCGCGCCTTGAGGTCGTCGACGCCGGAGCCCTGAGCCGCGGAGATCATGAAGACCTCCGAATAGGCGCCCGTGTCGAAATAGGCCTGGGTGACCGCCAGGAGGCTGTCGCGCTTGACGCCGTCGATCTTGTTCAGCGCCAGGATGGCCTTGGTCTCCGACGCTTTCAGGCCCTCGGTGATGGCGCGGGCGTCCTCGACGGAGCGATGATCCGCCGCCTTGGCGCGGCCTTCGGAGACGGCCAGTTCGGACTGGACGTCGACCAGATGCACCACGGCGTCGGCGTCCTCCGCCCCGCCCCAGGCCGAGGCGACCATGGCTCGGTCCAGGCGACGGCGCGGCTTGAAGATGCCGGGCGTGTCGACCAGCACGATCTGCGCCTCGCCGACGTTCAGCACGCCGCGCACCGGGAAGCGGGTCGTCTGGACCTTCTTGGTCACAATCGAGATCTTGGAGCCGACCAGGCGGTTAGTCAGGGTCGATTTGCCGGCGTTGGGCGCGCCGATGATGGCGGCGAAACCGGCGCGGGTGGTGGGGGAGGCTTCAGTCAAATCAGGCCTTCGCGGCTGAGCATGGCGGTGGCGGCGGCCTTTTCGGCCTCCTGGCGGGAACGTCCCTGGGCGGTCAGGGGCTCCACGCCCTCGACCGTCACCCGGACGGAGAACTTGGGTGCGTGGTCGGGACCCGTGCGACCGACCACCTCGTAGACTGGCAGCGGCCGCCCCTGCCCCTGGGCCCATTCCTGCAGAGCGGACTTCGGGTTGGCGACGCGCGGGCGACCGCCGCCCGCCAGTTCCTCGGCCCAGATGCGATCGAAGACCGCGCGCGCGGCGTCGAGCCCGCCTTCGAGGAAAACCGCGGCCATGACGGCCTCTACGGCGTCGGCCAGGATGCCGTCCTTGTCGCGTCCGCCGCTCTTGGTCTCGCCCGGCGACAGGCGCAGGGCGGGCCCGATATCGAGCCGCCGGCCAACGCGCGCGCAGCTGTCGCGATCCACCAGGGCGTGAAGCCGCCGGGACAGCTCGCCCTCGTCCGCCTTGGGGAAATCGGCCGACAGCCGCTCGGCGACCAGCAGGCCCAGGACGCGGTCGCCCAGGAACTCCAGCCGCTGATAGTCGGGCACGGCCTTGCCGCCCTCGCCCACGCTGGGATGCGTCAGGGCGCGCTCGAGAAGCTCAGGCGTCGAAAAGACGTGGCCCAGCCGGGTCTGGAGCGCTTCGACCGCGCCACGTCTCACGTTCATTCCAGGTCGGTGAAGAACCGCTCCGGCCGCACATTGGTGAACCAGGTCGGAACGTTGAGCAGCGAGGCGCCCGGGGTCCAGGAGAACAGGATCACCTGCGCCTTGCCGACAAGGTTCTCCTCCGGCACCAGACCAACGCCGCCGACTTCCCACGGATAGCGGGAGTCCATGGAGTCGTCGCGGTTGTCACCCATGACGAAGTAGTGGCCGTCCGGCACCACGAAGACGTCGGTGTCGTCGCTCGGGGAACCCGGTCCGTAGTCCTGGATGCGGAATTCGGCCCCGCCCGGCAGGGTCTCGCGCAGCTGGCTCGGGCCTCCCGCGCCGAAGGCGCCACGCACCTGGGTCGCCTCGACCTCGACGTCCTCGACCGGCTGGCCGTTGATGTGCAGGACGTTGGAGATCATCTGCACGCGGTCGCCCGGCACGCCGATGATGCGCTTGATGTAGTCGGTGTAGCCGCCGCCGTCGTTGTTCGGACGCTTGAACACGACGATGTCGCCGCGCTCGGCCTGGCGGCCCATGATGCGACCTTCGAAGATCGGCGGGCTCCACGGGATCGAGTGCCGGCTGTAGCCGTAGCTCCACTTCGACACGACGATGTAGTCGCCCTCGTAGAGGTTCGGCTCCATCGAGGCCGACGGGATGGTGAAGGGCTGGAAGAAGAAGATCCGCACCACCATGGCGATGGCGAGCGCGTAGACGACCGTCTTGATGATGTCCCACAGCTCGGAGAAGAAGCCCTCGGACTTCTTCTTGGCCTTGCGGCCGCCCGACCGGGCGTAGACCGGCCGCTCGTCGACCTCGTCGAACGGGGCGTCGCCGTTGTCGCTCCAGATCGGACGCGAGGCGGGCGCGGACGCCGTGGCGGCCGCAGCCCCCGCTGCCGCGGCGGCGGCCCCGGCGACAGCGGCGTCCTCTGCATGGTGAGCCGGTTCCGAAACGGTCTCCGCCGGGTGATGCGCTTCGCCAGGTTGGTGCGCAGCCTCGGCGTGCCCGTGATCGTCATGCGTGGTCACGGCGTGGGAATGGTCGTCATGAGCCGCCGCATGCGTGGGCTCGGCATGCACATGATCGTCATGCGCGGCCACGGCGTGCGCGTGGTCCTCATGACCGTGCGTGTCATGGCCCTGCTCGTCGACATGAGCCTCCGCCGGTGCGTGATGGTCCTCGGCGGCCCCATGAGCGTCGTCATGCGTCGGCTCAGGGTGCGCGGGCTCGACATGTTCATCATGGCCGTGCGCCTCTGCCGCGGCCTCATGCTCGACCTCGTGCAGGACGGCCTGGGCCTCCGCCGGCGAGGCCTCGGCGTGCGTGTCATGGTCAGGCGCGTGCGGCGCGGTCGGCTCCGGCGCGGCGTGAGGCGTGTCCTCAGGCTCGTGCGGCTTGTCGTGATCGCTCATTTCGGGAACCCCACCCGGAAAAATCCGTGTCTGGCGTAGCCGTTCATTGTGACACCGGCAAGGCCTCGATCACTACGAAGGCAAGGGCGTACGGGTGGTCGTCGGTGAGGCTCAGATGGATGTTCACGCTGTGCCCGGGAGGCGTCAGAGCGGCCAGGCGTTCCGCCGCGCCGCCGGTCAGCGCCAGCGTCGGCTGACCGCTCGGCAGGTTCACCACCCCCATGTCGCGCCAGTAGACCGACCCGCGCATGCCGGTCCCCAGCGCCTTGGCGCAGGCCTCCTTGGCCGAGAACCGCTTGGCGTAGCTCGCCGCGCGGTCGGGCTTGCGCTCGGACCGAACGCGCTCGATCTCGGTGAAGCAGCGCCGGGTGAAGCGCTCCCCGAACCGGTCCAGGCTGTCGGAAATGCGCCGAATGTCGGTGATGTCCGAGCCGATGCCGATGATCACGCGGTGATCTCCGCCCGTCCGGCGTCCATGGCCGCGCGCATCCGGGCGATGGCGGCCTCCAGGCCCACGAAGATCGCCTCCCCGATCAGGAAATGCCCGATGTTCAGTTCGACCACTTCGGGCACCGAGGCCAGGTGGGCGGCCGTCTCGAAGTCCAGGCCGTGGCCGGCGTGGACTTCCAGCCCGAGGTCGGCCGAAAGGGCTGCGCAGTCACGGAGCGCCTGCAGGGCCTTGGCCGCCGCCTCTGCCTCGCCGTCGCGCAGCAGGTCGCAGTAGGCCCCGGTGTGAAGCTCGACCACCTGGGCGCCGGCCCGGGCCGCGGCCTCGATCTGCTGCCTGTCGGCGCCGATGAAGAGCGAGACGCGACTGCCGGCGTCGCGCAGCCGCGACACAGCCGGCGTGATCCAGTTGTGCCCGCCGGCGACATCGAGGCCGCCCTCGGTTGTCCGTTCCTCGCGGCGCTCCGGCACGAGGCACACGGCGGGCGGGCGATGGCGAAGCGCGATGGCGACCATTTCCTCGGTCACCGCCATCTCGAGGTTCAGGGGCCGCTTCTGCCGTCCCAGCAGATCGGACAGCCGTTCGATGTCCTGATCGGAGATGTGCCGACGATCCTCGCGCAGGTGCGCCGTGATGCCGTCGGCGCCCGCCGCCAGGGCCAGCTCGGCCGCGCGCACCGGGTCGGGCAGCTCCCCGCCCCGGGCGTTCCGGACAGTGGCCACGTGGTCGATGTTGACCCCGAGCCGAAGCGGCCGGGTCACGCCTTCAGCCTCCGGCTGCCGGGGTCCTCGATCGGGATGGCCGCCAGTTCCGGCGGCAGCTGATCGGCCGGATAGGCCGGCACCGCCAGGCGCGCCAGCGCGATCAGCGGCACGCCCACGTCCACCTTGCCGCCCGAGCGGTCGACCACACAGGCGGCGGCGACCACCTGTCCGCCCGCCTCGCGGATGGCGGTGATACATTCGCGCGACGACAGGCCGGTCGTGACGATGTCCTCGACCATCAGCACCCGCTGGCCCGGCTCGAGCGTGAACCCGCGTCGCAGGGCGAAGCTGCCGTCCACGCGCTCGACATAAAGGGCCGGAACGCCCAGGTGGCGCGCCGTCTCGTAGCCGGGGATGATGCCACCGACGGCCGGAGACACGACTACATCGACCTCGCCGACCTCTTCGCGGACGCGCTCGGCCAGGGCCCGGCACAGCCTTTCACACCTGTCGGGATGAGCGAAGACGAGGTTCTTCTGCAGGAAGACCGGGCTGTGCAGACCGGAGGAGAGGACGAAGTGCCCTTCACGAAGGGCCCCGACGGACCTGAACTCGGCGATCACTTCTTCCAGACGCATTCAGGTCCCCGGGCAGCGCGCATTCAGTTCCGCGGCCTGATAGACCCACTCCATCGACCGCGGCTCGCCGTCGATGGTCCCTTCGATACGCCCGGTCAAGACATCGCCCTCGCGCGAATAGATGACCCGTTGCGGGAAGTCGTTTTCAGGGTTGTCGAAGACCGCCCGTCGGCCCTCAAGCTCCACGAGCGGAAAGACCGTGCGAGCGCCCGTGGGTTCATAGATGAAGGACAGCCGGCCCTCGACGGTGGCGAACTGGGTCCGCTCGGAGGTGACCCGGCCCCCGTGCAGATTGACCGTGGTGTTGAACAGGATGCCGCCGCGCGCGTCGGACCAGTATTCGGCGACTTCCCGACCGCCCTCGCAGGACAGCCAGTAGCCGGCGACCCAGTTCAGGTCGGACGCGGGCGTGGTGGCGAGCTGGGCGGCGGCGATGAGCGAGATGAGCATGGGACCCCTCCGTGGCGACCCGGCCTTCCTAATGCGACGCCGGATCCTTCGGCTTGTAGGAATGCGACACCAGCGCGCGCGCCAGACCCGCCTTCTGCCTCGCCCATTCCGTCGCGGTCAGGCCCAGGAAGCGCCGGAAATCACGCGCCATCTGGGGTTGGTCGAAATAGCCGGCGGCCAGCGCGGCGGCGACCCAGCCGCCTTCCCCGTCCGCGTCTATGGCGTCGAAGACCTTGCGGAAGCGCAGGATGGCCCGGAGCGTGCGGGCCGGGATGCCAACGCGCTTCAGGAACCGGCGCTGTCCGGCCCGATCGAGGCTGACGAGCTGGTCGTCGTAGAGGGCGTTGATGGCGGCGCGCACCGTCGGATCGGGCGGCGCCGCCCCGTCCAGGTCCTCGGCGACGCCGGACTCCAGCGCCGCGAGCGGATCAACCGCGCGCTGCAGCTCCGTCAGCATCCGGCGCGTCCACTCCGGCCGCAGTTCCATCAGGTCGAGGTGCGTGTCCGTGGCCGCGTGGATGGGCCGGCCGAGCCATTCGAAGGCGCCGTCCGGCTCGAAACGCACGGCGAACACGCGCGTGGGCCCCGGCGCCTGGATCCACAGCGGGCGCGTCAGCTGGCCCACGAACATGGCCTGAGGCTGTAACGCCAACGCCCCGCCCGCCCTGCGCTCCTCGTGCGGAGGTCCAAGGTCGAAGATGACCTCCGGACAACCGTCGGCGCAGATCGGCTGAGGCTCGGCGTCCGCTTCGGCGCGCGTATAGGTCCAGATGCGCCGCACCCAGGGCCGGATGGCCGGCGACGGCTCGCGCTCCTCGTAGGAGAAGCCGTCGCTCAACGGGTGGCGAAGCCCGCGAGCACCTCGCAGAACCAGCGCGCGGCGGTGAGGGTGGAGACATCGCCCGGGTCGAGCGACGGATCGAACTCTGTCAGGTCGACAGCGCGCACCTTCGGGTGCGCCGCGATGGCCCGCGTGGCGTCGAAGAAGGCCTGGGCCGTGACCCCGCCGGGCCGGGCGCCCGGGGCCGCCCAGAACTGGCTGCGGTCGATGACGTCGATGTCGAAATCGACGTAGATCACGTCACTTAGAGCCGAAAGGCGATCCAGCTCCTGAACCGCCGCAGCGGCCAGACCAACCTCACGGCATTCGCGCGCTGTGCGCACTGAAATGCCTGCGCTGCGCGCCTTCTCGTGCGCCTTGCGGGTGTTGGCGAAGGGCGCCAGGCCGATCTGGCTGATCCGCGCGCCAGACAGGCCGTCCTCCAGCAGCGCCTGGATCGGATTGCCGTTGGTCAGGCCGCAGTCGGTGTCTCGCAGGTCGAAATGGGCGTCGAGCGTCAGCACCCCCACCCGATCCAGGGTGGGATCGATCCCGTGCACGCCGGGACGGGTGATGGCGTTGTTGCCGCCGGCCAGAATCACTAAGCCCCGGCTCGCGTGCGCGGTCACTGCGGTCTTGAGGGGCCCAAAGGCGTCGGCGGGCGAGACCGCCTTCAGGAAGACATCCCCGGCGTCGTGGACCTTCAGCGCCGAGAGGTCGGTGCGCGTCTCCAGGTCATAGGTCGACATCCGCGGCAGCGCGGACCTCAGCGCCTTCGGCCCCAGGTCGCAACGCCCCGGCGTCAGCGACCGCTCGTTCAGCGGCGCGCCGATCAGGGCCACGGGCGCGTCCGGATGGTCGCCCAACAGGTCGGCGACGGAGGTCCAGCCGAGACAGTCCGAAGTGGTCATGCTGCGCCGTAACCTAGCGGGTGCGGACCTGTCCATGTAGAGCAGCCGTCATGTGGGATCACCTGCTGATCGGCGGCCACGCGGCGACCCTTAGGCCGGGCCAGACGCCCTACGGCGCGGTCCGCGACGCCGCGCTCGCCATCCAGGACGGCCGAATCGCCTGGATCGGCGCCGTGGCCGATCTGCCTGGCGCAGCGGAAGGCTTGGCCCAGGGGGTCACCGACCTCGGCGGCGCCTGGATCACCCCGGGCCTGATCGACTGCCACACCCATCTGGTCTTCACCTCCAACCGCGCCGGCGAGTGGGAGAAGCGCCTGAACGGCGTGACCTACGAGGAGATCGCCCGGGCCGGCGGCGGCATCCTCTCGACCGTGCGCGCGACGCGCGCGGCCAGCCAGCATGAACTGACCGCGTCCGCCCAGAGGCGGCTCGACGCCCTGGCCTCGAATGGCGTCACGACCGTCGAGGTGAAGTCCGGCTACGGCCTCGACCTCGAGTCCGAACTGAAGATGCTCCGCGCCGCTGGCGACCTGTCGGGCGCCCGGATCCGGCGGACCCTATTGGCCGCTCACGCCGTGCCGCCGGAACATCGCGATGACCGCGCCGGCTACGTCGACCTCATCTGCGAGCGGATCATTCCCGAGGCCGCCGAGCAGGGCCTCGCCGACGCCGTCGACGCCTTCTGCGAGTCCATCGGCTTCACCCCCACCGAGGTCGAACGGGTGTTCGAGGCCGCCCGGGCGCATGGCCTGCGGGTCAAGCTCCACGCCGAGCAGTTGACCGATCAGGGCGGCGCGGCGCTGGCGGCCCGTTTCAGCGCCCTTTCCGCCGATCACCTGGAGCACCTGACGCCCGACGGGATCGCCGCCATGGCCCAGGCTGGCGTGGTCGCCGTCCTGCTGCCGGGGGCCTACTACTTCCTCAAGGACAAGACCCCGCCGCCGGTCCAGGCCCTGCGCGCCTCGGGTGTGGCCATGGCGGTCGCCACAGACTGCAACCCCGGGACCTCTCCCCTCACCTCGCCGCTGGTGGCCATGAACATGGCCTGCACCCTGTTCGGCCTGACGCCCGAGGAGGCGTTGGCCGGATTCACCCGCCACGCGGCGGCGGCGCTGGATCTCGCCGGTGAAGTCGGGACGCTCGAAGTCGGCAAGGCCGCCGACCTGGCGGTCTGGAACATCGACGAACCTGCCGAGCTCGCCTATTGGCTCGGCGCCTCACCGCTGCAGCAACGCTGGCTGGAAGGCCGACGGCTCGCCTGACGAAAAACTCGAAGGTCCGATGGATACGACCCTGAAGAACACCCGTGTCATCCGGGCGCCGCGCGGGCCCGAGCGCACCGCCAAGACCTGGGCGGCGGAGGCCGCCCTGCGGATGCTGATGAACAACCTC
>CBIHLR010000053.1:0-13189 GCA_966210875.1 uncultured Brevundimonas sp. | reverse complement strand
CGGTTCAGCGGGGCGATGACCTCCTCGGCGAATTTGGCGCCTTCCTCGAGGATCTGGCCCACCAGATCCGACGAGACGTCGGCGAAGCCGGGCTGGTTGGAATACCGGTCGATCTCCAGCACCTCGTTCAGGACGAACGTCAGGTCGCGGACAGGCGCCTTGTAGGCCATGGAGTTACGCTCTCGCTTTGAAGGGCTGGTGGTGGTTGTCGGGGTTCAGGCGCTCGCGCAGCAGCGAGGCGTATTCCTCGGCCCCCGGCAGCAGGTCGGGCCGGTGCTCGCCCAGCTTGCGCTCCATCACGGCGCAGGCCTCCTCGGCGGTCTCGATGGCGGCGTCGAGGTCCTCGCGCTGCTGCTTCAGCGCGGCGATCTGGGCCCGGTGGCGGCGCAGGGCGACGGCCATCTGGTGGGCGTTGTGATTGTCGTGGTCGTACAGATCCAGCATCTCCTGGATCTCCTGCAGCGAGAAGCCGATGCGGCGTCCGCGCAGGATCAGCTTCAACCGCGCCCGGTCGCGCGCGTCATAGACCCGCGTCTGGCCCTTCCGGGCCGGGGTCAGCAGCCCCTTGTCCTCATAGAAGCGCAGCGCCCGCGCCGTCGCCCCGAACTCGCGGCACAGCTGGCGGATCGAATAGGTGCGATGATCGTCGGCGGACATGGCTCGCCGTCATAACTTGACGTGAACGTAAAGGGAAGCCCTGCCGTGATCCGCCGCCTTCGGCAGGGCCGTCTGCGACGAAATACACGGCGCCCTAGCTATTGGGCGGGAAATGGCCCATGTAGGGGCTTGTCGATCTCTGTCGCGTAACGCTCGTCCGCTCTGCATCGCGCACAGAGGTCTAAGCCATACTCTCAGACTCGACGGGACTGCAGGGGTTCTTTCCCTGAGCCACGCCATAGGAGACTGAAAATGGCTAAAGGCACCGTCAAATGGTTCAACGCCACCAAGGGCTACGGCTTCATCGAGCCGTCGAACGGCGGTAAGGACGTGTTCGTTCACATCTCGGCCGTTGAACGTTCGGAACTGGGCCAGATCCACGAGGGTCAGGTTCTCAACTACGAAGTCGAGCGCGACCCGCGCAGCGGCAAGGAATCCGCCGGTCAGCTGACCGCTGCGGAGTAAGTCCTTCCGGGGAGCCTGGCTCCCCGGTCAAAGGTCTGGCGGCCGGTCTCCTCGCGGAGGCCGGCCGTTTTCTATTGGGGCAGGTCGTAGGCCTCGCCCTGCAGCCGGACGCGCGCGACCTTGGCCTCGAAGGCGGACCAGTCGTCGGCCTCGGCGATGGGGGCCCAGACGGCCTCGACCTCGTCGATGAGCATGGTCTCGGGGCCCGGCCACGCAAAAACGGGATGCGCCAGCCGCTCCGGGCGGTCCGGCTCATGCGCCGAGAGGGCCTCTTCGAACGCCACGAACGCCGGCCCGCGATAGATGTCCGAGTGCGGTCCCGACAGCGCACGATCGCGGGACGCGGACCCGCAGAACCAGTCGAAGACCAGAGGCTCGAAGCCCAGCGTCTCGCCGCCCTCGGCCATCAGGTCGAAGGTGGTCTCGATCAGGCGTTGGGCCGCCGCCTCGCCGGCGTCCTGAAGCCCGAAGCGGGCGCGGAAGGCGGCATGGCTCTCGCGGACGTAGGCGGGCCCGAACGCGTTCAGCGCCTCGATCAGGGGCGCGTCCTCGCTGAGCGGTCTCAGCGTTCCAGCCAGCTGCTGCAGGTTCCAGAACACGGCTTCCGCCTGGCGGCCGAAGCTGTAGAGGCCGGTCCGGTCGAAATAGGCGGCGGTGAAGTTCGGATCGAGCTCCGGCAGGAAGCGCCAAGGCCCGTAGTCGAAACTCTCGCCGGTCACGTTCAGGTTGTCGGTGTTGAGCACCCCGTGCACGAACCCGGCCGCCGTCCAGCGGGCGACCAGCCGGGCGCTGGCCTCGACGATCGCGCGCAGCAGCTCTGCAGGTCCGCCGGCGTTCGGGTGATAGGTGGCGCGCAAGTGCTCGATCAGCTGGCCCAGAAGGTCCGTACGCTCGAAGAAGGCCAGCCGCTGGAAGGTCCCGATGCGCACATGGCTGTGCTGCAGCCGGACCATCACCGAGCCGCGCGTGGGGGAAGGTTCGTCGTGGCGTTCCAGCTCTTCGCCGGTCTCGACCAGACTGAGGATCCGGCAGGTCGGCACGCCCAGCGCCTGGAGCATCTCGGACGCCAGCACCTCGCGCACACCGCCCTTCAGCGTCAAGCGGCCGTCGCCGTCGCGCGACCAGGGCGTGCGGCCCGATCCCTTGGTCCCAAGGTCGAGCAGCCGGTCGCGATCGTCCCTCAGCTGCGCCGCCAGGAAGCCCCGGCCGTCGCCGATGTCGGGATTGTAGGAGCGGAACTGATGCCCGTGGTACCGCATCGCCCGCGGCTCCGGCTGACCCGGGAGGGGCTCGATTCGCGCGAAATGGGCCAGCCACTCCGCCTCGGTCAGCTCCGCCAGCCCGACGGTTTCCGCAGCCCGCTGGTCCCGCCAGCGCAGGATCGTCTGCGGAAACCTCGCCGCATCGACGGCGTCGGAGAACTCGTCGCCGAGCGCGGCGAAACGGGCGTCAGGGCGGTAAGCGGGGGAAAGCGGCATGCCTCGCAGGTGAGGCTTCCCAGGTCGGCGCACAAGCGGGGCCGAAACGGAGTGGGCCCCGGCGAGGAGGGGTCGCCGGGGCCCTTCGGCCGGGTATCGCGGAGGGGAGCTGGGCCCCGGCCGGAACCATAAGAGGCGCTGCACGGCGAAGGTGACTGCGTTACCTTGCCTGTCCGGGAGAGGTACGGGCGCATGGCTCCGGCGGATGCGCGGGCCTTGCCTAGCGGCCGACTTTCGGCTCGATTGCGCGCCCTGTTGATCTGGGAGGACCAGCGTGAGCGACACCGCAGCGGCCGCGGGCCGGAAGACTTTCCTCGGGCACCCGCGCGGCCTGGTCGTGCTGTTCTTCGCCGAAATGTGGGAGCGGTTCTCCTACTACGGCATGCGCGCGCTGCTGGTCCTGTTCCTGGTCCAGCACTTTTTGATGAGTCAGGGCGAGGCGGCCGGCACCTACGCCGCATACGCCGCGCTCGTGTACCTGCTGCCGATCGTCGGCGGAGCCATCGCCGACCGGTGGCTGGGAGCGCGAAAGGCCGTCACCATCGGCGCCCTGTTCCTCGTGGCGGGCCACTTCGCCATGGCATTCGAGGGCTCGGGCGGGCAGCAGTACATCACAGTCGGCGGACAGGAGTACGCGGTCGAGACCGTCGGCCGTGACGAGAACCGCCAGGTCTTCGCCGTGCTCGGCGACGAACGCACCCCGATCTCCTTCGGCACGGACGGCCTGACGCGCGATCCCGCGCTGGACAGCTCCCTGCCGGCGGTCACCGCCCCGGATCAGTACGAGACCCGGATCGTCCGTGACATCACCGGCGAGGGCACGGTTCTGCTGGCCATGGCCCTGATCGTGGTGGGTGTCGGCTTTCTGAAGGCCAACATCTCCAACGTCGTGGGCGCCCTCTACGAGAAGGACGACCCGCGCCGCGACGCCGGCTTCACCTGGTTCTACGTCGGCATCAATCTGGGGTCCCTGCTGGCCAAGATCCTCTGCGGCTGGATCGGCCTGACCTACGGCTGGGCCTATGGCTTCGGCCTGGCGGGCATAGGCATGCTGCTCGGCCTCGTCGTCTTCCAGCTCGGCCAGCCCTGGCTGGAGGGCAAGGCCGGCCCGCCGCCCGAGATGGAGGGCAAGAAGGGCCTGCTGGGCATTCCCTACGGCGCCCTGTTCTCGATCGCCGGGATCGTGGCCGTCATCCCGACCTGGCTGCTGCTCCAGCGCCACGCCCTGGTCGAGACCAGCCTGACCATCCTGGGCCCGACGATCTTCGTGGGCATGCTGATCTGGTCGGTCGTGGCCCTGCGCGGCGAGGTCCGTTCGCGCATGCTGGCGGCGCTGGTGCTGTGCATCTTCTCGGTCCTGTTCTGGATGCTGTTCGAACAGGCCGGGTCGTCCCTGACCCTGATGGCGCAGAACTCGGTGGTGATGCCGGACTTCATCAACGCGGCCCAGTCGAACCTGGTGAACCCGCTGATGATCGTCATCCTGGGGCCGCTGTTCGCCATCCTGTGGCAGGTGTTGGCCGCGCGCCGCGCCGAGCCCTCGACGCCGTTCAAGTTCGCCCTGGCCCTGATGATCATGGGCGGCAGCTTCGTGATGCTGGCCTGGGCGACCGCGACGCAGGCCAACGACCTGTTCAAGATCGCCTTCCTGTGGCTCGGCCTGACCTATGTGCTGCACACCATCGCCGAGCTGATGATCTCGCCGATCGGCCTGTCCATGATCACCAAACTCTCGGCGCCGCGGGTCATCGGCCTGATGATGGGCGTCTGGTTCCTGTCGTCCTCACTGGCGCACGCCCTGGGCGGCATCGTCGCCAAGATGACGGCTACCGAGACCATCGGCGGCGTGGTGACCGATCCGGCCGCGGCCCTGCGCACCTACGGCGAGGTCTACAACCTCTTCGGCTGGGTCGCGGTGGGTGTCGGAGTCCTCCTTCTGATCGGCACGCCGGTGCTCAAGAAGATGATGGCCGGGATCAAATAAGGGCCTCCCCGCCTCGCCAATCCGCGGCCCGGGCGGCCTTGGCCCTTGTAGGGTTAAGGCCGCCGTGCTGCATATGTCCCCTTGGGCGCATAGGTGTTGGTGCGCGATAGCGAGGAGTACGGCCGTTGAGCACGACCGATACGGGGGGGGCAGTCACGCCCCGCAAGACGTTTCTGGGGCACCCGCGGGGGCTGGTGATCCTGTTCCTGACCGAGATGTGGGAGCGCTTCTCCTACTACGGCATGCGGGCCCTGCTGGTCCTGTATCTGACCCAGCACTTCCTGTTCGGTCCGGCGGAGGCCCAGGGCATCTACGCCGCCTACGCCGCTCTCGTTTACCTCATGCCGGTCATCGGCGGCATGATCGCCGACAAATACCTGGGCTCTCGCCTGGCCGTGATCATCGGCGCGGTCCTGCTGGTGGCGGGCCACTTCACCATGGCCTTCGAGGGGCAGGGCGCGCGCGAATTCCTCACCGTCAACGGCGTTGAATACCGGCTCGAAGTCGAGGGCCGTGACACCGACCGCCAGATCTTCGCGGTGAATGGCGATGAGCGGGTGCCGATCAGCATCTCGCCCGAAGGCATCTCCGTGGTGGGCGGCGAGACCTCGACCGTCGGCGCCGAGCCGTCCGCGGCCAACGCCGCCGACGCGGCCGCGCCCGCCACGGCGGAAGCCGTCACCGGCGAGACGCCCATCGGCGCCGCCGATCCCGCCGTCAACGCGGCCCAACAGGAGATCCCGGACGAGTCCGGCGCTCCGCTCGCCGAGGCCGCCGCGCCCGAAGGCTTCCCGGCCCAGATCGCGCCGGACGGCTACGAGCTGCGCACCGAGCGCGACCTGTCGACCGAACCAGTTCTGTTCCTCGCCCTGTCGCTGATCATCGTCGGCGTCGGCTTCCTGAAGGCGAACATCTCGACCGTCGTGGGCGCCCTCTACGACGAGAACGATCCCCGTCGGGACGGCGGCTTCACCATCTTCTACGTGGGCATCAACCTCGGCGCCTTCCTGGCCACCTGGCTCTGCGCCTGGCTGGGCATCGCCTACGGCTGGGCCTACGGCTTCGGCCTGGCGGGCATCGGCATGCTGTTCGGCCTGGCGACCTTCCTGCTCGGCCAGTCCTGGCTTGAAGGCCGCGGCGGTCCGCCCGAGCCGATCCAGGGCCGCCGCATCCTTGGCGTGCCGCTGGTCCCGTTCTTCTGGATCGCCGGCCTGGTCGCCGTCATCCCGACCTGGCTGCTGATCCAGCGCCATGAGCTGATCGAGTCGGTCCTGCCCTGGGCCGCCGGCCTGATCTTCGCGGCGGTGGTCGGTTACACCCTGTTCCGTCTGAAGGGCGCCGAACGCAGCCGCATGCTGGTCGCCGAGGTGCTGATCTTCTTCTCGGTCCTGTTCTGGGCCTTGTTCGAGCAGGCGGGCTCCTCGCTCACCCTGTTCGCCGACCAGTCGACCGAGATGCCGTCCTGGTTCAATGCCGCCATGACCCAGATGTTCAACCCGGGCATCATCATCATCGGCGGTCCGATCATGGCCGCCCTGTGGGTCTGGCTGGCCAAGCGGAACATGGAGCCCTCCACCCCGGTGAAGTTCTCCTTCGGCCTGATGTTCGTCGGGTTCGGCTTCCTGGTGCTCATGTGGGCCGCCGGGAACATGGCCAATGCGGACTTCCGCGTGCCGCTGCTGTTCCTGTTCCTGACCTACTTCTTCCACACGGTGGGCGAGCTCTGCCTGTCGCCGGTCGGCCTGTCGATGATCACCAAGCTGTCGGTGGCGCGCGTGGTCGGACTGATGATGGGCGTGTGGTTCCTGTCCAGCTCGGTGGCGCACATCGTGGCCGGCATCATCGCCCAGGCCACGGCCACCAACACCGTGGCGGGGGTGGTCACCGACCCGCAGCTGGCGCTCAACACCTATGGCTCGATCTTCGGGACCATCGGCTGGGTCGGCGTTGGCGTCGGGGTCTTCCTGCTGCTCATCTCGCCGCTCCTGAAGAAGGGGATGGCGGGCGTCCACTAAGGGCTTCCGGCTCATGGAGAAGGGCGGCTGGCGCGATCCAGCCGCCCTTTTTCATGCCTGAGGCGCAAATCCACTTCACAACGCAAAGTACTTTTCGTATTGTCCTGCCTCGTCCCACACTGGAGCCGTCCATGCATCGCCGCGCCTTCATCCTGTCCTCCATCGCTGTGACCGCGGCCGCGGGCGGCGTGTCAGCCTGCGCCACGATGTCGGCGCCGGCCCAGCCGGGCTTCGCCTCGGACCGCATCGGCGTGAGTGTGGAGGGGTCGGGTCCCGACGTGATCCTCATCCCGGGCCTCAGCTCGCGTCCGGCCATCTGGGACACGACGGCGGCGCACCTGGCCGGCCGGTATCGGGTGCACCGGGTCTGGGTCTCGGGCTTCGCCGGGCGCCCGGCGGGGGCGAACGCCACGGGCGACAGCGTGAGCCAGCCGGTCGCCGAGGAGATCGCCCGCTACATCCGCGAGCAGAACCTCGAGCGCCCCGCGGTCATCGGCCACTCGATGGGCGGCTGGATCGGCATGGTGCTGGCGGCGCGCCACCCCGAAAGCGTCGGCCGGCTGATGGTCGTGGACATGATGCCGTTCATGGGCGCGATGTTCGGCCCGCCGGGCACGACCCCCGAGCAGGTGCGTCCCGTCGCCGACCAGATCCTCGCAGGCATCCGCACGGCCGCGCCGGACGCCCGCCGAGCCATGGCCGAACAGACGCTGGCCGGCATGATCCGCACCGAAAGCCTGCGCGCCGCCGAGGTCGAGGCCTCCCTGGCCAGCGATTCCGACGTGTCCGGCCGAGCCTTCCACGAACTGATCGTGACCGACCTCAGGCCCGAGCTGGCCAACATCACCGCTCCGGTGACGGTCCTCTACGTCACCCCGACCGGCGCGCCCCTGACCGACGCCCAGATGGACGGCTTCTACCAGCTCTCCTACGCCAATATTCCCGGGGTCCGGCTGGTGCGGGTCCCGGACGCGGCCCACTTCATCATGTACGACAATCCGGACCGCTTCTTCGCGGAAGTGGACGCCTTTCTTTCGGCGGATTGAGGCCCGACAAATCCCGGCTTGGGCGCGACCGGCCTTGACCTGACCGAAGGCTCTGGCAAGTCGGACAGGGCGCCTTCGCGGCGGGTGTTGAAACGGGAACCGAGATGAGCCACGGCCACGGAGGCGGCGAACGGTCGGGCAGGCGCTCGCCGATGGGCCGGCTGTTCTACTGGACGGCCGTGCTCGGCGTCTGGGGTCTGATCTTCTCGGTCGTCTTCTTCGCGGTCTTCGCCCGCGGCCTGCCGGACACCTCCAGCCTGGACGCGATCCAGCGCGTGCCGTCGGTGACCTATCTGGACCGCAACGGGGTGCTGATCGCCGCACGCGGCTCCGAACAGACCCAGTCGGTCGATCTCGACAGCCTGCCGGACTACGTGCCCGCCGCCTTCATCGCGGTCGAGGACCGCCGCTTCTACCACCACCCCGGGTTTGACCCGATCGGCATGGTGCGCGCCATCGTCGCCAACATGCGCGCCGGACGCGTGGTGCAGGGCGGCTCGACCCTGACCCAGCAGCTGGCCAAGAACCTCTTCCTGACGCCCGACCAGACGATGAAGCGCAAGATCCAGGAGATCATGCTCGCGGTCTGGATGGAGCTGCGCTTCACCAAGGAAGAGATCCTCACCCTGTATCTGAACCGGGTCTATTTCGGCGCCGGGGCCTACGGCATCGAGGCGGCGGCCCAGCGCTATTTCGACAAGAGCGCGCGCGAGCTGACCATCGGCGAGGCGGCGCTCCTGGCCGGCCTGCTCAAGGCGCCCTCGCGCTACAGCCCGCTGAGCGAAACGGAGCGGGCCGCCGGCCGCGCCGACGTGGTGCTCAACGAGATGGAGGAGGCGGGCGTCATCACCGCCGAGCAGCGCGAGGCCGCGGTGCTCGAGCCGGTGCGCGTCTCGCGCACCCTGGCCACCCAGCACGCCCAGTATTTCGCCGACTGGCTCGACCGCGAGGTCCGCGGCCTGATCGGCGAGAACTCCGAGGACCTGATCGTCGAGACCACCCTGGACCTCACCCTCCAGGCCCAGGCCGAGCGGGCCGTCCAGGCGATCCTGGAGCGCGACGGAGAGCGCGGTGTCGAACAGGCCGCGCTGGTGGCCATGGACGGTGAGGGCCGCATCCGGGCCATGATTGGCGGCGGCTCCTATACTGACAGCCAGTTCAATCGCGCCGTCGACGCGCGCCGCCAGGCCGGCTCGTCGTTCAAGCCTTTCGTCTATCTGGCGGCCATGGAGGCCGGCTATACGCCCGACACGCCCGTCGAGGACCAGCCCCTGACCATCGGCAACTGGTCGCCGCGCAACTACGACGGGACCTTCCGCGGCCGCATGACCATGCAGCAGGCGGTGGCCAGTTCCATCAACACCGTCGCCGCCTATGTCGCCGACCGCGTCGGCCGCGACCGCGTGGCGTCGGCCGCGCGGCGGCTGGGCATCACCTCGCCGGTGAACCTGCAGCCCGCCATGGCGCTCGGCGCGGTGGAGGTCAGCCCGCTGGAAATGGCCCAGGCCTACGCCGCCTTCTCGAACGGCGGCCGCCGCGCCCGGGCCCACGGCATCACCCGCATCCGCACGCGGGACGGGCGGGTGCTCTATCAGCGCACCGAGGGCGGGGCCCAGCAGGTCATCAACAATCCGCCGCTCTACTACATGAACCAGATGCTGCGGTCGGTGATCACCGGCGGCACGGCCACGGCGGCGGCCATCGAGGGCTATGACCTGGCGGGCAAGACCGGCACGACCTCCGACTACAAGGACGCCTGGTTCGTCGGTTATACGGGCGGCTTCGTCACCGCCGTGTGGGTCGGGCGCGACGACAACACGCCGATGCGCCGGGTGACCGGCGGCGGCGCCCCGGCGGCCATCTGGCGCCGCTTCATGGCCGACGCCCTGCCGCGTCTGAACGTCCAGCGCATTCCCGACGGCCCCGCCATGCCCGAGGGCTGGCAGGAAGGCCTGCAGGGCGGCGAGGACCCGCTCGGCGATATCATCGACGGCCTGGAAGGCCTGTTCGGCGGCGGCGGCGAGGTCCAGCCCGGGACCGAGCCTTCGCCCGACGCCCAGCCGGTCGAGCCCCAGCCGCAGCAGCCCCAGCCTCAGCCGCAGAACCCGCAGCCGGTCCAGCCCGCGCCCAGCCCGCAACAGCCGCGCCCAGAGCCGCAGCGCGAGGAGCGCGAGCCGCTGTTCTTCTAGGCCGGCGCGGAACCTTCGCCCCCGGCTCGGCCGTTCTCCCTGCACAGCAAGGGAGACTGATCATGGCTTGGGAAAGCCTCTGGCACCTCGGTTGGGTCGTCCTGGGCGCGGTGCTCGCCTGGGGCCTGTGGCGTTACCACACCCGCAACAAGCGCAACGATCCCGTGACCGAAGAGGCCACGCGAGAGCTCTACGACCACCCCGACACCTACGAAGAGCGCCGCGACGAACTTAACCACGAGATCCGCCCCAAGACCTGAAGACGCTCAGGCTGGACCGCACCTCCGCGTCGTCGCATAGGACGCGCATGAAGTCCTTCGACGCCGACGTCATCGTCGCGGGGGCCGGCCTGGCCGGGGCCACCTTCGCGCTCGCGGCCGCCCACGGCGGGCTCAGGGTCGTTCTGGTCGATCCGCTGCCTTTCAGCGCCCAGCTGGAGCCGACCTTCGACGGGCGAGCCTCGGCCATCGCCTATTCCAGCTTCCGCCAGTGGCGCGTGCTGGGCGTTGGCGAGCACTTGACCGAGCTCGCCCAACCTATCCGCCGCATCCTGGTCACCGACGGCAAGCGCCCGGGCGCGGCCTCGGCCAAGGGCCTGGGGTCTTACCTGCGCTTCGACGCCGAGGAGATCGCCGACCGCTCCGACGGCGAGCCGCTGGGCTGGATGGTCGAGAACCGCCAGGCGCGCGTGGCCCTGTCGCGCGCGCTGGGGGCTTCGTCCGTCGAACTGCGGACGCCGGTGGGGTTGAAGACCCTGTCGGGCGACGCCTTTGGCGTGACGGCGGAGCTGTCGGACGGCACGTCGGTCAGCGCGCCGCTGATTGTCGGCGCCGAGGGCCGGGCCTCGGTGGTCCGCGACTGGGCCGGGATCGGGGTCGTGGGCTGGCCCTATCCGCGCTCGGGCGTGGTCGCCACGGTTCGCCTCGAACAGGACCACGGCGGCGTGGCCCACGAGGTCTTCCTGCCGGACGGAGCGCTGGCGATTCTGCCGCTCACCGAGCAGCGCGCCAGCCTCGTCTGGACCGAGCCGCATGATCGGGCCAAGGCGCTCAAGACGGCGGGCCTGCCCGCCTTCAACGCCCATCTGAAGCGCCGCTTCGGCGAGTTCCTGGGCGAGGTGGAGGCGCTGGAGCCGCGCTTCGTCTACCCGCTGGGCCTGCAGCTGGCCGAGAGCCTTGTCGGCGGCCGCGCGGCCTTGGTCGGCGACGCCGGCCACGCCATCCACCCGCTGGCGGGGCAGGGCCTGAACCTGGGGCTCAAGGACGCAGCGGCGCTGGCCGAGACTCTGGTCGAGGCCCGCCGGCTCGGCGAAGACATCGGCTCCGCCCCGGTGCTTGAACGCTATGACCGCTGGCGGCGGTTCGACAATCTGGCGATGAGCGCCATGACCGACGGCTTCGACCGCCTGTTCGCCACCGACAATCCGCTGGTCCGGCTGGTCCGCGACACCGGCATGGCGGCGGTGAACCGCATCGAGCCCGCCCGGCGCTTCTTCATGCAGGAGGCCGGCGGCGCGGTCGGCGACCTGCCGCGGCTGCTGAGGGGCGAGGCCCTCTAGAGGTTCAGCGTCCCGGTCCGTTCGACCTCGACCGGACCGGTCATCCAGACGCGGCCGTCGTCGCGCCAGTCGACCTCGAGCTCTCCGCCGTCGAGTTCCAGCACGGCCCGCCGCCCGGTCAGGCCCTTGCGCGACGCCGCGACCAGAGCTGCACAGGCGCCGGTGCCGCAGGCCCGCGTCAGGCCCGCGCCCCGTTCCCAGACGCGCAGCCGGATGCGGTCCGGCGACAGAACCCGGGCGAAGCCCACGTTCACCCCTTCCGGAAACAGCGGATGGTGCTCCAGCAGCGAGCCCGAGCCCCGCACGAAGCCGTCGTCGAACTCGCGGTCCGCGAAGAAGACCACGTGCGGATTGCCCATCGAGACGGCGCCCGGCGTGTGCAGCACGGGGTCGTCGACCGGGCCGATCTGCAGCTCGATGCCGCGCGTGTCCATCTCCTCGGCCAGGGGGATGTCGGTCCAGTCCAGACGGGGCGGGCCCATGTCGACGCTGACGCGCCGCTCTCCGGCTGAGAACGCGCGCGTCAGGCCGCCAGCGGTGTCGATCTCGGCTTCGTCCAGCCCTGATGCCTGCATCAGGAGCCAGCCGACGCAGCGCAGGGCGTTGCCGCAGGTCTCGACCTGGCCGCCGTCCGCGTTCCAGACGCGCATGAAGGCGCCGTGATCGGACCGCTCGATGGCGATCAGCTGGTCACAGCCCTCGCCGGTGTTCCGGTCGCAGATCGCACGCACCTGCTCGGGGCTTGGCCGGAACGGCTCGCTGCGCGCCTCGACCACGACGAAGTCGTTGCCCAGGCCGTTCATCTTGACGAAGGGGCGGCTCATCTCCCGCCCATATAGGCGCAAAGCTTGGCGAAAGGCAGGGAGCAGCCTAAGCGGGGACGGATGACCCAGTCGACGGTCCAGCCCGGCCCGCGCGAAGGCCTGCGCCTGAAGGCCCGGCTGCGGGCGCTTTATCACGGCTCGTCGCGCACCGCCGTCCGCTTCCGGCTGACGGTGCTGATCATCGACCTGGTGATCATCGCCTTCTTCATCGCCAGCCCGATCCTGCAGGGCTATCGGACGATCTTCTATGCGATCGACTACCTGATCGCGGCCGCCCTTTTCATCGACATCGCCGCGCGGGCCTACGCCCATGGGGAGCTGCTCGACTGGCTTAAGAAGCCCATCGTCTGGGTGGATCTCGCCGTCCTGGCGACCCTGCTGTTCCCCGCCTGGCTGGACAATTTCGGCTTCCTGCGGGTGCTGCGCCTGTGGACCCTGATCCACAGCGACTTCTTCTGGCGCACCATCGGGCGCCGCTACGACGACACCTGGACCGAGGACATCATCAAGGCCCTGGCGTCGCTGGTGACCTTCATCTTCGTGGCCACAGGCTTCGTCTACGCCAGCTTCGTGGGCGTTACCGAGGGCATCACGGGATACATCGACGCGCTCTATTTCACAGTCACCAGCCTGACCACGACGGGCTACGGCGACATCCTGCTGCCGGGCGCGTGGGGCCGGATCGTCTCGATCGTGATCATGCTGACGGGGGTGACCCTGTTCGTCCGACTGGGTCAGGCGATCTTCCGGCCGCACAAGGTGACCTTCCCCTGTCCGACCTGTGGATTGCAGCGTCATGACCCGGACGCGGTCCACTGCAAGGCCTGCGGCGAACAGATCTGCATCCCCAACGCCGAATAGGCCAAGTGGCGGGCCCATGCGTTACGGCCTAGATTGCAGCTGACCCAGAGGACGCGATTTTGGCGGATCGACACCCCTTCTTCTCCCCCACCACCCACGGCTTCGTCCGCGT
>CBIHLR010000052.1:0-13294 GCA_966210875.1 uncultured Brevundimonas sp. | reverse complement strand
CCAGGAAGCCCGCCGCGATCGAGACGATCAGGGCCGGCACCTGGGTGACCAGACCATCACCGATGGTCAGGACGACGTAGGAGTTGGCCGCCGCCCCCGCCTCCATGCCGTGCTGGAGCATGCCGATCAGCACGCCGCCGATGGCGTTGATGGCGGTGATAATCAGGCCGGCGACAGCGTCGCCGCGCACGAATTTGGACGCGCCGTCCATGGCGCCGAAGAAGGTCGATTCCTGCTCCAGCTCCTTGCGCCGGCGCTTGGCCTCGTTCTCGTCGATCAGGCCGGAAGACAGGTCGGCGTCGATCGCCATCTGCTTGCCCGGCATGGAATCCAGGGTGAAGCGCGCGCTCACCTCGGCGATGCGGGTCGAGCCCTTGGTGATGACGACGAAGTTCACCACCAGCAGGATGGCGAAGACGATCAGGCCGATGACGAAGCTGCCGCTCATCATCAGATTGCCGAAGGCTTCGATGATCTGGCCGGCGCTGGCCGTACCCTCGTGGCCGTGGGACAGCACCAGGCGCGTCGAAGCCAGGTTCAGGCCCAGCCGGAACAGGGTCGCGACCAACAGCACCGTCGGGAAGACGGCGAAATCGAGCGGCTTCTTGATGAGCAGCGCCGTCATCAGGATCAGCACCGAGGACATGATCGAGATGGCCAGGAGCAGGTCCAGCACCATCGTCGGGATCGGGACGATCAGCAGGACGACGATGAGCAGGACACCCAGCGCCATCGCGACTTCGCCGCGATAGAGCCAGCCCCAGACTTCCTTGCCGCTGGGACGCGCGGCGTTGAAGTTGGCGAAGGCGTCAGACATGGCCGAGCGCCCCCAGGGCCCGGCGCGTGGCCTCAGCGATCACGGCGTCACGCTGCTCGGCAGACGAGCCTTCGGCGCCCTCGTAATAGATGGCCAGCAGGATCTCGGACGCTCCCGAGGGATAGATGATCGCGATGTCGTTGGCGTGGATGGTCCCGCTCGTGCCGGTCTTGTGCGCGACGGTCCAGCCGGCAGGCACGCCCGCGCGGATCCTTTCCGCCCCTGTGGGCGAACCGATCATCCAGCCGGCAAGCAGTTCGCGCCGCTCGGCGTCCAGCACGGGCTCGGCGCCGACAAGCACGGCCTCAAGGTTGGACACGGTCTGAAGCGGCGTCGTGGTGTCGAGGTCGCCATCCGGGTGGTTCAAAGCGGTTTCCCACCGATCGACCCGGGTGACGTCATCGCCGACGCGCCGGTACCAGGCCTGAAAGGCACTCAGGCCGCCCAGCTCGCGGATCAGCAGGTTCGCCGCGGTGTTGTCGCTCACCTCGACGGCGGCCTGGCACAGCCGCTCGACGGTCGCGGCTCCACCAACGAAGCTTTCGGTCACCGGCGCGTGGAAGACGATGTCCGCCTGGGTCACCGGCACGGGCCGGTCGAGCCGCTCCTCGCCCCGCTGCACGCGCTCCAGCGTCGCCGCCGCCAGGAAGGCCTTGAAGGTCGAGCAATAGAGAAAGCGCTCGGCCCCGCGCCACGACACCTGGCCAAGCGAGCTCGAGGCGAACAGGCCCAACCGCCCACCGGCTTCCAGGCTCGCGAGATCGAGGTCGGACGCCGCCGCGGTCGCAGGCGCGCTCAGGCAAGCGCCCAGTAGGGGCGCAACGCCAACACCCAGCGCACCCGCGATAATGGACCTTCGGTCCATCAGGCCGCGCTCAGGCCGCTTTGCGGGGCCGGGACGGAGACGCCCGCGGCGGTGTACTCGTTCAGCTTGTTACGCAAGGTGCGGATCGAAATCCCAAGGATGTTCGCGGCATGCGTCCGGTTGCCGAGACAGTGGTTGAGGGTGTCGATGATCAGCGCCTGCTCCATCTGGGCCACCGTCTGGCCGACGAAGGCGCGCGACACGGCGTCGGCGGCCTGGGCGGCTCGGCCGGCCGGACCCTGGTCCAGCGAGGCCAGCGGCTTGCCGTCCGGCAGGCTGATGGCGTGCTCGTCGATCTCCGGCCCGGTCGCCAGCAGCACCGCGCGATGCATGGCGTTCTCCAGCTCGCGCACATTGCCCGGCCAGGCGTGAGCCCGCATCCGGGCCTGAGCGGTCTGGGACAGGGGACGGTGCGGCATGCCGTTGGCGGCGGCGTACTTCTTGACGAAGTGCTCGGCCAGGGCGGCGATGTCCGCCGGACGCTCACGCAGCGCCGGCAGCCGCAGGTTCACGACGTTCAGACGATAGAGCAGGTCCTCGCGGAAGGTCCCCTCGCGCACGGCGCGGCCGAGGTCCCGGTTCGAGGTGGCGATGATGCGGATGTCGACCTTGACCGGCTTGGAGCCGCCGACGCGGTCGATCACGCGCTCCTGGATGGCGCGCAGCAGCTTGGCCTGCAGCCGGGCGTCCATTTCCGAGATTTCGTCCAGCAGCAGGGTGCCGCCGTCGGCCTCCTCGAACTTGCCGATGCGCCGGGCGACAGCGCCGGTGAAGGCGCCCTTCTCGTGCCCGAACAGCTCGCTTTCGAGGAGATTGTCCGGAATGGCCGCGCAGTTGACGCTGATGAAGGGCCGCTCGGCCCGGCGCGAGTTCTGGTGCAGGTAGCGCGCCATCACCTCCTTGCCGACGCCGCTTTCGCCGGTGATCAGCACCGAGGCGTCCGAGCGGGCGACCTGGTCGGCCAGACGGATGACCGCCTCCATGGCCGGATCCCGCGTGACCATCGGCCGCTCGTCCTCGGCCACCGCCGAGAGGATCGCCGCGATCAGGTCCGCCTCGGGCGGCAGCGGGATGAACTCCTTGGCCCCGGCCTTGATGGCGGCGGACGCCTTTTCCGGATCCGCCCCGACCCCGCAGGCCACCACCGGCACATGGATCCGCTCGGCCTCGTTCGCCGCGATCAGCCCGGCGATATCGAGGTCGTAGTCGACCATCAGGAGGTCGGCCCCCTGCCCTCGCCGGAGCGTGTCCGTCGCCTGGTCCGTGCGCTCGACGTGGCTGACGCGGGCGCCCTGCGCCATCGCCATCTTCACGGCGGCGGCGAGCTGTCCGCTCAGTCTTCCGACCACCAGTAGCCGCATGTTCCAGTCTCCTAAGGCTTACGCTGCGGCCGTTCAGGCCGCGGTGTCTTCGGTCTTGATGATTTCGGTCATGGTCACGCCCAGGCGTTCGTCGACGACGACGACCTCGCCCCGGGCGACCAGGCGGTTGTTCACATAGATGTCGATGGCCTCGCCGACCTTTCGGTCCAGCTCCAGCACGCTGCCCTGGCCGAGCTTCAGCAGCTGCGCGACGCTCAGCGACGCCTTGCCCAGCACGGCCGAAATGCCGACGGGCACGTCAAAGACGGGAGCGAGGTCGGTGGCCAGCTTGGGCTCGCCGCCGTCGACGGTGGCGACCGCCGTGCTCTCCGGAAACTCCTCGAGAGGGAGATCGGTGTCGGCCATTAGAACTCTCCTGAAGGATGGTCGGCCTCGGCCGCTAGGGCGGCTTGAAGGGCGTCGCGCACGCGCTGGGCGGCGGCGTCGGGGTCGTATTCGGCGCGGCCGTCCGGCCACTCGATGACGAAGGCCGCGGGGCCCAGCCCCGGCTCGTCGCGGAGCAGCACGCGGCCCGGCAGGCCGGCGTCATTGGCGGCCTTCTCGAGCATGGCGGCCAGGTCACCGTCGGCGCCCGAGGCGCGGACGATGAGCCGGGCCGCGCCGTCGATCTCGGCCGACAGGGCTTCCAGCGCGGCGTTCAGCGGGGCGCGCGGCAGGCGGTCGAGCGCGGCGGAGGCCACGGCCTCTCCCGTCGCAAGCGCGAGGCTGGCGGCCTGGGCCCGGTGAGCCTCGATCACCTGGTTCAGCATCGGCAGGGCCTGGCGGCACGCGTCGGCGATGTCAGCCAGCGCCTGGGCCCGCCGGCCCTCGTCGCTGACCCGCTGGGCGGCCTGGCCTTCGGCGAAGGCCTGCGCCTGCAGCGCCTCGACCTCGGCGGCGAGATAGGTGCGGCGCGGCCGCGGGGCGGCGGTCGACACCACCCGGCCCGCCTCGTCGAAGCAGGTGTCGAAGCCGAACTTCTGGGGTGCGGAGGCGGCCATCAGTAGATCAACTCGTCATCGCCGCCCTGGCCGGCGAGCATGATCTCGCCCTTGGCGGCGAGGTCCTTGGCGACCTGCACCATGGCCATCTGGGCGTTGTCGACGTCCTTGAGGCGGACGGGGCCCATCGACTCCATGTCCTCGCGCATGATCTTGGCCGCACGTTCGGACATGTTGGAGAAGAACAGCTCGCGCAGACTGTCGGACGCGCCCTTCATGGCCAGAGCCAGCTGGTCCTTCTCGACGGCGCGCAGCAGGGTCTGGATGCCGCCGGGATCAAGCTTGGACAGGTCTTCGAAGACGAACATCAGAGCCCGGATACGTTCGGCCGACTCGCGATTCCGTTCTTCGAGCGCCGTGACGAAACGGCTCTCGGTCTGGCGGTCGAAGTTGTTGAAGATCTCCGCCATCATCTCGTGGCTGTCGCGCTTGGAGGTGCGCGCCAGGTTCGACATGAACTCGGTCCGCAGGGTCTGCTCGATCTTGTCGAGGATCTCGCGCTGGACCGGCTCCATGCGCAGCATCCGCTGGACGCATTCGAGCGCGAAGTCCTCAGGCAGGGCCGTCAGGACGCGCGAGGCGTGCTCGGCCTTGATCTTGGACAGGACCACCGCGACGGTCTGCGGGTATTCGTTCTTGAGGTAGTTGGCGAGCACCACCTCGTTCACATTGCCCAGCTTGTCCCACATGGTCCGGCCGGCCGGACCACGGATCTCCTCCATCAGCCCTTCGACCTTCTCGGCCGGCATGAAGGAGGCGAGCAGTCGCTGGGTCTGTTCGAAGCTGCCCATGATCGAGCCGGCGCCGCCGACGCCGGAGACGAACTCGATCATCAGGTCTTCGACCACATTGGCCTGGACCGTGCCGAGCGAGGCCATGGCCTGGGAGATCTCCTTGATCTCGTCCTCGTCCAGGCCTTCCCAGAGCCGCGTATGATCCTCACCCAGGGCGAGCAGGATGACGGCCGCCTTCTCAGGGCCGGTCAGGCGCCGGGCGTCGTCGACGGACTGCTTGCGGGCGACGAGACGGGCGGCCATCAGCCTTCGTGCACCCAGTTGCGGATGATCGAGACCGATTCATCCGGGTGGCTTTCGACGAAGTCGGCGACCTTCTTGACCGAGCTGGCCTTCACCTGGCCCTCGATGCGCGCGATGTCGAGCCGCTGCTCCATCTCGCTCGGCGGCATCAGTTGAGGCGCGCCCGCGCCCGACGCCTGGAGCAGTTGGGGCCCGCCCGCCGCGGCGGGGGCGCCCGGCAGGGCCTGGGGGGCGACGCCGGCGAGCGCCAGCTGACCGCCCGCGCCTCCGCCGCTCGCCGCCTTCACCAGCGGGCGCAGGACGAAGAAGACCATCAGGGCGCCCACGATCAGCAGCACCAGGAGCTCGACGGCCCGCATGATGTCGTTCCGGTCGAAGTCGAACATCGAGCCGGCCGACTCCGCGCCGCCTTCCGCCACGGCGGGGCGCGAGAAGCGGACGTTCACCACCTCGAACTGGTCGCCGCGCTGGGTGTTGATCCCCGCCGCGTTCTGAACCAGCGCACGGATCTGGGCCATCTCTTCGTCCGAGCGCGGGGCGTAGGTCGGTTCGCCGCCGTCGGCGCCGGGCGTCCAGACACCGTCCACGGCGACCGCGACCGACAGGCGTTGCACGGCGCCGGGCTCACGGACCGTCGTCGTCGTGGTCGAGGAGATTTCGTAGTTGGTCGTCTCGCTGGTCTCACCGGATCGGGACGACGGGCCGAGGAAGTCGGCTTCCTGGGGCGCGCCGCCGTCCGGCAACTGATCGGCCACGGTCGCGCCGCCGCCTTGGCCACCCTGACTGTCCTCGGAGGTCGACTCGCCGGTCGAGGTGGAGCGAACGACCTGGCCGTCGGGGTCGTATTCCTGCTGCTGGATGGTCTGGCGGCTCTCGTCGATCTCGGCGGAAACCTGGATGCGCGCCGCGCCCGGCCCGACCACGCCTTCAACAAGCTCGGTCAGGGTCCGCTGAAGGCGCTGCTCGATCTCGGCGCGACGCTCGGACGCCAGGGCCCCAGAGAAGCCCTCGCCTTCCCCGCCGGCAGCGAGCAGCCGGTTGTTGGAATCGACGATGGTCACCCGGTCCGGTCGCAGGCCGGTCACGGCGGTAGCGACCAGCTGCTGGATGGCGCGGATTTCCTCGCCCGACAGTTCGCGTCCGCCGGTGTCGATGGTGACCGAGGCGGTGACCGGCGCGGCCTCCTGCTGGAACAGTTGACGCTCCGGTAGAGCGATCAGCACCCGGGCGGAGTTCACGCCCCGCATCGACATGATGGTGCGGGCGATCTCGCCCTCGATGGCGCGCTTGCGGTTGAGGTTCTGCTGGAATTCGGTCTGACCCAGCGCCGACTGGGTGTCGAACAGTTCGTAGCCGACGCTGCCGGAGGTCACGAGGCCCCGATCGGCGAGCAGCAGGCGGGCGGTGCCCACCTCGTCACGGTTGACCATGATGGTCGAGCCGTCGCCGCGCGTCTCGTACGGGATGCCCGCCTGATCCAGAGCGGCGGTGACCTCGGAGGCCTCGCGCAGATCGAGGTTGGAATAGAGCAGCGAACTGGGCGGCTGGCCGACCCGCAGCATCACCGCCACGAGCACGGCCGCAACGCCCGCCGCCACGCCTGCGAGGGCCGCCAGACGGCCAACCCCGAACCTTTGCAACGCCGCTGAAAAGCTGCCCACGCGCCCCGCCCTCACACGGAATCGGCGGACCGACTCCAACTAGGCAGAAAGTGCCGCCCGGGTGGTAAACGCGGCCTTAATCGCGGCCTTAGAGAACGCCGTTAGCGCGCGCAGCGGGCCTCGCCGGCCGCCTTGATCCGCGCCTCCGCGATGGCGTCGGCCACCTCGTAGGTCGGACGGTTCTCGGCCGCCGAACGCTCGAAGACCTCTTCGAGGGTCTGCATCAGGCGCACCAGCTTGCCGTCGACCCAGGCCGGGTCGTAGGTCCCACCCGACTGACGCGCGGTCAGCTCCGAAGCGACATTGATGATGCCGCCGCCGTTGACGACGTAGTCCGGCGCATAGAGCACGCCCGCGTCATGCAGGCGCTGGCCGATCTCGGAGGTGGCCAGCTGATTGTTGGCGGCGCCGACGATGGCCTTGGCCTTCAGCCGCGGCAGGGTCTCGGGGTTCAGCGTCGCGCCCAGGGCGCACGGCGCATAGATCTCGGCATCGACATCATAGATGGCGTCCGGCGCGACGATCTCGGCGTTCGTCCGTTCCGCCACTTCGCGCAGCGTCTTCTCGTTGATGTCGGTGACGATCAGGCGGGCGCCGGCCTTGTGCAGCTTCTCGGCCAGATAGGCGCCGACGTGGCCGGCGGCGCCCTGCACGGCGACGGTCAGGCCGTTCAGGTCGTCCTGCTTCCACAGCCGCTTGGCGGTCACCAGCGTCGAGCGGAACACGCCCTCGGCGGTCACCGGGCTCGGATCGCCCGAACCCCACGGACCGTCCGACAGGCCGAGCACATACTCGGTGGCCTTGCGGGCCTCGGCGATGTCGGCGACCGACACGCCCACGTCCTCGGCCGAATAGTAGCAGCCGCCCAGCGTGTTAATGGCGCGACCGAAGGCCTGGAACAGCTCCGGAGACTTCTGGGTCTTGGCGTCGCCGATGATGACCGACTTGCCGCCGCCCATCTCCAGATCCGCGACGGCGTTCTTGTAGGACATCCCGCGCGACAGGCGCAGGACGTCGGTCAGGGCCTCCTCAGAGGAAGCGTAGTTCCACATGCGGCAGCCGCCGACGGCCGGGCCGCGGGCGGTGGAGTGAACTGCGATGATGGCCTTCAGGCCGGTGGCTTCGTCGTAAAACGCGTGGACGCCTTCGTGTCCCCGGAAGGACGGCGAATCGAAGAGGGTCATACAGAACCCGCTGATCTGTTGAGGGGGAAGGTTCGTTGGCGCGCCCCATACGCCCCCGCTTCCGGAAGGGCAAGCGCGGCCGGGCAAGTTAACGCCGATCAGTCCCGCGGAATGGGCCCGGCGCCGGAGGGCCACGGCGCGGCCGGATCGCGGATGAAGGCCAGGACGTCGGCCATCACCCTCTCCGCCTCGTGGTCGCGGACCAGCAGGTGGTGACCTTCCGGATAGAAGGCCTCGCGCGCGTGCGCGGGCAGGTTCCTCAAGGCCAGCTTGGTCGGCTCATGCGCGATGATCTGGTCGCGCCCGCCGTAGAGGTAGGCCAGCGGCGCGCGCACGCGGGACAGGTCGCGGCTGCCCGCCTCCATCATGTTGACCAGGCCATAGAGGGTGTCGAACCGGGTGCGGGTCAGAAACCCGGGGTCGCGCCCCATTCGATAGAGCTCTGCGAAGTTGTTCGAGGCGTAGATGTCGCGGACGGCGAACTCCGGCGGCTCGACCGCCGTCTCGCCCAGCAGGCGCGCCGCCACCCACAGCGCCGCGCGATTCGGCAGCGGCTGGGCGGACCAGCCCCACACGGCGGGCGCCAGCAGCACCACGCGATCCGCGTCGGGCGGTCGGTCCGAGGCGAAAGCGGCGATCGCCACGGCCGAGCCCAGGCTTTCGCCCACCACCGCCACGGTCGCGCGCCGGTGACGCGCCCGGACGAGCGCGACCAGCGTGCGCAGGTCCTCGGTCAGCAGCGCCTCGCCCGCCCAGACGCCGCGCCCGGGCGAGCCCCCGAAGCCGCGCTGGTCATAGGCGTAGGTGACTACGCCCTGCTCGGCCCACCACGGCCCGGCCATGTGCCAGGTGCGGCGATTGTCGTTCATGCCGTGCACCGCGACGATGACCGCGGACGGCTCGCCGCGCGGCCGCCATACGCTGAGCGGCAGGCGTGCGCCGTCGTGCGCGACGAAGTGGTCGGCTTCCAGTCTCGGCCCCGCGAATCCCGGAGAGACCGGCAGGGGCGACTGCACGGCCGGCGCGCAGGCGCCCAGCGCGGCGAGCATCAGCAGCAGTCCGGCGATCCGCCTCATGGCGTCAGGATAGCCCGCACCCGCGCGCGCAAGTAAGGCAGGACCTCATCCTCGAACCACGGATTACGCTTCAGCCAGCCGGTGTTGCGCCACGACGGATGCGGCAGCGGCAGGATGTCGGGCCCATACTCCCGCCAGGCCCCGACCGTGTCGGTCATGTTCGCCTTGACCCGACCGCCCAGCGCCCAGGCCTGGGCGTAGCCGCCGACCAGCAGGGTCAGCTCCATACGCGGCAGGCTTTCGAGCAGGCGCGGCCGCCACAGCTCGGCGCAGCGCGTCGGCGGCGGAAAGTCCCCGCCCTTGGGATTGGTCCCGGGAAAGCAGAAGGCCTGTGCGGCCACGCCGATCCGGCGGTCGGCGTAGAAGGTCTCGTAATCGACGCCCATCCACTGACGCAGCCGGTCGCCGGACGGATCGGTGAACGGCAGGCCGCTCTCGTGCACGCGCCGGCCCGGCGCCTGACCGCAGATCAGAAGCCGCGTTTCGGGGAACACGCGCACCACGGGCCGCGGCGCATGCGGCAGGTCTCCCGCGCAGGCGCGGCAGGCCCGGATGTCCGCAAGGACCGCGTCCAGATCAGTCGAGATCGTCATCCTCGGCGGGCTTTGGCGGCAGGGCGGCCTTCGCCGCCGCGGCCTCCTCCTCGGTCGGCAGGCGAAGGCGGATGACGCCCTTCATCTTCGACGGATCGATCGGCTTGCCCTTCTTGGTGATGGTCAGCCTCCCCTGGCGCATCAGGCCCAGCGCGGTGGCCTTCACCTTGGGCAGCATGCGCTGCCACTGATCGGGCTGCAGGTCCTTGGCCACCTCGGCCGGCTCGATGCTCTTGCCGCCGACGCCCTTGGGATCCGCCTTGGCCAATTTTTCGAAGATGGCCGCTTCGATGGGGTCGCTCATCGTTCCTATATGCTGCATTGCAGCAGCAAGAAGAAGGCGGAGCCCGCATGGTTGCCAAGCGCACGGTCACGGAAGGCGAGTTCGCCGGCTGGCAGATGTACGATCTGCACGACACCTTCGATCAGGTGGTCGGCCCCTTCTACTTCCGTCCCGATCCGGACGGGCGGATGCGCTGCGCCTTCCGCGCCGAGCAGAAGCACATGAACGCCGGCCAGCGCATGCACGGTGGCTGCCTGATGACGTTTGCCGACATCGCCCTGTTCCAGACCGCCTACCAGGAGATGGAGGGCTCCTCCGGCGTGACCGTCCAGCTCGACTCGACCTTCATCGACGCCGCCCGCGTCGGCGACCTGGTCGAGGCGACGGGTGAAGTCGTTCGCGCCGGCAAGAGCCTGATCTTCGTGCGCGGCCAGATCACGTGCGGCGAGCGCACCCTGATGACCTTCTCCGGCGTCATCCGGAAGTTCGACAAGCGGGACTAGACGGCCCGCTCCCCGCTGCGTCCGCCTTTCACCATCGCCAGGGTGAGCCCGCCTGCCGCCGCTGCAGCCAGGTAGAGCGCTGCTCCGCCCATCAGCTGGAACGCCAGGGCCCCCAGGATCGCGCCGAAGGTGAGGCCCGCCCAGAGCCACAGGTGGGGCAGGAAAGCCCAACGATCCCCGCCGCGCGCCGCCGCCGCAAGCGCGTGGCCAAGCTTGACCAATGCGCCGGTCATGTAGGTCAGGCCGACGCCGACCTCTCCGTTGCGAAGGAAGACAGCGTTCTCCACGCCCATGGCCACGACCATGAACCCCGCCGTGAGGCCCACGGGCGCTTCGAGAGAGGCCGAGACGGCCGCGGCCAGCAGCAGCAGGGTCTCCAGCGACAGGACACGCGCCCGTGCTCCCCGGTCTCCGCCTGCCGCCATCGCGCCCAGAAAGGCGCCGCCGACGAAGCCTGCCAGCAAGCCCAGGGCGCTGGTCGCCAAGGTCCAGTCGCCGATCGACAGGCTGGCCGCGAGGCGGGTCGAGTTGCCGCTCATGAAGGACACGAACAGACCGCCAAGCAGCAGGAAGCCGATGCTGTCGACGAAGCCGGCCAGCGCGGCGAGCCGCACCGCCAGGCCGCGCTCATGCTGCTCCAGCGACCTCAATCGGCGACCATTCCCGCCTTCGCCGCGGGCCGCGCCTTCAGCGCCTCGCGCCAGCGCGCGACGTTCGCAAAGGCGGGATCGGGCCGATACTTCACGAGCCGTCCGAAATCGATCCCGACATAGGCCACCACGTCGGCCACGGTGATGCGGTCCGCCGCGAGGAACTCTCGGCCTTCCAGCTGACGGTCCAGGACCTTGAGGAAGCGTTCGGCGGTCGCCTTGTTGTACTCGGCCACCGCCGGCTGCGGCGCCTCGAGCGCCGATAGCGCAGGATGGCTGAAGCGGGTGAACAGCATCAGCGGATTGGCGAGATACATCTCCGCGCGGCGGGTCCACATCTCGATGAGCGCGGTCTCGAGCGGGTCGCGGCCGAACATGTTGGGCTCGGGATAATGGCTCTCCAGGTACCGGCCGATCGCGATGGACTCGGTGATGCAGGCGCCGTCATCCAGCTCCAGCGACGGCAGGTGCGACAGGCCGGCCCGGGCCCGGTATTCCGGCGTTCGGTGCTCGCCCGCCAGCAGGTTCACGGGCACGATCTCTATGTCGGAGATGCCCTTCTCCGCCATGATCCAGCGGACGCGGCGCGGATTGGGCGCCATCACCGTGTCGTAGAGCTTCATTCGGTCAGGTCTCCGTTTCGTTTCGAAACGTAGTCCTAGAATACGGCGGCAGGCAAGGCCCCCACGACGGCGGCGCTCATCAGGGTGGCCAGAAAGCCCGCGAACAGCGCCTTCCACACCAGTCCCAGGACCTCCTCGCGCCGGTCGGGCATAAGCACCGACAGGCCGGTGACGGTGATCCCCACCGAGCCGATGTTGGCGAAGCCGCACAGGGCGTAGGTCATCAGCATCCGCGTGCGCTCACTCATCTCGCCGGCCGGCACATTGCCCAGCTCAATGAAGGCGACGAACTCGGTGAGCGTCAGCTTGACGCCGAGCAGCCAGCCGGCCTTGCCCGCCTCCTCCCACGGCACCCCCGTCAGCCAGGCGACGGGCATGAACAGCCAGCCCAGCACCCGCTCCAGCGTGAGCGGCGCATCGAACAGCCACAGGCCGCCGATCATGATGTTCACCAGAGCGACAAGCGCCACGAAAACAATGAGAACCGCCGAGATGTTCAGCACGACCATCAGGCCGTCCGCCGTGCCCTTCACGATGGCGTCGATGGCGGAATCGTACTTCAGGGCCGAGCCGTAGTCGGCGTGGGCCCCGCCCTCCCCCTCCTTCTCCGGCAGCATGATCCGCGCCAGCGCGACTCCCGCCGGCGCCGAGACGATCGAGGCCACCAGCACGTGGCCCGCCGCATTGGGCAGCAGGCCCGACAGGATCGCCGCATAGGCCACCATGGTGGATCCCGCCACCGTCGCCAGGCCCACCACCATCAGCAGGAACAGCTCGGACCGGGTCAGCTTGTCGAGATAGGCCCGGATGACGATCGGGCTTTCGATCATGCCGAGGAAGATGTTGGCCGCCACAGCCAGCGCCGAGGCGCCGCCCAGGCCCATGGTCCGCTGGAACAGCAGGCCGAAGCCTTGCGTGATCCACTTCAGGATCCGCCAGTGCCACAGCAACGCCGACAGGGCCGAAATGACCAGGATCAGCGGCAGAACCTCGAAGGCGAAGACGAACAGCGCCCGGTCGTTGGCGACCACATAGGGCTGATCCCCGCCGCCCAGATAGCCGAAGATGAATTGCGTCCCGCGCCGCGTGGCCGTCGCCAGGGCGTCGACCGAGCCGGTGATCGCCCCGAGCACCACCTCGGAGCCCGGCACGCCGAACACCAGCAGCACCAGCAGCGCCTGGACCGCCAGGGCGCCGAGCGTCAGCCGCCACGGAAACCGCGTCCGGTCCTCGGACATCAGCCAGCAGACGCCGATGATGACCGCCAGCCCCAGCAGGCTCTGCAGATTGTAGAGGCTGAACACCCGCGCGACTCCCCTCGCCCTGGGCGACCTTATACGCCTATGCCGCAAACGAAAACGGCGGCGGAGATCGCTCTCCGCCGCCGCGTCCGTTCAGTCTGTCAGGCCGATCAGGCGCCGATGGAGGCCGGATCGATCTTGAAGCCCGGGCCCATCGTCGAGGACAGGCTGATGCGCTTCACGAAGGTGCCCTTGGCGCCCGAGGGCTTGGCCTTGTTCAGGGCGTCGATCAGGGCCGTGACGTTGGCGGTCAGGGCGTCTTCGGTGAAGCTCGCCTTGCCGACGCCGGCGTGGACGATGCCCGCCTTCTCGACGCGGAACTCGACGGCGCCGCCCTTG
>CBIHLR010000051.1:0-13379 GCA_966210875.1 uncultured Brevundimonas sp. | reverse complement strand
CTGGCCTGCAACACCGCCTCGGCCATCGCGCTGCGCCGCCTGCAGCAGACCTGGCTTCCGGACTATCAGGCCGAGCTGGGCCGGCGCGTGAACGTGCTGGGCATCATCGTGCCGACCATCGAGGCCGCCACGGGCCGGCCCTGGGAGCATCTGGTCAACGCCTCGGACGACAAGATTCAGGCGCTGGAGATTCTCGGCGTCTTCTGCACGGCCGCCACGGCCATGAGCCGGGTCTATGAGATCGAGATCGAAAAGCGCCGTCAGGACCTGGCCGCCTTCACCGAGCCCTGCCCGGGCCTGGCCGGCCTGATCGAACTGGGGGCGCCGGCCGAGGAGCTGCGGGTGGTGGTCGCCGACCATGTCGACGCCTTGCGCCGCCGCATTGGTCGGCACCCGGACAAGGCCCTGCTGGGCTGCACCCACTATGAGATCATCGCCGGCCTGTTCGAGGAAGCGCTGCCGGCCGGCACGCCCCTGATCCACCAGCCGAGCGCCACGGCGGATGCGCTGGAGCGGTACTTCGGGCGGCACCCGGAATACGAGATCGGAACCTCGGGCCGGCGCCGCTTCCTGACCACCGGCCAGCCCGGTCGGCAATCCGACCTGGTCTCCCAGTTCTGGGGCGCCCCCCTGACGTTCGAACCGGCTTGAGCCGACCGACCCTTTCAGGTCATCGTTCCCGACGACCATCCGGGGAGGGACAGATGAAGCTTTCAGCCACGCTCGGCGCCCTGGCGCTCAGCCTCGTCGCCACATCCGCCACCGCCGAGGTGGTCGAGCAGCGGCCTGACGGCTTCCGGCTCGAAAGCCGGGCCGTGATCGAGACGGGGACCCCCGAGGCCGCCTGGGCGGCGCTGGTCCGCATCGGCGACTGGTGGAGCGACAGCCATACCTATTCGGGCGACGCCTCGAACATCAGCATCGCGGCCGAGGCCGGCGGCTGCTGGTGCGAGGTCTGGCCGGGCGGCCAGATCGAGCACGGCCGCATCATCCTGGCCTGGCCCGAGCAGGGCCTGCTGCGCGCCTCCGCCCCGCTGGGGCCGCTGCAGGCGCTGCCGGTCAACGCCGTCCTGACCTGGCAGGTCCGGGCGCGCGAAGAGGGCGGCGTCGAGATCGTCCAGACCTTCGATGTCGGCGGCGGCGCGGAGACGACGGGCCAGCTGGCCGGCCCCGTCGACGGCGTGATGAGCGAGGGGATGCAGCGGCTGGAGCGCTACCTCGAGACCGGGAGCGCCGACTAGGCCTGTAGCCTGTATCCCCCACCCTCGGTGATGAGCAGGCGGGCCTGGCCCTTGCCGGGCTCAATCTTCTGGCGGAGGCGGTAGATGTGGGTCTCGAGCGTGTGGGTGGTGACGCCGGCGTTGTAGCCCCAGACCTCGGTGAGCAGCTCCTCGCGGCTGACCGCCTCGGAACGGGCGCGCAGCAGATACTTCAGGATCGAGGTTTCCTTGTCCGTCAGGCGGATGCGCTTTCCGCCCTCGTCGAACAGGGCCTTCTGGGCCGGGCGGAACTGGTAGGGGCCGATGCGGAAGACGGCGTCCTCGGACTGCTCGACGCTGCGCAGGTGGGCGCGAATGCGGGCCAGCAGGACCGCGAAGCGGAACGGCTTGGTGACATAGTCCGTCGCGCCGGAATCGAGACCCTGGATGGTGTCGGCCTCGCTGTCCTGGGCGGTCAGCATGACGATGGGGGCCCGCACCCCGGCCTCGCGCAGCCGCTTGCAGACCTCGCGGCCATTGATGTCGGGCAGGTCGATGTCGAGCAGGATCAGTTCGGCCCGGCCTTCGGAGCCCTTCTTGACCCCATCCAGGCCCGTCGCGGCCTGGTCGACCGCGAACTCGCCGTTGAGCGCCAGCTGCTCGGCCAGCGCCTCGCGCAGGTCGTTGTCGTCGTCGACGATCAGAATCGAAGTCGCCTGGGCCATGGCCCTTATTGGCCCGATGCGGCCTTGGCCGCAAACCCCTCGCGCGCCCCGAACAGGGCCGAGCCGACGCGGACGTGGGTGGCGCCGAACCGCACGGCGGTCTCGTAGTCGCCGCTCATGCCCATGGACAGACGCTCGATCCCGTTGCGGCGGGCGATCTTCCTCAACAGCGCGAAATGCATGGCGGGTTCCTCATCCGCGGGTGGAATGCACATCAGGCCCGAGACGTTCAGTCCGTGCGTCTGGCGCACGCGGTCGAGGAAGGCGTCGACCTCGTGCGGCGCCACCCCCGCCTTCTGAGGCTCTTCACCGGTGTTGACCTGGACGAACAGCTCGGGCGCGCGCCCGGCCTTGGCGATCGCCTTGACCAGGGCCTCCGCTAGGCTGTCGCGGTCGAGCGTCTCGATCACGTCGAACAGGGCCACGGCCTCGACGGCCTTGTTGGACTGCAGCGGGCCGATCAGACGCAACTGGAGGTCGGGCCATTCCGTGCGCCGGTCCGCCCAGCGGCCTTGCGCCTCCTGCACCCGGTTCTCGCCAAAGACGCGATGGCCCGCGTCGAGGAGGGCCTGGACGCGCTCCCAGGGCTGTTGCTTGCTCACCGCGATCAGGGTCACATCCTCGGGCGCGCGGCCGGCGGCCCTCGCGGCGCGCGCGATCCTGTGGCGGACGGCCGCCAGCGCCTCTTGCGGACCCTGAGTTGGACTGGACATCGAACGCGCTCCTGTCGACGGCTCTGGCCCTAAGCCAGTCGTGCGCCCACGCCAAGCCGGGCGGTCGCACCCTGCCGCCGCTGCTGTTCCTGACCGACCCCGACCGCACGCCAAAGCCCTGGGAGACCGCCGAGCGGCTGCCTGCCGGGGCCGGAGTGGGTTTCCGCGGGTTCGGGCGCCCGGACGCGACGGCGGTGGGCCGCAGGCTGGCCGAGACGGCGCGGCGGCGCGGCCTGATCTTCCTCGTCGGCGCGGACGCGGAGCTGGGCGAGACGCTGGAGGTCGACGGCGTCCACCTGCCGGAGCGCGCTATCGAGCGCGCGGTCGCCCTGCGTGTGGAGCACCCGCACTGGCGGATCACAACCGCCGCCCACTCGGCGGAAGCGCTCGAACGCGCGGCCCGCGCGGGCGCTGACGCCGCGCTCCTGTCGCCCGTCTTCCCGAGCCGCAGCCCCTCGGCGGGGGCTCCGCTGGGGGCGGCGCGGTTCGGCGAACTGGTGCGCGCGGCGCGCCTGCCCGTCTATGCGCTCGGCGGCGTGTCGGAGACGACCGCGCCGGCTCTGATCAGCAGCGGCGCCTGCGGCGTCGCCGCCGTCGAGGCGCTGCTCGCCTAACGCCGGTCTGCATCCCGGTCGCGCTTTCTGCGTTCCTGCCCCGACAGGGAGGTTCCAATGCAGGTTTCCGAAGAGACGCGCAGTTTCAATGACTACGGCCACGACGAGTTGGATCAAATCGCCGAGGTGCTGCGTCGCGAGGCCGACCCGGCCGACCCGATGAGCCGCGAGGCCGCGCTCCGAACCATCGGCCGTATCGTCGGCGTCGAGACGCGCGGACCGCGCGACACCTACCAGAAGCTCTGGGGTTGAACGCGCCGCTTTTGAGGCCGGAGGCGGACGAGCCCGTCCTGGTCGAGCTTCTGTCCCTGCTGCAGACGCAGGGCTACGCTTTCGTCACCCCCTCGCCCGACACCCACGCCGCCGTGCTGTCTCGCGAACCGCGCGCCATGGCGCGCGACCTACGCGACGTCTTCGGCTGGAGCCGGCCCTTCGAGCCGGGCGTCTTTCCTGAGGTCGAGGCGATGCTGGCCGGCCTGGGCCTTCTGGAGACCACGCCCGACGGCCTGCGCAGCGCGGTGAGGGTGAGCACCCTGAACGGCCGCCTGCTGCTGCATTCCGCCTATCCGACGGAGTCGGCGGACGCGGTCTTCCTCGGACCGGACAGCTATCGCTTCGCGCGTTTCATCCGCGCCCAGGTCTCGCCCTCATGGGCGGCCTTCCGCGTCTTCGACATCGGCTGCGGGGCGGGCGTCGGCGCGATCACGGCGGCGGCCTTGCTGCCCAGATCCGAAGTCCTGGCCGGCGACGTGAATCCGGCGGCCCTGCGCTTCACGGGCGCCAACACGACCTATGCGGGCTTGCCGGTCGCCACGGTGGAGAGCGCCGGCATGGCCGGGGTCGAGGACGACTTCGACCTGATCCTCGCCAATCCGCCCTACATCGCCGACGACGACGGGCGGACGTACCGTGACGGCGGCGGCGCCCTGGGCGCGGAGCTGTCGATGCAGTGGGCCCGCGAGGCGTGCGAGCGGCTGCGCCCGGGCGGACGGATGCTCCTCTACACCGGCTCGGCCATCGTCGAGGGCCGCGACGCCATGTGCGAGGGCCTGGAACAGCTCGCCGCCGAGAGCGGCCTCAGCCTCGCCTACGAGGAGCTGGACCCCGACGTCTTCGGCTCCGAACTTGAGCGCCCGGCCTATCGCGAGGTGGAGCGGATCGCGGCGGTCGGCGCCGTCCTCACGCGCGCCTGAACTCGTCGCGGGTCAGGGCCGGGTGGCGGCCGTTTCGCGCGCGATGACGCGCACCAGGCAGGCCGCCGCCGCCGCCCGCGTAGGCGCTTCACCCGAGATGGGGCGCGGCTGTCCGTCGCGAGGCGCGGCCTCCCAGCGCCAGGTCGATCCCACCTGCGCGATCGTCCAAAGGAAGCCCTGCGCGTTCATGTCCTGAATCCCTTTGTCGCGAGTTCGCTCAACTCGCGACTGGCGCGCCGCGTTCCAGAGAATGCGTGTGTTCAATAGTTTGCATTACAGCGGATTCGGAACCGTCGGGCACGCGCGCTTGTTTCCCGGTCTCCCCAAGCCACAGGCGCGCGATGACTCTCGTAAGCTTTCCCCCGGCTCCGCAAGGCGCCGGACACCTGACCGATCCCGAAGCCTTCCACCGCCGGCTGGCGCGGTGGAACCACCGGCGGCTCGACCCGACCACGCCCTATGAGGACTGGGCGGCGGACGCGCGCGCCGACGCCGAGATGACCCTGGTCGAGGGTGGCTGGATCGAAGCCTTCCGCGAGGAGATCGCCCCGCTCGTCGCGAATGCGCCTGCCGACGTCGAGGGCTTCATCGCCTGGTTCGAGGCCCTGATCGACACCGGGCCGGGCCAGAACGACCCGCTGTTCCCGTGGCTGGCCGAGGAGGCCTCCATGGAGGAGATGCGCTGGTTCCTGCTGCAGGAGGTCGCCGGCGAGGCGGGCTTCGAGGACCTGGTCGCCCTGGCGCAGGTGAAGATGCCCACCCGGCCCAAGCTGGAGCTGGCCCGCAACTACTGGGACGAGATGGGTCGTGGCAACGAGGGCGGCATGCACGGCCCGATGCTGGATCGGCTGGCCAAGGCCCTGGACCTCAAGCCGACGATCGAGGGCACGGTGTGGCCGTCGCTGGCGCTGGGCAACTGCCTGGTCGCCTTCGCCACCACCCGCCGCTACGCCTACCACGCGCTGGGCGCGCTCGGTGCGGTGGAGCTGACCGCCCCGTGGCGGGCCGCACACGTGGCGGCGGGCCTGAAGCGGCTGGGCGTCGGGCCGGAGCGGAAATATTTCGCCCTCCACGCCACGCTCGACGTCGAGCACTCCAAGGCCTGGAACGCCGAGATCCTGCGACCCCTGATGGAGCAGGACCCTTCGCTCGGCCGCTCGCTGGCCGAGGGTGCTGTCATGCGTCTGCTGTCGGGCGCGCGGTGCTTCGACGCCTACCGCGAGCGTCTGTGGGGCCAGGCGGAGCGTCGCTCCGCCTGAGCGATCAGCGCCGCCGGAACTGCTGGCGCGGGCGCGGCGTGGCGGCCGCGCCGGTCTTGTGCCGGAAGGTGATCCGGCCGCGATCCAGATCGTAGGGCGTCATCTCGACCGTCACCCGATCGCCGACGATGGAGCGGATGCGGTTCTTGCGCATTCGGCCGGCGGTGTAGGCCAGGATCTCGTGTTCGTTCTCGAGCCGGACCCGGAAGCGGCCCTCCGGCAGCAGTTCGACGATCTCGCCGTCGAATTCGATCAGTTCTTCCTTGGCCATCTGTTCTGTTCTCTCGTGACGGGCCGGTTGGCCCAGACTGCGCCGCTGGACCGGGGAGCCCCTGGTCTCCGGCGAAGGCGAGAGACAACCGCGCGCAAGCGCGGCTCAGCGCCCCCTATATGGGGAGCCCAGCGCGCAATTTACAGACCCTCTCTGCGATTCCCGGGACTTATTCGCCAGGCCGCCTCGTCTGCTTGCCGACACAGGAACTTTGCGAGGTTTCAACGGTTTGGTGCGGTGCAACCTTTCTTGCAGGTGGAGTTCCATGCCCGGTTTGTCGTCGGAAGACCGTTCGTTCGCGCCCGGTTCGGGGTTTGCAGGTGCGCGAGGCGTTGAGGGGCCGGCGACCCTGATCTGCTTCTCGCATCTCCGCTGGGATTTCGTTTTCCAGCGGCCGCAACATCTGATGACGCGCTTCGCCGCGCATCGGCCTGTGATCTTCTTCGAGGAGCCGATCATCGAGCAGGACCGCACGACGCCGGCTCTGCGCCGCAACGTCTGCGACAAGTCCGGCGTGGTCGTGGCCACGCCGCTGTTGCCGCCTGGCTATGATCCCGAGACGACCGACATCGCCGCCAAGGTCCTGCTCGACGAGCTGGTCGACGAACGGGCCATCAGCCGTCCGATCGTCTGGTACTACACGCCCATGATGCTCAGCTTCTCGCGGCATCTGGACGCCTCGGTCGTCGTCTACGACTGCATGGACGAGCTCTCGCACTTCCGCTTCGCCCCGCCCGAACTGGTGTCCCGCGAGCAGGAGCTGTTCGAGAAGGCCGACGTCGTCTTCACCGGCGGCTACAGCCTGTGGGAGGCCAAGCGCCTCCAGCACGACAACGTCCACCCCTTCCCCTCCAGCGTCGATCGCGCCCACTTCGCCCAGGCGCGCGAGCTGGACCGCGACGCGGCCATCGACCAGGCGGGCCTGATCCGTCCCCGGCTCGGCTACTACGGCGTCATCGACGAGCGGCTCGACCTGGACCTCATCGCGGCCCTGGCCGACGCACGGCCGGATTGGTCGATCGTCATGGTCGGACCGGTGGTGAAGGTCGACCTCGCCGACCTGCCCAGGCGCAACAACGTCCACTACCTGGGCTCGAAGTCCTACGCCCAGCTGCCGTCCTATCTGGCAGGGTGGGACGTGGCGCTGATGCCCTTCGCCATCAACGACGCGACCAAGTTCATCAGCCCGACCAAGACGCCGGAATATCTGGCCGGCGGCCGGCCGGTGGTCTCGACCCCGATCACCGACGTGGTCCGCCACTATGGCGACCTCGAAGGCGTCCGCATCGCCGACACCGCCGAGGCCTTCATCGCCGAGTGCGAAAAGGCGCTCGAACTGTCGCAGAAGCCCCAGGCCTGGCGGCCTGAGGTCGACAAGATCCTGTCGGAACTGTCCTGGGACCGCACCTTCGCCCGCATGGCGGCCCTGATCGACGAGGCCGCCGCGCGGCGTCCGGGCAATCCGCCGCTGCGCGTCGCCGGCCCGGCCATCGTGTCGTCGAAGCCGAAGCGTCGGCCCGACTATCTGATCGTCGGCGCGGGCTTCGCGGGCTCGGTGCTGGCCGAGCGTCTGGCCAACGACGCCGGCAAGCGCGTCCTGGTCATCGACCGGCGCCCGCACATCGGCGGCAACGCCTACGACCACCACGATCAGGCGGGGGTGCTGATCCACAAGTACGGGCCGCACATCTTCCACACCAACTCCCAGGAGGTGTTCGCCTATCTGTCGCGCTTCACCGCCTGGCGTCCGTACGAGCACCGGGTGCTGGCCTCGACGCGCGGGCTGCACGTGCCGATGCCGATCAACCGCACGACGCTGAACATGCTCTACGGGCTGAAGCTCGAGACCGACGCCGAGGCGGAGGCCTTCCTCGCCTCGCGCGCCGAGCCGGTGGAGAAGATCCGGACCTCTGAAGACGTGGTCGTCAACGCCATCGGCCGCGAGCTCTACGAGCGCTTCTTCCGCGGCTACACCCGCAAGCAGTGGGGCATGGACCCGTCCGAACTCGACAAGTCGGTCACCTCGCGCGTGCCGACCAGGACCAACCTAGACGACCGCTATTTCACCGACCGGTTCCAGGCCATGCCGCTGCACGGCTACACCCGGATGTTCGAGAACATGCTCGACCATCCGAACATCGAGATCGAACTGGGCGTCGACCACACCGAGGTCGAGGCCGAGGTCGAGCCCGGCCACACCATCTTCTGCGGCCCGATCGACGAGTATTTCGGCCACCGCTTCGGCGAGCTGCCCTACCGCAGCCTGAAGTTCGACCACCAGACGCTGGACCGCGAGTGGTTCCAGCCGGTCGCGACGGTGAACTATCCGGAGGAGGACGTGCCCTACACCCGGATCACCGAGTACAAGCACCTGACCGGCCAGACCAATCCGCGCACCTCGATCACCTACGAGTACCCCAGCGCGGAGGGCGATCCCTACTATCCGATCCCCCGCGCCGAGAACCACGCCCTGTTCAAGCAGTATGAGGCGCTGGCCCTGCAGCAGCGGGACGTGACCTTCGTGGGCCGTCTGGCGACCTACCGGTACTACAACATGGACCAGGTCGTGGGTCAGGCGCTGGCGACCTATCGGCGGCTGCGCGAGGCCGAGACGGCCCGGGCGGCCGAGATCGCCGGTCACGCGGGGGCGCCGGCCTCCTGAGGCCGGCGTCCGCGCCCATCCACAGGCGGGATCGAACCAAACGGCGTTTCGCGGGTTGGCTTCCCTGGAAGGCAGACCAGGGAGGCCCCATGCCTGCGCCCGTGACCGCGCTCGAAGCGCTCGAAGACCTCGTCGAACAGCTCGCCGGTTCCAGCTTCACCGACCGCGAGGGCCGGCCGCTGGACAGCACCCAGGTCTACCGGACCGCGGTACAGGTCCTCGAGGACCGCCGCCCGCGTGAGCCTTCCAGTTTCCAGCCGGCCTACGTCTCAGGCGCCGACCGCTCGCGGCACTAGCCGCGTTTCGCCTCGATCACGTCCCACAGCAGGGCGGCCGCGTCCGCGCCGCCGAAGCGCTTGAGTTGTTGCGCCCCGGTGGGTGAGGTCACGTTGATCTCGGTCAGATAGCCGCCGATCACGTCGATGCCGACGAAGATCAGGCCGCGCCGCTTCAGCTCGGGCCCCAGGATCTCGCAGATTTCGCGGTCGCGCGCGGTCAGTTCCACCGGCTCGGCCACGCCGCCGACACGCAGGTTAGAGCGCGTCTCGCCCTTGGGCGGCACGCGGTTGATGGCGCCGGCCACCTCCCCGTCCACCAGGATGATGCGCTTGTCGCCTTCGGCCACGGCGGGGATGAAGGCCTGCATGACCAGCGGATCGCGATTGATGGCCGCGAAGGTCTCGACCAGGGCCGCGAGGTTCCGGTCGTCCTTCGTCAGACGCATCACGCCCGCCCCGGCCGCCCCATGCAGGGGCTTCAGCACCACGTCGCCGTGGCGGCGATGGAAGTCGGCGAGAACCTCGGCGTCTCCCGAGATGACCGTCGGCGGCTGCAGGCCCTGGAAGTGGGTGGCGAACAGCTTCTCCGGCGCGTTCCGCACCTCGGCCGGGTCGTTCACCACCAGCACGCGCGGATGGACGGTTTCCAGCAGATAGGTCGCCGTCACATAGGCCATGTCGAACGGCGGATCCTGGCGCATCAGCACCACGTCGAAGGCGTCGGCGACCTTCAGCGTCTCCGGCTCGCCCAGGCTGAAATGATCGCCGTGGACCGGCCGGACCGTCAGCGGCCAGGCCCGCACGAACAGTTCCCCGTCCTCCAGCGCCAGGTTCTGCGGCTGGTGCCACCAGAGCCGGTGTCCTCGCCCCTGCGCCTCCAGCAGCATCATGAAGGTTGTATCGGCCTCGATGTTGATCGGGGCCAGCGGGTCCATCTGCGCGGCGACCTTGAGCATGCGCCTATCTGGGCCGCCGTCAGTTCAGGCGCAACAGCACGCGCTTCTTCGCCTGCTCGGCGCGGGCCGCGGCGGTGCCGTCCAGCATGTGGGCCATCTCCAGCGCCTGCAGCGCGCCGGCGAGCGCACCCTGCTGTTCACGCGCGGCGGCCACGTCCAGCCAGGGTCGGTGGTCGGTGGGGTCCAGCAGGGCGCAGCGCAGGGCCGCGCGCTCGGCCGAATCGTTGTCGCCGGCCCGCTGGGCGCGGGTGAACACCAGGTTCTGTAGCCGGATCAGCAGCCGCCGGTCGCTGATCGGCGCCATCAGCAGGTCCATTCGGTCCGCGGCCATCGGCGTCAGCCCGGCCCGCAGGGCGCGCCGCGACAGTTCCGACGGCAGCACCAGCCGTCCCTGGCTGAACGGATCGACCGCCACGGGGCCGTCAGGCGTATCGACCCTGAGCAGCACGTGGCCGGGAAAGTCCACGCCCGCCGCCCCCACGCCGCACTGCCGGCAGGCGTGCAGGTAGTAGACCGCCAGCGCCGCCGACAGCCCGCGTCGCTGGTCGGCCAAGTCGATGACGTCGGTCGCCGCGGGATCGGCCCAGTTCAGCAGGTCGCCGTTCAGCCGCAGGTCGCCCGACAGGCTCTCCGCCAGGGCCTCTTCGACACTTTCGCCCGGCAGGCGCTCGGCCAGCCGCTCGGCCGCGGCCCGGCCCAGCAGTCGCGCCGGCTCCGGATCGCGGAACGGCAGGTCGTGCTCGGCGCAGGCGATGGCGGCTTCCAGCAGGGGGAAGTCGCCGTCTCCGGCCTTGCCGGCGGCCTTCAGGATGTCCTCGGCTTCTTCGCGCGTCATCGGGTCCGATCAGACTGTTCGATCGTCTTCAACGATCAAACCGCGAAAATGTCGCGGCCAGCGTCCAGGCGCGAAGGCGAACAGATCGAGCCGCAGGTCAAGACCCTGCAACCCGCGGCGTCGCGCGACCAGCGTCCGTCCGGCCCTCAGCAGGCGCACGCGCTGGTCCGGCATCAGCGAGTCCAGCGCCGCCTCCAGGCTCTCGCGCCGCTTGACCTCGACTAGCGCCAGGGTGCGGCCGCGCCGCGCCAGGAGATCGATCTCGCCCGGCCCCGCCTTCAGCCGAAAGCCCAGCACCTGATAGCCCTTGGCCATCAGCCAGGCCGCCGCCCAGACCTCGGCCAGCCGCCCGGCCGCGCGCGAGCGCGAACCCAGGCGAACCCGCCAGGGCCGTTTCACGCCTCCTCGCCCCGAATGGCCACCGCGCGGCGGTAGAGGTCCCGCCGGTTCAGTCCCAGCGCGCGGGCCACTTCCGACGCCGCCTCGGCCGGGCCTGCCGACTTCAGCGCCTGGCGCAGGGCCGCCTCGGCGTCGTCCTCGGTCGCCGCGGCCTCGCGGCCCGGGCCCACGACCACGACGATCTCGCCCCTGGGCGCCTCCAGCCGCGGATCGGCGGCGAGCGCCGCCAGCGGCGCGCGCACGCATTCCTCGTGCAGCTTGGTCAGCTCGCGCGCCACCGCCGCGGGCCGGTCGGCACCGAGCACCTCGGCCATGTCCTCCAGCGAGGCCCGCAGGCGCGGCCCCGTCTCGAACAGCACCAGTGTGGCCCGCGACGTCGCCAGCTCCTCCAGCCGCGCCCGGCGCGCGCCCGACTTGGGCGGCAGAAAGCCGGTGAACAGGAACCGCTCGGTCGGCAGGCCCGCGACCGACAGGGCCGCCAGCACGCTCGACGGGCCAGGAATGGGATGGACCGGATATCCGGCCGCCGCCGCCTCGCGGGCCAGCACCTGGCCGGGGTCGGAAATCAGGGGCGTCCCGGCGTCCGACACCTGGGCCACCACCTTTCCGGCCGCCAGATCCTCCAGAATGCGCGGTCCGGCCTGGGCGGCGACGTGCTCGTCATAGCGGACGAGCTTCTTGGACAACCCGTAGGCGCTGAGCAGCTTGCCCGTGACCCGCGTGTCCTCGGCCAGCACGACGTCGGCGGCCGCCAGCACGTCGAGCGCGCGCAGGGTGATGTCCCTCAGGTTCCCGATCGGCGTCGCCACCAGATAGAGGCCCGGCGAGACAGGCTTGGGCGGCGGGGGCGTGAAGGACATGGGCGGACCCTAGCCAGCCGGCCCGCCGCCGCCAATGGCGAGGCCGCACACCTGCGTTTCGCAACCTCTGTGGCGGTAATGACTTTGCAGTCTGGTGAAATTCATGCTGCGCTGCGAACAAGGCCCGGGGCGCCCATATCAGGATCCATGCTCTACACCCTTCACGAGTACGCCTATCACTCGGCCCTGCCGTTCCGAATCGGAGCGCAGATGGCCCGCGATTTCTGGAGCCACCCGGGTAATCCGGCTGCGGCGACGGCCATCGGCCGCACGCTCTACGCCTCGTCCGAGGTGATCGCCGGCCTGACCCGGCGCTACGGCAAGCCCGCCTGGAACATCGATTCGGTCGAGATCGAGGGCCGCGACGTCCGCGTCGTCGAACACGTCGTCTGGTCCTCGCCCTGGTGCCGGCTGGTCCATTTCGCGCGGCATCCGGCGGACATGCGCAAGGCCGGCAGGAAGGGCCCCTCGCCCACGGTGCTGATCGTCGCGCCCCTGTCGGGCCACTACGCCACGCTGCTGCGCGGCACGGTGCGGGCCTTCCTGCAGGATCACGAGGTCTTCGTCACGGACTGGGCCAACGCCCGGCAGGTGCCGATGCTGGAAGGCCGCTTCGACTTCCACGACTACATCGACCACATCCAGACCATGCTGCGCGAGCTGGGCCCGGGCGTGCACGTCGTCGCCGTCTGCCAGCCGGGCCCGCCGGTGCTGGCCGCCGCCAGCCTGATGGCCGAGGACAAGGACCCCTGCCGTCCGGCGTCCATGACCTTCATGGGTTCGCCCATCGACGCGCGCCTGTCGCCGACCGTGACCAACCAGCTGGCCGAGGAGAAACCCTTCGCCTGGTTCAAGTCGGCGATGATCCACACCGTGCCGCCGCCCTATCCGGGCATGGGCCGGCGGGTCTACCCGGGCTTCGTTCAGCTCTACAGCTTCATGTCGATGAACGAGGACCAGCACGTCGACGCCCACCGGCGCTACTTCGAGCACCTGGTCGACGGTGACGGCGACGCCGCGGAAAAGCACGAGGCCTTCTACGACGAGTACCTCTCGGTCCTGGACCTGACCGAGGAGTTCTATCTCCAGACCATCGACATCGTCTTCCAGCAGCACCTGCTGCCGCGCGGCCTGCTGGAACATCGGGGCCGCAAGGTCGATCCGGCCAGGATCACCGACATCGGCCTGATGACGGTCGAGGGCGAGAAGGACGACATCTCAGGCGTCGGCCAGACCCAGGCCGCCCACGGCCTCGCCTCGAACATCCCGGACGAGAAGCGCGAGCTGCTGGTCCAGCCCGAGGTCGGCCACTACGGCGTCTTCAACGGCCGGCGGTTCAGGGACGAGATCTATCCGAAGGTCCGCGACTTCATCGGGTGGAATGAGCGCTAGCGCTGCACTGATCCTCCCCCGCA
>CBIHLR010000050.1:0-13428 GCA_966210875.1 uncultured Brevundimonas sp. | reverse complement strand
TGGCGACCCCGGGGTGACTCGAACACCCGACCTCCGGTTTAGGAAACCGCTGCTCTATCCTGCTGAGCTACGGGGCCGCGAAGGCGGGTCTTTAGCCTCTCCAGAGCGGCCGAGCCAAGCGGCGATCCCGCTGAGAATGCTGCCCACGCCCTGGGTGGCGGCCCCGATCAGCATGCCGTCGCGCAGCGCATGCGAGCGGCGGAGTTCGGCGCGGTAGCGCGCCTGTTCGTCCAGCGGTGCGGCCTGACCCATGGCGTTCCTCCGAAGCCCAGGAAACCGGCGTTTCAGGAGAAGTGTCAGGCCAATCGAGCTGGGCCGCAATTGTGGTTAATCGGCGGGCAGATACAACATCTTGCGGCGAACAAAGCCGGAAGATCAGCGTGTCAGTGATTCGGTCATGCTCTGTTCCCGCGCCGTTCCGCGGGTTTCGGGACCGTCGTTAACCGGCCTCACCAGCCCCGTCGCCGCGCGGCCAGGACGCCCTGGAGGTCCGAGATGAACCCCTCGTGGTCGGCGAGCGCCGGGTCGTCGAGACCGGCGGCCAGGGTCTCGGCTTCGGCGATCAGGCCCTGAATCTCGTCGGTCATCCCCGAACCCAGTCCCGCCAGCGCCAGCGCCCGGCGGCGCAGCAGGATCAAGGCCGCGGCCGGATAGCGGCCGGCCAGGCGTGAGGCCCAGAGCGGGACGTCGTCGTGGGCGCCGCGGATTTCGTCGGGGCGGGCGAGGATCAGCTCCGACGCCTGCAGCAGCGCCGGCCAGCCGATCAGAAAGCCCAGCCCCTTCATGGCGTCGGGATGGCCCGCGGCGATGTCGAAGGCGCGGTCGAGCGCCACCACGTCCTCGAAATCCGGCAGGCGGGCCAGCAGGACGCGCAGGTCCTCGGCCGACAGGGTGCGCTCGAACATGGCCCAGCGCGCGGTTTCGGCCTCGTCGCTGCGGCCCTCGGCCTCCAGCACGGCGATCTCGGCTTCGAGCCAGGCGTCTGGCGGCCGCTGCGGGTCCGGGTCGCGGCGGCTCCAGCGCGACGGAAGCGGCGCGACGGGACGAGAGGCGTCCAGCGCGATCCGGGCCTCGGCGGCGCGGCCTGCGGCGGCGAGGCGGCGGGCCATCTCGGCGCCCGTGTCGGGCTTTCGCTGCTCCTCGTCGGGGATGGACAGCGTCCAGGCGTCGAGGTCGCCGCTGCGATCGGCGAGCTTGCGGATGACCAGCGCCAATTTGCCCGTCGGACGGGGTCGACCCTGGGTGAGGTCGGCCAGAAGGCGCTGCGCCAGCTCGGGGCGGAGATCGCCCGCGCCCCGCCCGACCCAGGAGGCCCACTGGTTCAGCCGCGTCGACAGAGCCTCGACCAGCACCGGCGCGGCGATGTCCGGCCCGGCGCGCGAAGCGAGCGCCGCGAGGTCCGCGGTCGCCGCGTCGAACAGGACCGGCAGCTCGCCCTTGGCGTCGCTGACACGCACGCTGAGCGAAGGATAGAGATCGAACCAGGCGACCATCCGGTCGAAGGCCAGGCGGATGTCGAGCCCGGCCAGACGCTCGGCGACGACGCGCCTGAGCGCCTGGAGCTCGTTGAGCAGGGCCGGCCGCTTGCGCCAGGACACCCTCGCCCGGCTGGCGGCGATGGTGGTCAGGCGCTTGTCGATCTCGAGCGCCAAGTCGCCCGGGCCGACCTCCGCGGCCAGCTCCATGCGCAGGCGGCGCTTGAAAGCCGGCGACTCCGAGCCCGCCTCCATCAGCAGCTCGGCCAGCCGCTCGGCGCCCAGCGCGGCCAGATTGGCGGCGGAGACGGACTTCTTGGGCGTCGTGGCGCGCTTGGCCATCAGGCGACGTGGGGCAAGTGGCGAGCGCTCAAGACGACCTCAGTGAACCTTGGCCTGCCTCGGCGCTCGGCCAGAGCCGTTTGCTGGCGAAGGCGTGGCCAGAACCGGATTTCAGGTACCTTTCGAATGCATGAGCCTGCTTGTCGTTCGAGAACGCCAGATAGGTCACGAGCCGCCACGGACGGAACTTCGACGTATGCGGAGACTGCCCGGCGTTGTGCTGGGCCAGTCGTCCCTTCAGATCGGACGTCTGCCCCACATAACGCTGGGCCGGCGACCCGACACTTTCAAGCAGATAGACGTAATGCACCGGCCCTCCTTCGCTAAAGCTTCGGAGGACATCCTACTTCGTGCTCTGGGGACCTGTCCTGCGAAGCGCGCCAGCGCGAAGCAGGATGGTGGGTGATGTAGGGCTCGAACCTACGACCCGCTGATTAAGAGTCAGCTGCTCTACCAACTGAGCTAATCACCCACGGCCCTTCGGACGGAGAGGCGTCCGGCGGGGGCGCTTCACATACATAGGCGGGGCCGCTTCCGCAAGGGCGCGCGACGCGCAATAGTGATCGGTCAAGAGGCCGGCGAGTCGCCGGGAGACGGGGGACTTCATGGCGTTCTGGAACCGGCGCAGGCCGATCGACACGGTCGCTCATCATGAGGGTCCGGTGCTGAAGCCGACCCTGAGCTGGCCGCACCTGGTGGCCCTGGGTGTCGGCGCCATCGTCGGCACCGGCATCCTGACCCTGATCGGCGTGGGCGCGGGCCTGGCGGGACCGGCGGTGCTGATCAGCTTCGGCCTGGCGGGCCTGGTCTGCGCCTGCGCGGCCCTGGCCTATGCCGAACTGGCGACCATGATGCCGGCTGCGGGTAGCGCCTACGCCTATTCGTACGCGGCGCTGGGCGAACTTATCGCCTGGATCGTCGGCTGGAGCCTGATCCTGGAATATTCGCTGGTCGTGTCGGCTGTGGCGGTCGGCTGGTCCGGCTATTTCGTCGGCTTCTGGAACGGGCTGGACGGCGCGGCTTTCGAGGCGCTGCGCATTCCCGCCGCGCTGGCGGCGGGGCCGCACGTCGAGGGCGGACTGGTCAACCTGCCGGCCATCCTGATCATCGCGATCGTGACGGGCCTGCTGCTGCTCGGCACGCGCGAAAGCGCGACGATCAACGCCATCCTGGTGGTCATCAAGGTCGCGGCCCTGGTCGGCTTCATCGCCCTGGCCCTGCCCAGCTTCGATGCGGCCAACTTCACGCCCTTCATGCCCAATGGCTTCGGTGCGCCCTTCGTGCAGACGGGGGTTATGGCGGCGGCGGCCATCATCTTCTTCGCCTTCTACGGCTTCGACGCCATCTCGACGGCGGCGGAGGAGACCAAGAAGCCGGAGCGGGATCTGCCGATCGGCATCGTCGGGGCCATGCTGGTCTGCACGGCGCTCTATATGGTGGTGGCGGCGGTCGCCATCGGGGCCCGGCCGGTGGCCAGCTTCGCCGAAAGCACCGAGCCGCTGGCGCTGATCCTGCGCGAGCTCGGCCAGGACACGGCGGCCAAGTGGCTGGGCGCCTCGGCGGTCATCGCGCTGCCGACCGTGCTCTTGGCCTTCCTGTTCGGCCAGAGCCGGATCTTCCTGGGCATGGCGCGTGACGGCCTGCTGCCGGTCGGCCTGGCGAGGATTTCCAACCGGGGCGTGCCGGTGGTCGTGACCGTCTTCACGGCCATCGTGGTCAGCATCCTGGCGGGCGTGCTGCGGCTGGACGAACTGGCCTCGCTCGCCAACGCCGGGACGCTGGCGGCCTTCGCCGCCGTCGGCGTCTGCCTGATGGTGCTGCGCCGGACCGAGCCGAACCGGGCTCGCCTGTTCCGCGCGCCGCTGGCCCCGCTGGTGGCCCTGATCTGCGTGGTCGGCTGCGTGATCTTCTTCTTCAGCCTCAGGACCTCGACCCAGATGTGGTTCCTGATCTGGAACGTGGCCGGCCTGGTGATTTACTTCGCCTGGGCGTCGCGCAACTCGCGCCTGGCCCGCAGCGGAGCCTAGGCCCATGGCCCGGCGCGACCTGTCCGGAGCGATCGATCCAGAGGTGCTCGAGCGCTTCACCCAGGGCGACGTGGCGGTGATGGACGAGGTGCTGGGCCTGTTCCAGGAGCAGGCGGGCATCTGGTCGCCGATGCTGGACGCGCGCCAGCCCGGGTGGCGGGATGCGGTCCATACCCTGAAGGGATCGGCCGCAGGCGTCGGCGCCCAGGACCTGGCCGAGGCCTGCGCCGCAGCCGAGACGGCGGAGAAGGACGTCCTGCCCGCGCGCCTCGACGCCGTGCACGACGCTCTGGACCGCGCCCTGGCGGACGTCGCGGCCTTCCGCCACGAACTCGCGCTGAGAAGCCTAAGGGGTTAGTCCGCCAGCAGACTCTCCAGGCCCTCGCGCCAGGTCGGGAAGGCGGGACGCCAGCCGAGTTCGGCCTTGGCGCGGGCGTTCGAGACGCGTTTGGAGTCGAGGTAGAAGCCGCGCATGGCCTCGCTGACGGAGGGATCCGACAGGTCCGTCTCGGGCGGCAGGGGCAGGCCCATGCGGGCGGCCGCGGCCTCGAGCACGGACTCGGCGGAAGCCGGGTCGTCGTCGGTCAGGTTGTAGACCCCGCCGGGTCGCGGCCGCGCCAGGGACGCCAGAATGCCCGCCGCCGCGTCCTCGACGTGGATCCGGTTGAACACCTGCCCGGGCTTGCGCACGCGCCGCGCCGTGCCATCCCGGAGACGGTCCACCGCAGAGCGGCCGGGACCGTAGATGGCCGGCAGGCGGAACACATGGACGGCCAGCCCTTCGGCCTCGCCCAGCCCCAGCCAGCCGCGCTCGGCCGCCACGCGGCGGGCGCCGGGGATGCTGGCCGCGTTCAGCGCCGAGCCCTCGTCCACCCAGCCCCCGCCCCGGTCGCCATAGACGGCGGTCGAGGAGACATAGCCGATCCACCGGCCGCGCCAGCCCCCGAGGCGCGGCGCCAGCGCCAGCAGACCGGGGCACCCCTCAGGACCCGGGGGCGCCGTGACCAGGATCGCGTCGCTGCCGGCCACCGCGGACTCCAGGGCCGCGGCGTCGCCCGGATCAATGGCCGGCGCGCCTTCGCTGGCCAGCATCTGTCGGCGTTCGGGATCGCGCGCCGTGACGCGAATGGACCAGCCGTCGGTGCGCAGGCGACGCGCCACGGCCTCGCCCAGATAGCCCAGTCCAAACACCAGCATCGTCGGCATGACCCTGGCCTAGCGAGCGTCGCCGAACCGGGCAAGCCGGGCGTCATCCCGTCCGCAGCGAAGCTCTTTCCGGGATGACCGCTTCGGCCTAGGAAGCGGCCATGACCGTCATCGTCACCGGCGCGGCCGGATTCATCGGGATGCACACGGCCGAGCGCCTGCTGGAGCGGGGCGAGACGGTCGTCGGCGTGGACAACTTCAACACCTATTACGACCCGGCCCTGAAGCCGGCTCGGGCCGAGCGGCTGGAGCGGCATCCGGCGTTCCGCATGGTCCGCATGGACATCGCCGAGGCGCAGGGCTTCGAGGCCCTGGTCCGCGACACGGGCGCGAAGCGGATCGTCCACCTCGCCGCCCAGGCGGGCGTCCGCTATTCGATCGAGAACCCCTTCGCCTATGAGCGGGCCAATCTGGCCGGACACCTCAGCGTGCTGGAGGCGGCGCGCCGCAACGAGGTCGAGCACCTGGTCTACGCCTCGTCCAGCTCGGTCTATGGCGACCGGCCGCTGGCGGGCCAGGGGTTCTCGGAGGACGACCCGACCGACAGCCCGGTGTCGCTCTACGCCGCGACCAAGAAGGCCAACGAGCTGATGAGCGCCAGCTACGCGAACCTCTACGGCATTCCGCAGTCGGGCCTCAGGTTCTTCACCGTCTATGGGCCGTGGGGCCGGCCGGACATGGCCTATTTCAGCTTCACCCAGAAGATCCTGGCCGGCGAGCCGATCGAGGTCTTCGGCGAGGGCCGGATGGCGCGCGACTTCACCTATGTCGACGACATCGTGGACGGGATCGTAGGCGTGCTGGATCGCCCGGCGGACCCGAAGGCGCCGCGCGTTCTGAACATCGGCGACAGCCGGCCGGTCGGGCTGATGGACATGATCTCGACGCTGGAGACCGCGCTCGGCCGCGAGGCGATCAAGGTCTTCCGCCCGATGCAGCCCGGCGACGTGACCGCCACCTATGCGGACGTGTCGAAGCTGAACGCGCTGACTGGCTACGACCCGAAGGTGAAGCTGGAGGACGGCATCCCGCGCTTCGTGGAATGGTACCGGGAATTCTATGGATAGGTTTCCTTCTCCCCTCGGGGGAGAAGGTGTCAGGCGACGCCTGACGGATGAGGGGGCTGTACCCGCATCTCCTCTGATCGATGCTTGATCTGGGCGAGAACGACAGCGGGATTCTTTAGGAACGCCTCGTTCTTGAAGCGCAGGACCGCATAGCCCGCATTCGCAAGTCGCTCGTCTCTCGCGGTATCCGCGCCTTCCGCGAGCACGTGCACACCCCCATCCAGCTCGATGACCAGTCGCAGGTCTGCGCAGAGAAAATCTACGATGTAGCCTGCGAGCGGCGCCTGGCGTCTGAACTTCAGATTCTCGAAGCGCCGGCCACGCAGCATGTCCCACAGCTTCGCCTCGGCTCCGGTCATGTCGCGCCTGAGACGGCGTGCCCGGCGTGTCCTGTCGTCAGTCTGGTGCATGCGGAGGCAGCCCCCTCATCCGACCCGCTTCGCGGGCCACCTTCTCCCCCGAGGGGAGAAGGAGTCCAGATGGCCTTGAGCCTCACCGATCCGCCGCTATAGTCCGCGCGCTTTCGCAGACCCCTTTCAGGAGACTCCCGCATGGCCGGGCCCGCCTCGCACGACGACCAGGACTACCACCGCGGCGAGATGGACATCTCCGAGCAGGCGTCGACCTATTCCTTCGTCATGGGCATGACGAAGTGGGGCGCGCTGGCGCTGGCGGTCATCATCGCCTTCTTCACCATCTGGCTCTACCCGCGCGGCGACTTCTTCGGGGCGGCCTTCGTGGCCTTCGTCCTGCTGGTCGCGGGCATCTTCCTGCTGCGCAGCAAGAAGGCGCACTGAGCCTTTACGGCCCTTCCCAAACACGCCTAACGTCGCCTCTGGTCTGAACGGACGGAGGCGCCCTTGGCCGTCGTGATCGCCACCACCCGAGAACGGCGCGCGGACGATCCGCGCGTGGCGATCACGCCCGAGACGGCCAGGAAGCTGATCGGCCTTGGCGCCACCGTCCGCGTCGAGGCGGGCGCGGGCTCAGGCTCTTCCTATCCGGACAGCGAGTACCAGGCCGCCGGCGCCGAGATCGCGCCGGACCTGCGCCGCGCGCTGGACGGGGCCGACATCCTGTTCAAGGTCCGCGGGCCGACCGCCCAGGAGATCAGCGCGCTCAAGCCCGGCGCAACTGTTGTCGCCCTGCTCGACGCCTATCGCGAGAAGGACACGGTCCAGGCCCTGGCCAAGGCGAACCTGTCGGCCTTCGCCATGGAGTTCGTGCCGCGCATCACCCGCGCCCAGGTCATGGACGCCCTGTCGTCCCAGGCGAACCTGGCCGGCTATCGCGCCGTGATCGAGGCGGCCTACGCCTATTCCAAGGGGTTTCCGATGATGATGACGGCGGCCGGGACGGTCGCGCCGGCCAAGGTCTTCGTCATGGGAGCCGGCGTGGCCGGCCTGCAGGCCATCGCCACGGCGCGGCGGCTGGGAGCCGTGGTCACCGCCACCGACGTGCGGCCGGCGTCCAAGGAGCAGGTCGAGAGCCTGGGGGCCAAGTTCGTCGCCGTCGAGGACGAGGAGTTCAAGGCCGCCGAGACCGCCGCCGGCTACGCCAAGCCGATGTCGGCCGAATACCAGGCCAAGCAGGCCGAGCTGACCGCCGGCCACATCGTCAAGCAGGACGTGGTCATCACCACCGCCCTGATCCCCGGCCGCCCCGCGCCGCGCTTGGTCACCGCCGCCCACATCGCCTCGATGAAGCCCGGCTCGGTCATCGTCGACCTGGCCATCGAGAACGGCGGCAACGTCGAAGGCGCGAAGCTGGGCGAGGTGGTCACCACGGCCAACGGCGTTCAGATCGTCGGCTGGGCCAACCTGCCGGGCCGGATCGCGGCGGATGCGTCGGCGCTCTACGCCCGCAATCTGTTCGCCTTCGCCGGGCTGTTGCTCAAGGAGGGCGCCGTCGCGCCGGACCTGGAGGACGAGATCCTCAAGGCGGCCTTGGTCACCCACGGCGGGGCCGTGGTGCACGAGGGGGTAAAGGGATGATCGGTCGCGGCCTCATCCTGACCGTCAGGGCGATCGCCTTCCTTCCCGCTCTGTGGGGCGGCGGCGTCCTTCTAACCCCCGTCTGGAACCTTCTTCTGTCGCCGACCGGCGTGAGATTGGGGGATCCGTCGGGTTCGCTTGAGGCGGGCCTTCCCTGGTTCACGCTAGGCGTGGGGCTATGGGCCGTGACGGTATGCCTGGAGCGCTCTTTGGACGGAGCCAGGAGCCCACAGTGAAGCGAGCCCTGGCTCATCCCCTGCACCTGATCGCCATCGTCGGCGGCCTTGCCGCCTTCGCGGTCGGCTTCTGGACGGGGTATTCGGACAATCTCCTGATCCTCCCGCTGGGCCTCGCCTTCATGTCGGCGGTGGATCTCGCCCGCCGCCTGGGCCTCGAGCCGCCGAACGATCCCGCCGCGCCGCATAACCGAAAGGGCCTCTGATGGACGTCGATCCCACCATCTTCCGCCTGGCGATCTTCGTGCTGGCGATCTTCGTCGGCTACTACGTGGTCTGGTCGGTTACGCCCGCCCTGCACACGCCGCTGATGGCGGTGACCAACGCCATCTCCTCGGTGATCATCGTCGGCGCCCTGATCGCGGCGGCGGCGTCCTTGAGCGCAGCCGAAGGCCAGAACGCCTGGATCTCCAAGGGCGCGGGCGCGGTGGCGGCGGCCCTGGCCGGGGTGAACATCTTCGGCGGCTTCCTGGTCACCCAGCGGATGCTGGCCATGTACAAGAAGAAGGCGAAGCCCGGTTGACCGGCGACGTCGTTCCATGGGTCGGGCTGATCTCCTGGTGCGTGACGGGCGTGGGCCTGGCGCTGTTCCTGATGAGCTGGTTCGGCAAGGGCGATCCCATCCGCAAGCAGCGACTGTCGGACTGCGGCATGGCGCTGATCTTCGCGGCCGTGCTGACGCGCGTGATCATCAATCCGGACCGGACGGCGCTCGACTGGGTGCTGGGCGCCGTGTCGCCGATCTTCATCCTGGCCGCCATCTGGCGGCTGAGCCGGACGCAGCCCTCGGGGGACGTTGAATGACCGCCTCGCTCGCCGCCCTCGCCTATCTGGTCGCAGGCGTCCTGTTCATCCTCAGCCTGCGCGGCCTGTCGAGCCCGGAGACCAGCCGCAAGGGCAACCTCTACGGCATGGTCGGCATGGCCCTGGCGGTCGGCACGACCCTGCTGGTCCTGTGGGGCGAAGGCCTGCTCGACCTCACGACGCTCGGCCTGATCGGCGGGGGGATCCTGGTGGGCGGCCTGGTCGGCGGGGTCATCGCGCGTAAGGTCGCCATGACCCAGATGCCGCAGCTGGTCGCGGCCTTCCACTCGCTGGTCGGCCTGGCCGCCTGCCTGGTGGCGGTGGGCGCCGTCTATGCGCCGGCGGCCTTCGGCATCGGCACGCCGGACGGCGGCATCAAGACCCTGTCGATCATCGAACTGAGCCTTGGCGTCGCCATCGGCGCCATCACCTTCACCGGCTCGGTGATCGCCTTCGCCAAGCTGAACGGCAACATGTCGGGCGCCCCGATCCTGCTGCCCATGCGGCACCTGATCAACATCGGCCTGGCGCTGGGGCTGGTGCTGCTGATCGGGGTGATGATCGGCTCGGGCGGGACGGCGACCTGGGCCTTCTGGGGCGTCTTCATCCTGGCGCTGGTGCTGGGCGTGACCCTGATCATCCCGATCGGCGGGGCGGACATGCCGGTCGTGGTGTCCATGCTGAACAGCTATTCGGGCTGGGCGGCGGCGGCGCTGGGCTTCACCCTCGAGAACATCGCCCTGATCATCACCGGCGCCCTGGTCGGCAGCTCGGGCGCCATCCTCAGCTACATCATGTGCAAGGGGATGAACCGCAGCTTCATCTCTGTGATCCTCGGCGGCTTCGGCGGGGAGACGGGCGCGGCCGCTGGCGGGGCGGTCGAGACGCGGCCGGTCAAACAGGGCTCGGCGGACGACGCGGCCTTCATCATGAAGAACGCGTCCAAGGTCATCATCGTCCCCGGCTACGGCATGGCCGTGGCCCAGGCCCAGCACGCGCTGCGCGAGATGGCCGACAAGCTGAAGGAGGAAGGCGTCGAGGTGAAATACGCCATCCACCCCGTCGCCGGCCGCATGCCCGGCCACATGAACGTGCTGCTGGCCGAGGCCAACGTCCCCTATGACGAGGTCTTCGAACTGGAGGACATCAACTCCGAGTTCAGCTCCTGCGACGTGGCCTTCGTCATCGGCGCCAACGACGTCACCAACCCCGCCGCCAAGACCGACCCGCAGAGCCCCATCTACGGCATGCCCATCCTCGACGTGGAGAAGGCCGGTACGGTGCTGTTCATCAAGCGCGGCATGGGCTCGGGCTATGCGGGAGTCGAGAACGAGCTCTTCTTCCGCGACAACACCATGATGCTGTTCGCCGACGCCAAGAAGATGGTCGAGGGGATCGTGAAGGGGCTTTAGGTGAATAGAAGGCTCGCTCATCTGACCGGAAGTTTGCTCGCGCTGCTCTTTCTTCAGGCTTGCGCGAGCCAGCCGGCGGGCGAGCCGGGTGCGCCCGGGTTTTGGCTGGGTTTGTGGCACGGCTTTACCGCACCGATCACGTTTGTGATCAGCCTCTTCAACGAGGATGTCCGCATCTACTCCTTCCCGAACTCGGGCCGCTGGTATGACTTCGGCTTTCTGATTGGCGCGTGCAGCTGGGGCGGCGCGGGGGCTGCGGCACGCCGGTGAGCGGAGCCAGGCCCCCGACCATTCTCGTGCTTTCGGGATACGCAACGGACGGATAAAGCGGAGCCGTGACCGCACCGCCCGCTTCCCACGCCCAACCGCGCTTCCTCGCGCTCGACAGCCTGCGGGGCCTGCTGGCGCTGTTTGTCGTGCTGTTCCACCTGCCGGTGGACAGCCATGTGCGGGACCTTCCGCTGGTCATGCACGGCTATCTGTTCGTCGACTATTTCTTCGTCCTGTCAGGCTTCGTGATCGCCCATTCCTATGGGAGCCGGATCGAGGACGGGCGGCAGGGGCGCGACTTCCTAATCAAGCGCGTCGCGCGGGTGTGGCCGCTGCATGCGGTGATGCTGGGCCTGTTCGTGCTGCTGGAGGTCGTGCGGGCCCTGACCCAGTTCGACAGCGTGCCGCCCTGGACCGGCGACCGGGAGCCGGGGGGGATCCTCACCAACCTGCTGATGATCCAGGCGCTGGGGACGCACGACAGTCAGACCTGGAACGGGCCGGCCTGGGCGGTCTCGGCGGAGATGCTCTGTTACGTCGTCTTCGCGGGCCTGATGCTGTTTGCGCGGCGACGCCTCGGCCTGATTTCGCTGGTCATCGCGGTCGTGGGCGCGTTCATCGTGGTCAGCCTGGCGCCGCGCTGGATGAACACGACCTGGCAGTTCGGCTGGGCGCGGGCCCTCTACGGCTTCTTCCTGGGCGTGCTCGTTTATCGCCTGTGGGCGGCCCGGCCCGCGCCGGGGCGGGGCTGGATGGAGGCGGGGCTGATCCTCCTGGCCCTGGTCTTCGTGTGGCTCGCGGTCGGGCCGTGGACGGTGCTGGCCTCGCTCGTGTTCGCCCCGGTCGTCTGGGTGCTGGCGGGCGATCGGGGACCGGTGGCGCGGGCGCTCAGCTGGAAGCCGCTCGTGAAGCTGGGGGACGTCTCCTACGGCGTCTATCTGATCCACATGCTGCTGATCGTGCTGCTGATGATCGCGGCGCGAAAGCTGGATTTGATGGCGGGGCCGCGCGTCGACCTGGGGCCGACCTGGGCGAACGATCTGCTGACCGCAGGCTTCCTGGTGACCGTGATCGCGCTGGCCGTGCTGTCCTATCGCTTCATCGAGACGCCGGCCCGCAATGCGGTCGGGGCTTGGCTGAAGCGCCGATCGGCGCCTTGATGGGCGCATGGCCTCAGAACCCAAGACCAAGCCGACGGATGTCCCGGTCGAGGACTTCATCGCCGCCGTGGACAATCCGACCCGCCGGGCCGACGCGCTGGTCGTCCGGGACATGCTGGCCGAGGTGACGGGCGAGCAGCCGGTGATGTGGGGTCCGTCGATCATTGGCTACGGCAGCTATCGCGGGCCGACCGGCGACTGGCCGATCGTCGGCTTCTCGCCGAGGAAGGCGAACCTGGTGCTCTATGTGCTGGGCTTCGAAGGCCAGGACGAGCTGCTGAGCAAGCTCGGCAAGCACAAGACGGGCAACTCGTGCCTCTACATCAACAGGCTGTCGGATGTGGACACGGGCGTGCTGCGCGAGATCGGCGAACGCAGCGTGGCCGCGACGCGCGCAGGCAAGGCGGGCTGTTAGGCGGCCCCGTACCGCACCCTGGCGAGCATCTCGGCGGCGGCCTTGAGAGGGGTGTTGAGGTCGTGGCCGGCCTTCCACTTCTCGAAGGCCATGACGTTCTCGATCCGGGCGGCGACGAAGGCCTCGGCGGCCTCGGGCCCGTCGAACAGGCGCAGCGTCAGGGCCGGCGCCAGGATGCCCGACAGGATGGCGCGCTTGGAATAGTGGTTCTCGTCCGTCGCCGTGTCGCCCGCCCAACGCCAGATCAGGTCGGCGCTCTCCCACGTCAGGCGCGAGGCGAGCGGCAGGTTGAGCGGCAGGGCGAAGAAGCCGGCCGCCCGGCGCGAGGCGTCGAGGTCGCGCGCCGCGGCCTCCAGCCGGGCGCGGACGCCCTGGGCGATTCGCTCGCGGATCTTCAGCGCCGAGGCGTCGACGCTCGACAGGGCCTCCATCGCCACACGGTCGTGACGGCGCGAGAGGAGCGCGGCGAGATCAGCCGGGCCGTTGGGCAGCAGCAGGCCGACGTCGCCCTCGGACAGGCCGACGGCCTCGCCCGCGGCCCGGAGCAGGGCGGGCGTGAAGCCGAGATCGGGGATGCGCGGCAGGGCGGCCTCCAGCAGGCGCTGTTCGGCCTCGTCGGCCCAGTCCGTCTCGGGCGGCGGGGTGCTCATGTCCCCAGGATAGAGGCTGCGAGGAAGCGGCGCCACGCTGGACAGCAAGCCGGTGTTGGTGTATCCGCAGCCCCCACGCCCGCAGGCTCGCTTGCGGGCGCTCATGTTTATTGTCCGCCTGCCCCGCCCTCACTGGCCGGATGGGCGCGGCGGACGGCAATGGAGAGACGACCCTGGTTCAGATTTTCGTGCGCGACAACAACGTCGATCAGGCGCTGAAGGCCCTGAAGAAGAAGATGCAGCGTGAAGGCAACTTCCGCGAAATGAAGCGCCACGTGCACTACGAAAAGCCGTCCGAAAAGCGCGCCCGCCAGCAGGCCGAGGCCGTGCGCCGCGCCCGCAAGCTGGCCCGCAAGCGCGCCCAGCGCGA
>CBIHLR010000049.1:0-13489 GCA_966210875.1 uncultured Brevundimonas sp. | reverse complement strand
GGTCAACGCCGTGATCGAGGACGCCGGCCTGCGCATCGTCGCCCAGCGCCGCATCAAGATGACCCGCGAACAGGCCGAGAAGTTCTATGAAATCCACAAGGAGCGCCCGTTCTTCGGCGAGCTGGTGGACTTCATGACCTCGGGCCCGGTGGTCGTGCAGGTCCTCGAAGGCGACAACGCCGTGGCCCGCTACCGCGAAGTCATGGGCGCCACCAACCCGGAACAGGCCGCCGAAGGCACCATCCGCAAGCTCTACGCCCGCAACGTCGGCGAGAACTCGGTGCACGGCTCGGACTCGGCCGACAACGCCAAGATCGAGATCGCCCAGTTCTTCACGGACGACCAGATCGTCGGCTAAGGCCGGCGTGACGGCGAAGATCGAGGCCTCCGGGGCGACCCGGGGGCCTTTTTCGTGGGCGACACAGCGACAGAGCGACAGCCAAGCCGTCCGAGGATTCGCGACATCTTCGATGTGAAAGGCCGGAGGCCGATAGTAGGGCGGTGTGCGGCGACGTGCGAAAACAACCACCGCCTTTGCGCAAGCGACGGAAATCTTGCGGTATTGTTGCCGGAAACGCGGGGGTTCGCCCGGGCTTGAAGTCCGCTCAGCCTCGGATCGCGGTCGCGAGGGCGGCCGGATAGAGCCGGTGCTCCGCTTCCAGAACACGCGCCGCCAGGGTCTCAGGCGTGTCGCCCTGGACGACCGGCACCCGCGCCTGGCCAAGGATCGGGCCCGCGTCGACCTCGTCGATGACAAGGTGAACGGTGCACCCGGCCTCCGCGTCACCGGCGTCGATGGCGCGCTGATGCGTGTGCAGCCCCGGGTAGAGCGGCAGCAGGCTGGGATGGATGTTCAGCATCCGGCCCTGCCAGGCGCGGACGAACCACGGCGTCAGCAGCCGCATGTAGCCGGCCAGGGCCACCCATTCGACGTTGCGCGCGCGCAGTTCGGCGTCCACGGCGCGCTCATGCGCCTCGCGGTCCTTGCCGAAGGGGCGGTGGTCGATGGCGATGGCCTCGACGCCCGCCGCCCGCGCCTTGGCCAGGCCGCCCGCATCCGGATTGTTCGAGATCACGCAGGCGATCTCCGCCGGATAGGCTGGGTCCTGCGCCGCCGCGATCAGGGCGGCCATGTTGGAGCCGCCGCCGGAAATCAGGACGCCGACCCGGGATTTCATGCGGACTGGAGGGTTCCGCAGGCGAAGGCGGTTTCGCCCGCGGCGTTCAGCTCCGCGACGACAGAATTCGCACCTTCCTCAGCCACATAGAGGACGAAGCCGACGCCGCAGTTGAAGGTGCGGCGCATCTCGTGCTCGGCCACGCCGCCGACTTCTTGCAGCCAGGCGAACAGCGGCGGCATCGCCATCGCGTTCCAGTCGAAGACCGGCTTGAGGCCGTCGGCCACGCCGCGCTGCGGGTTCTCGATCAGGCCGCCCCCGGTGATGTGCGCGCCGCCCTTGATCCGTCCGGCCTTCATGAGGGGCAAGACCGACTTGATGTAGATTCGGGTCGGCTCCATCAGCGCCTGGGCCAGGGTCCGGCTGGTGTCGAAGGGGGCGTCGTCGCCCCAGCCCAAGCCCGACCGCTCCACGATGCGGCGGATCAACGAATAGCCATTGGAATGCGGGCCGGTGGAGGCCAGGCCGATGATCACGTCGCCGGCCTCCTGGTCGTCCAGGCGGGGCAGGACCTGTCCGCGCTCGACCGCGCCGACGGAAAAGCCCGCCAGGTCGTACTCTCCGTCGCCGTACATACCCGGCATCTCGGCCGTCTCGCCGCCGACCAGCGCGCAGCCGGCCAGCTTGCAACCCTCGGCGATCCCGGCGACCACGCGGCGCGCGACCTCGATCTCAAGCTTGCCGGTGGCGAAATAGTCCAGGAACATCAGGGGCTCGGCGCCCTGGGCCAGCAGGTCGTTGACGCACATGGCGACCAGGTCGATGCCGACGTGGTCGTGGCGACCCGTCTCGATGGCGATCTTAAGCTTGGTGCCCACGCCGTCCGTGGTCGTGACCAGCAGGGGATCGGCGTAGCCGGCGGCCTTGGGATCGAAGAGGGCCCCGAACCCACCCAGCGACGCTTCCGCGCCGGGACGGCGAGTCGCCTTGGCCAGCGGCTTGATGGCCTCGACGAGCGCTTCGCCTGCGTCGATGTCCACGCCGGCGTCGGCGTAGGTGAGGCCATTGGGCCGGTCCGTCATGGTTTCTGTCCGTCTGGCGGCAAATCAGCGCCGCGCTCTTGCCACGGCGAGGGCGGGCGAGGCTATAGCTACCCCATGAATCCGATCACGACCAATGACGCGCTGGCCGCGTTCTGCGCCGCCGTCGCCTCCGCCCCCTTTATCGCCGTGGACACCGAGTTCATGCGCGAGACGACCTACTGGCCCAAGCTGTGCCTGATCCAGGCGGCGACGCCGGAGCACGAGGCGGTGATCGATCCGCTGGCGGACGGCCTGGACCTCGCGCCCTTCCTCGATCTCCTGCGTGATCCGAAGATCACCAAGGTCTTCCACGCGGCCCGCCAGGATGTGGAGATCTTCAATCGGCTGGGCGCCATGCCTGTGCCGCTGTTCGACACCCAGGTGGCGGGCATGGCCGCGGGCTTCGGCGAGCAGGTCGCCTATGATTCGCTCGTCCGGCAGATGCTGCGCAAGGAGGTCGACAAGGGGAGCCGCTTCACCGACTGGGCCCGCCGGCCGCTGACCACGGCGCAGTACGACTATGCGCTGGCCGACGTGACGCATCTGGCCAAGCTCTATCCCAAGCTGCGCGACCGGCTGGAGAAGGAAGGCCGGCTGGAGTGGGTGGCGCAGGAAATGGCGGGCCTGACGGACCCGATGCTCTATGACGTCACGCCGGAAAACGCCTGGAAGCGGCTGAAGCCCAAGCGATTCTCGGCCAAGTATCTGGCCGCCTTCAAGGCCGTGGCCGAATGGCGCGAGCGCACGGCTCAGGAGCGGGATCAGCCGCGCGGCCGCATCCTCAAGGACGACGCCATCGACGAGGTCGCCACCCAGGCCCCGACTGACGCCGAGGCCTTCAACCGCCTGCGGTCGGTGCCGAAGGGCTTCGGCGCCTCGCGCATGGGCCAGGATCTGATCGCCTCCCTGACCCAGGTGCTGGGTGACCCCGAGGCGCATGCGCCCGATGTCGCGCGGCCCCAATCGCGGCAGCCGGCGCCGGCCTCGGTGGTCGAACTGCTGAAGGTCCTTTTGAAGGCCAAGTGCGAGAATCGGGGCGTGGCGCCCAAGCTGGTGGCCTCGGCCGCCGACCTTGAGCAGATCGCGATCAGCGACAAGGCCGAGGTTCCGGCGCTCAGCGGCTGGCGGCGCGATCTGTTCGGCGAGGACGCCCTGAAGCTCAAGCGCGGCGAGATCGCCCTGGTGTTGTCGGGCGCCAAGGTCGAGGTCGTCGAGATCGAATAGGGCGGCGCGTGACTCGCTGAAACGTCGCCGCTAGGGTCCGCGGCCGTTACAGTTTGAGGAGGCTGTCCGTATGATCCGTTCGCTCCTGGCCGCCACGGCGGCCCTCTCGCTCGTCGCCTGCGCGACCCCGCCTTCGGGTGTCGGGTCCTCGGTGACGCCGACCGACACGGCCGACCTGTCCGAGCACATCCGCATCCTGTCCTCGGACGAGTTCGGAGGCCGCGGCATCGCGACCCCGGGCGAGCAGATGACCATCGACTACGTCACCCGTCAGTGGGCCGAGGCCGGCTTCGAGCCCGGCGGTCCGAACGGGCAGTGGGTCCAGCCCGTGACCCTGCGCCGCTTCGAGGTCTCGGAGGCGTCGGGCGGCCTGAGCGTTGGCGGCTGGAGCCATGAGCTACGTCAGGGCGAGAACGTCGTCATCTCCACCCGCCTGCCGGCGTCCGGCCGGGTGAACATCGAGGACGCCCCGCTGGTCTTCGTCGGCTACGGCATCAACGCGCCGGAGCGCGGCTGGAACGACTACGAGGGCCTGGACATGCGCGGCAAGATCGCCGTGGTCCTGATCAATGACGCGGACTTCGAGGACCCGTCGCTGAACACCTTCAACGGCCGGGCCATGACCTACTACGGCCGCTGGACCTACAAGTACGAGGAAGCCGCCCGCCAGGGCGCCGCCGGCGTCATCATCGTGCACGAGGACGCGCCGGCCTCCTACGGCTGGAACACCGTCCGCAACAGCTGGACCGGCCCGCAGTTCGACATCGTGCGCCAGAACCCGGCGGCCGAGCGCACCGCCGTGGAATCGTGGATCACCCGCGACACCGCCGTGGAACTGTTCCGCCGCGCCGGCCTCGACTTCGATACGCTGAAGGCCCAGGCCCGCACCCGCGAGTTCGACGCCGTCACCCTGCCCGGCGCGACCGCCGACTTCAGCTACGACCTGGCGTCCTCGACCATCGAGACGAACAACATCATCGGCCGCCTCCCGGGCACAACACATCCGGAAGAGACCATCCTCTACACCGCCCACTGGGATCACATCGGCATCGGCGAGGCCGACGCCAACGGCGACGCCATCTTCAACGGCGCGGTGGACAATGCGACGGGCACCACGGCCCTGATCGAAATGGCCCGCCTGTTCGCCTCGGGCCCGCGGCCGGAGCGCTCGATCGTCCTGATCGGCTTCACCGCCGAGGAAAGCGGCCTGCTGGGCTCCGAATTCTACGCCGCCAATCCGGTCTATCCGCTGGCCACCACGGTCGCCGGCTTCAACATCGACGGGATGAACGTGATCGGCCCGATGGTGGACGTCAGCGTGACCGGCTCGGGTTATTCCTCGCTGGAGGATAACCTGGCGCGCCACGCGGCGATGCAGAACCGGACCGTCTCGCCCGACTCCTCGCCGGAGGCCGGCTACTACTTCCGCTCCGACCACTTCCCGCTGGCCAAGCAGGGCGTGCCGATGCTGTACGCCGACGGGGGCACCGCCCTGGTCGACGGCGGCCGGGCCGCGGTGGTGGCCGCCGAGGACGACTACCGCGCCAACCGCTATCACCAGGCGGACGACGAGTGGCGCGCCGACTGGAACCTGAACGGCATGGCCCAGGACATCATGCTGCTCTACGGAATCGGTCTGGAGATCGCCAACTCGCGTGCCTGGCCGACCTGGAACGAGGGCACGGAGTTCCGTCCTGTGCGCGACCGGACGGCCAGCCAGCGTCAGTGATCCTGACGGAACTGTAACTGTGCGCCCCTCGCCCGACGTGCCAGTCAGGCCGAAAGGCGAGGGGAGGCACCGGATGCCCGTTCAGATGCGGTTGGTTGGTTTTGCGGCGCTCATGGCGCTGGCGGTCGGGCCAGCGTGCGCCAGTGCGCAACAGGCGACGTTCGAGGCCGGGCGCCTTTCCGAGCACGTGCGGATCCTGTCGCAGGACTCCTTCGGCGGCCGCCGTCCCGCCACCGATGGCGAGCGCCTGACGCTGGACTATCTGCAGGCGCAATACGAAGCGATGGGCCTGGAACCGGGCGGCCCAAACGGCCAGTGGCGCCAGCCCGTCACCCTGACCCGCTACACGCCCCAGCCTGGCGCGAGCCTGACCGCCACGGTCGGCGGCCGGTCGGTCGATCTCGTGGCCGCCGGATCAGCCGTGGTCCGCGCCAGCTACGGCGACGGCCAGGCTTCGGTGACTAACGCCCCGGTCGTCTTCGCCGGCTACGGCATCCATGCGCCCGAGCGCGACTGGAACGACTATGGCGACCTCGACGTCCGCGGCGCCGTCGTCGTAGTGATGATGGGCGAGCCGGGGGACGAGCGCTTCAACGGCGAGTTCCCGACGCTCTATTCGCTCGACCTCTACAAGACCGAAGAGGCGTTCCGGCGCGGCGCGGCCGCAGTGCTGTTCGTCCTGCCGGTGGCGTCCGGGGATGCGGCCTTCACCCAGGCGGTGACGCAGATCCGCAATCCCGCCACGAGCGTCGTCGGGGTCGAGAACATCGAGGCGACGGGCTATGTCGCGATCGATCCCCTGACCGAGTGGGCGCGGGGCTCCGGCCTGGATCTGCAGCGGGCCTTCGCCAAGGCGGAGAACGGGACCTTTCAGGCGTCCGACCTCGAGGGCGTCACCCTGTCTCTGAGCGCCTCCGAAACCGTCGAGCAGGTTCAGACCTACAACCTGATGGCGCGAATTCCGGGCACGGAACGCCCCGACGAGACCATCATCGTCTCGGCCCACTGGGACCACGTCGGCAGCCGCGACACCCCGGATTCCGACGGCGACACCATCTATAACGGAGCCTGGGACAACGCATCGGGCACCGCCGGCGTGCTGGAAATGGCGCGTGTGCTGAGCAGCGGCCCGGCGCCGGAACGGACCATCGTCTTCGCCCATATGGCGGCCGAGGAGATGGGCCTGCTGGGGGCGTACTACTACGCGGAAAATCCGATCTATCCGCTGGAGACCACCGTGGCGGACCTGAACATCGACATGCTGCCCCTGTCGCCGCCGACGCGGGACCTGCCGATCTTCGGGGTCGGCCAGAACAGCCTGGAGGACGACCTAGCCGCGCTGGCCGCCGAGGAGGGCCGAGTCATCACCGACGATGGTCGTCCCGAGGAGGGCTTATACTACCGCTCGGACCACGTCCCCTATGCGCTGGCCGGGGTGCCGGCGCTGATGCCGTGGCACGGGGTCGACTGGGACGAGGGCGGCCGGGAGGCGGGAGAGCCCGCCTATCGCCAGCAGTTGACGACCTTCTATCACCGCCGGGCCGACGAGTGGTCCGCCGAGCTGGACTGGCGCTCGGCGGTAGAGAACCTGGAGCTGCTGCGCCGACTGGCGACCGATCTGGCCAACAGCGAGCGCTGGCCGACCTGGAAGGAGACGTCCGAGTTCGCGGCCACCCGCGCCGCCTCGGACGCCGCGCGCCAGTGAGGATCACGCCCCGCACCGGCGACGGTTCGCCGCCCGTGCAGGGCAGCTACCCGCAGGCTGCCGAGGTCGAGGGCGCCGCCCGCTGGCTTTACCTGTCGGGCCAGGTTCCCATCCGCCCCGACGGCTCCCTGCCGGAGACCTTCGAGGATCAGTGCCGCCAGTGCTGGGCCAACGTCGAGGCTCAGCTGACCGCGGCCGGCATGACGCTCGACAACCTGGTCAAGGTCACGACCTTCCTTTCGGATCGCAGGTCCGCGCTTGAGAATCGCGCCGTCCGGCTGGAGGTGCTGGAAGGCCGCCAGCCGGCCCTGACGGTCATCATAACCGGCATCTTCGACGAATCGTGGCTCGTCGAAATCGAGGCCGTGGCGGCGGCGTGAACCCTCGTCTACCGAGAGCGTTTCCGCCCGCATGACCCGCTATCTGATCCTGCCCGCCGCCGTCCTCGCGCTCGCCGCCTGTGAACCTGCCGCCGAGGCGCCTGAAGCGCCGCCGACTGAACCATCCGCCGGGGCGCCGGTGACGCCTGAGCCGACCCCGGAGCCCATTCCGACGCCGGCCGCCTACGTCGGCGCCTGGGCCGCTGATCCAGCGTGGTGCGAGAACACGACCGGCCCCGAGCGCCCGGTGCGGATCACCGCGACCCGGTTCGAAGGCTATGAGAACAGCTGCGACATGACCGAGGTCCAGCCTGCCGACGGCGGGTGGACGGCGACCTTCACCTGCCAAGCGGAGGGCATGACCAACGTCGAGTCGGTCGACATGCGCCCGTCAGGAGACCAACTGGAGCTGACCTGGATTGGCTCGGGCCAGTCGGTGACCTTCACGCGCTGCCCGAACTAAGTCCGCTTAGTTGTTGAACAGGAAGTGCATCACGTCGCCATCCTTGACGACGTAGCTCTTGCCTTCGGCGCGCAGCTTGCCGGCGTCCCGCGCCCCGGCCTCGCCCTTGAGGGCGACATAGTCGTCGTAGGCGACGGTCTCGGCGCGGATGAAGCCCTTTTCGAAGTCGGTGTGGATGACGCCGGCCGCCTGGGGCGCCGTGTCGCCGACGTGGATGGTCCAGGCGCGGGCCTCCTTGGGGCCGACCGTGAAATAGGTCTGCAGGCCCAGCAGGTGGTAGGCGCCCCGGATCAGGCGGTTCAGGCCGGGCTCCTCCAGGCCGAGGGTCTCCAGGAACTCAGCCTGCTCCTCGTCGTCGAGGACGGCGATCTCGGATTCGATCTGGGCGGAGATGACGACCGTCTCGGCCCCGTCGGCGCGGGCGCGCTCGGCGACGCGGGCGGACAGCTCGTTGCCGTCGGCGGCCGAGGCCTCGTCGACGTTGGCGACATAGAGGGCGGGAAGGGCCGTCAGCAGCTGGAGCATGTCCCAGGCCTTGCGGTCTTCCTTGGAGACCTCGGCCACGCGGGCGGGCCGGCCGGCGTTAAGCTGGGCCAGGGCCAGGTCGACCAGCTTGAGCGTGAGGGCGGCCTCCTTGTCGCCGGAGGACTTGGCCTTCTTCTCCAGTTGCGGCCGGCGGCGCTCAAGGCTCTCAAGGTCGGCGAGCATGAGCTCGGTCTCGATGATCTCCAGATCGGCGATCGGATCGATGCGGTTCTCGACGTGGGTGATGTCGTCGTTGACGAAGCAGCGGGCGACGAAGGCGATGGCGTCGCAATCGCGGATGTTGGCCAGGAACTGGTTGCCCAGGCCCTCGCCCTTGGAGGCGCCACGCACCAGGCCGGCGATGTCGACGAAGGTGATGCGCGACGGGATGATCTCGCGCGAGCCCGCGATGTCGGCCAGCACCTTCAGGCGCGGCTCGGGCACGGCCACGTCGCCGGTGTTCGGCTCGATGGTGCAGAACGGATAGTTGGCCGCCTGGGCCGCCGCCGTCTTGGTCAGGGCGTTGAACAGGGTGGACTTGCCGACGTTGGGCAAGCCGACGATCGCGACTTTAAGGGCCATGTTTTCCTCGTGAGGCGGCGCCTATAGCCGCTTCTGCGGCCCGTGTCAGGCTCCGTGACCGGCGTGGGCCGGGCCGCCCTCGGGCGGCGCGGCGCGGACGGGGGCCTCCAGGGCGACCTGCACCCCGGATTCGAAGGTGAAGGCGAGCGGCACCATGTCGCCTTCGGCCAGGGGGACGGTCACGTCCATCAGCATGATGTGGTCGCCCCCAGCCGCCAGCGCGATGGCCTGGCCGGCCGGCAGCGGCAGGCCGCCTTCCATTTCCGACATGCGCATGACGCCGCCTTCGGTGGACACTTCGTGGATCTCGGAGCGGGCCGCCCGCGGCGAGATCACCGACACCAGCCGATCGTCGGTGGTGGCGTTGAAGCTCGCGTAGCAGGCGGTCATGGCCCGCCCCTCCGGCGTCGGCCGGCACCAGGCGCCGGTGACCGTGACCTCCGCCGGGGCGGCGGCCGGGCTGTCCGATTCGGGGGGAGCGGCCTCGTTCGAGCAAGCGGCGGCGAACAGGGCGGCGAGAACGACGAAACGGCGCATGGGCGGACCTCCGATGGTCCGCTGGCCATAAGCCTCAGCCAGCCGTTTGAACAGCCGTGAAGCTTCAGCCCAGGTCCGTGAGCGGCTGGGCCTCGGGCGCGGAAGCGACGATGTCGCCGCGGTCCGGGATTGAGGGTTGGGCCATGACGCCCCGTCCGGTCATGCCAACGGCGCACAGCAGCATGCCAATCGCGATCGCCCAGGCCGCGACCTTCCGTTCGCGCGTCGTCAGGACGGTTTCCTTAGTCACGTCAAAGCCCTCCAAGCTACTGGGGGCTGAACGCAGCGAGCCGATTCGCGTTCCGACGGCTCAGCCGTCGAGCAGGTCGCGCGCCCGGCTGAAGACGGCCTCGAACATCTCGGGCGTCAGGCGGCCCGTGTTCGTGTTGAGCCGTGAGCAGTGGTAGCTGTTGATCAGCCGGTAGGGTCCCGCCTGTCCTTCGGACGCGTGGCCCGGCGGCGTGGCCGTGGCCTTCAGGCCCAGGGCCTTGAGCACGTTGCGGCGGGACACGTCGCCGAGCGTCACGATGACCTTCAGCCGGGGCAGGGCTCGGATCCGACCTGCGAGGTAGGGGCGGCAGGTGATCTCTTCGCTGGTCAACGGCTTGTTCCCCGGCGGGGCGCAGCGCACGGCGTTGGTGATCATGCAGTCGGTCAGGGTCAGGCCGTCGTCGGGCCTCGCCTCGTAGCGCCCCTGGGCGAACCCCAGCTTCAAGAGGGTGTCATAGAGCAGCACGCCCGCACCATCGCCCGTGAAGGGGCGGCCGGTCCGGTTGGCGCCGGTTCGACCAGGCGCCAGACCCACGACCAGCAGACGCGCCTCAGGGTCCCCGAACGAGGGCGCCGGGCCGTTGAACCAGTCGGGGTGGGCGGCGGCGTTCTCGCGCCGGTAGGCCACCAGCCGGGGGCACAGCGGACAGTCGCGGGGCGGCTCGGCGTGCGGGTCGATCACCGCGCTTCGTCCATGTCCGCGCCGCGCCGCTCGCGACCGAACACCGGCAGCAGGTCGGCCAGGTCGATGAAGGTGTCCGCCGCCCGGCGCAGCTCGTCCGAGGCCATGGGCGGCTGGCTCTTCAGGGTGGAGATGACCGAGACCCGCACGCCCCGACGCTGCAGCGCCAGCACCAGCGCCCGGAAGTCGCCGTCGCCCGAGAACAACACCGCGTGGTCGATCCGGTCCGCCAGATCCAGAGCGTCCACCGTGATCTCGACGTCCATGTTGCCCTTGGAGCGCGTGCGCCCCTCGTGATCGGTGAACCGCTTCATGGGCTTCGTGACCATGGTGAAGCCGTTGTAGTCGAGCCAGTCCACCAGCGGCCGGATCGGGGAATAGTCTTCGCCCTCCGAGAGCGCGGTGTAATAATACGCCCGCACCAAGACGCCCTTCCTGCGGAACTCGTCGATCAGCTTCCTGAAGTCGATGTCCGCGTTGAGCCCCTTGGCCGCGGAGTAGAGGTTGGCCCCATCGATGAACAGGGCGATGCGTTCATTGGGATAGAAGGTCACGGCAATAGGCCTGCGGTTCGAAAATGTCTGATTGGGATGAGGCCGTCGTTATCGCCCTGGGCTCGAACTTGAAAGGCCCGTACGCGGACTCGTGCGAGCTGCTTGAGGCGGCGCTGTGCCGGTTTCGGCCGGAGGGGCTCGACGTTGTGGCCCGGTCCTCCTGGTGGCGGTCATCGGCTTGGCCCGATCCGGACCAGCCGCCTTTCATCAACGGCGTCGCCCTCGTCGAGACGGACCTCGATCCGCACGCAACCCTGGCCGCGCTCGGCCGGATCGAGAACGCCTTCGGCCGCGACCGCCACGCCGCCAATGCGCCCCGCACTTTGGACTTGGACCTGATCGCGCATGGCCGCACGGTCGACCACGAGAGCGGGCTGGTGGTGCCTCACCCGCGCGCCCACGACCGGCGCTTCGTCATGGGGCCGCTGGCGGAGATCGCACCGGACTGGCGTTGCCCGGAGACGGGAGAGGAGGCGTCCGTGCTGGCCGGCCGCTGCGCGGTGGGTCTGGACGCACGGCCGATCTAGAGGGGCGCGGCCCTAGGCACGCTCCACGAAGCTGTCGATGACCCGCTTTTCGCCGGCCTTGTCGAAACTGACGGTCAGCTTGTTGCCCTCGATCGAGCGGACCTGGCCGTAGCCGAACTTCTGGTGGAAGACGCGGTCGCCGCGCGAGTAGGCGGAGGCGCCGGTCGAGGCGGCGACCAGGCGGCCTTCGCCTTCGATGACGGCGTTTCGCGCCATGCGCTCGCGCGGGGTGGAGGCGGGCTGGCGGGCGGTGAAGGCCTGGCCGCGGCGCCAGCCGGGCGAGGCGTAGCCGCCCGAGAAGATTGGCGCGTCGTCGAAGCGCGAACGGGCCTCGGCCAGGTGAGGCGAGCCGCCGAAATAGCCGGTCTCGGATGAGGTCTCGACGTGGTCGAGCGGCAGTTCGTCGACGAAGCGGCTGGGCAGCTGGGTGGTCCAGCGACCGTAGACCAGCCGGTTGGCGGCGAAGAAGACGCGGGCCTCCTCGCGAGCGCGGGTCACGCCGACGTAGGCCAGACGGCGCTCCTCCTCGAGGCCCTTTTCGCCCTTCTCGTCGATCGAGCGCTGGGACGGGAAGACGCCTTCCTCCCAGCCGGGCAGGAAGACGACCGGAAACTCCAGCCCCTTGGCGGCGTGCAGCGTCATGACCTGAACCGCGTCCTCGCCCGAGCCCCGGTCGAGGTCCATGACCAGGGAGACGTGCTCCAGATAGGCGGTCAGGGTGTCGAACTGGGCCATCGACTGGACCAGCTCCTTGAGGTTGTCGAGGCGGGTCTGGCCCGTGGCGCGGTCGGCGCGCTGCATGTCGGTGTAGCCGCTCTCCTCCAGCACGACCTCGGCCAGCTGGGCGTGAGGCGTGGTCGGCAGCAGGTCGCGCCAGCGGTCGACGTCGCGGATGAAGTTGGCCAGGGAGGTGCGGGCCCGCGCCGTCAGCTCGTCGGTCAGGATCAGCTCGCGCGCGGCGGTCATGGCCGGCACGCCACCGAGCCGCGCGATCTGGAGAATGCGCTGGACCGAGGTGTCGCCAAGGCCCCGCTTGGGCGTGTTGACGATGCGCTCGAAGGCCAGATCGTCGGCGTCCGACTGGATCAGCCGCATGTAGGCGTGGGCGTCGCGGATTTCGGCGCGCTCGAAGAAGCGGGGGCCGCCGACCACGTTGTAGGGGATGGCCAGCATGACGAAGCGCTCTTCGAAGGAGCGCATCTGGAAGGCGGCGCGGACCAGGATGGCCATATCCTTGTAGCGGCGACCGTCGCGGCGCAGGCGCTCGATCTCGTCGGCGATCAGCCGGCTTTCGGCCTCGCCGTCCCAGACGCCGGTGACGCGGACCTTCTCGCCGCCCTCGGCCTCTGTCCAGAGCGTCTTGCCGAGCCGGCCGCGGTTGGCGCTGATCAGGCCCGAGGCCGCGCCCAGGATGTGGGAGGTCGAGCGGTAGTTGCGCTCCAGCCGGACGACCTTGGCGCCGGGAAAGTCGCGCTCGAAGCGCAGGATGTTGTCCACCTCGGCGCCGCGCCAACCGTAGATGGACTGGTCATCGTCGCCGACGACGCAGATGTTCGCCGCATGGCCGTCGCGCGGGGCGGCCAGCAGGCGCAGCCAGAGGTACTGGGCGACGTTGGTGTCCTGGTATTCGTCGACCAGGATGTAGCGGAAGCGCCGGTGATATTCCTCAAGCACGTCAGCGTGTTTGGAGAAGATCGTCAGGTTGTGCAGCAACAGGTCGCCGAAGTCGCAGGCGTTCAGGGTGCGCAGGCGCTCCTGATACAGCCGGTAAAGCGTCTGGGCCTTGCCGTTGGCGAAGTCCTCGGTGGCGGGCAGACGTTCGGGCGTCCAGCCGCGGTTTTTCCAGTGATCGACGAGGCCGGCCAGCGCGCGGGGCGACCAGCGCTTGTTGTCGACGTTTTCGGCCTCCAGCACCTGTTTCAGCAGGCGCTCCTGGTCGTCCGTGTCGAGAATGGTGAAGCTGGACTTCAGCCCCACCAGCTCGGCGTGGCGGCGCAGGATCTGGGCGGCGATGGAGTGGAAGGTGCCGAGCCAGCGCAGCCCTTCGGCCGAGGGGCCGATCAGGTGGGTGATCCGCTCGCGCATCTCGCGCGCGGCCTTGTTGGTGAAGG
>CBIHLR010000048.1:0-13626 GCA_966210875.1 uncultured Brevundimonas sp. | reverse complement strand
GGGCCGAGGTCGACGACGCCGACGCGGGTGCGGCCATCGGCGACGCGGACCGTCAGGTTGGTGTCGCCGCGCCGCCCCGAAGTGATCTGGACGCCGAGGCGAACCGCGGCGGCGGCGCGGGGGTCGACGCCGGGGGCGGCTGCCAGGCCGGCGAGCGGGGCGGTGCCGCCGCGCAGGTTCACCTCCAGGTCGCCCACCATGCGACCGCCGGCGTCGGCGGCGAGGCGGTCGGACGAGCCGCGCGCGAAATCCTCCCCGGCGACGGCTTCCAGCCGGACCGCGGTCAGGGTCCCGCCCTCCTCGGCCCAGGCGGACAGGGCTCGGCCCCAGGTCGAACCGCTCAGGTGCGTCGCTTCCCCGATGTCCGCCTCAGCCCTGAGGTCGAAGGGCCGGCGCTCGGCCATGGCCTCGAGCACGCCGGCGGGACGCCCCTCGGCGCCCGTCATTTCGAACAGCATCCCCGCCTGGCCCGTCTCGGCCGGCCCCGGAATCAGATTCAGGATCAGGCGCTCGGCGCCTGAGATGGGAAACGGCTCCGCGCCCTCTTCGGCGGCGAAGCGCGGCTGGGCGAACTCAACCACCACGCGCGGCGGCGTTCGCGACAGGGCCGAGACACTGGCGCGCAGCGCCTCACCCGTCACCGCCGTCCAGCCCTTGGCGCCGCGGCCCAGCGACAGGCCCTGGGGCGCGACGATCACCCAGCGATCCGGCTGGTAGGCCAGCGCCTCTGCCAGAAGACGCTCGCTGCGCAGGCCGTGGCCCGAGGGCATGGTGACATCGACGTCGTCGAGCACCAGCCGCGCCCTGAAGGGCCAGCCGGTGACCTCTGGATCGGCGTAGGACACCTGCCAACCGGCCTCGCGCAGCGTCGTGGCCGCACGGCCGAGCTCGCCCTCCAGCCGGGAAGCGAGGGTGAACCACCATACGCTCCAGCCGCCGACCACCAGGGCCAGCAGGATGAAGGGGAACAGGATGCCGGAAGATCTGCGCGCCATGGGGCCTTCCTAGCGCTCAAACAGGGCCGGCGTCAGTAGAAGACGCTGTCTTCCTGCTGCGAGGCTTCCGGCTCGCCGCGCGGCTGGGCCGGAGGCCTCGGCTCGGCCCTCGGCTGAGACGGCGGGGTCGAGGGGGCCGGCTGGCTCAGGGGCGGGATGGCCGGGAGGTCCTCGCCACCCGAGACGTCCGGATACGGCAGGGGCGTGGGCGGCGCGTCCGGATCCTCCGCCGGAGCGGGCTGGCTCGGGGCCGGCAGGCTGTCTTCGGCGTCCACGTCGTCGCGGATGAAGGCGAAGGAGCGACTGTCGGAGCAGGCGCAGACCTTCAGATAGCCGTCGCGGTCGCGCCAGAGGATCAGCGGATAGGTGATGGAGCGCACGCCCGAGGCGCGCAGCAGGCTCTCAAGCCGCTGCTGGAAGTCGCGGCCGGCGCCGACGACGGCGGTGCGGGCGAGGTTTCCGTCGGCCGGGGGGATGCCCGCCGCCGTCCAGTTGCGCGGCGGTGTGGCCGTCCAGCGCTGATAGAGGGTCCAGTCCCGGGTCAGCCACAGCTCGGCGACTGTGGCGCGTTCCGCCGGGCTCGACTGGGCCAGGCCCTCGCGGTCCGGCCGGGCGATCATCACCACGCGGGGCTCGACGCCGGCGGCGCGCAGCAGCGGAAATTCCTCGCGCTCATAGGTGCGGCAGGAGGCGCAGTCGCGCCAGCCGACCATGTAGAGGGGCTCGCCCCCGCCGCCGGCCGACACCCAGCTGGCCTCGTCCAGCAGGCGCTGGATCTCGGCCTGGTTCCGGGTGATCAGGGTCGGCTGGAAGCGGGCGTAGAAGTTCCAGTAGGCCCAGTAGCCCCCGGCCGCGGCGACCAGGGCGATCACGATCGCCAGGGCGCTCCAAACGAGAAACTTCCGCATCGGTCCGTGGGCCTCCTGGCTTGACGGTCCCCCAGCATAACGCCTGGCGGGCCCCGGAGGCTGCGGGACAACCCCCGGGCGAAGCCGAGCCTAGCCGTAGAGCTTCAGGAAGACTATCGCCGAGACGCTGAGCAGCGCCACGAGGCTGAAGACCGTCCAGAACAGCACGGGCCGCTGGGGCCGGCGGATGACGCGGTCGCCGCGCATCGTCAGGCCATGGTCGGAATGACGAAGCTGGAGTCCGAGTGCTCCAGTTCGCTGTCGGGCCAGCGAGCGGTGACGGTCTTGGTCTTGGTCCAGAAGCGGACGCCTTCCATGCCGTGCTGGTTGATGTCGCCGAAGGCCGAGCGCTTCCAGCCGCCGAAGGTATGATAGGCGACCGGCACCGGGATCGGCACATTGATGCCGACCATGCCGACGTTCACCCGGGCGGCGAAGTCGCGCGCCGCGCGGCCGTTCTGGGTGAAGATCGCGACGCCGTTGCCGTACTGGTGACGGCTGGGCAGCGCCAGCGCCTCCTCGAAGGACTGGGCCCGGACGATCTGCAGCACCGGACCGAAGATCTCCTCGCGATAGGACTCCATATCCGGCGTGACGTGGTCGAACAGCGACGGGCCGATGAAATAGCCCTTCTCGTGGCCCTGCAGGGAGTAGCCGCGGCCGTCGACGACCAGTTCGGCGCCCTCGTCGACGCCCTTCTGGATCCAGCCTTCGACGCGCGCCTTGTGGGCGGCGTTGACCACCGGACCGTAGTGGGCCTCGGCGTCGGTCGAGACACCGACCTTGAGCGTCGGAATTTCCGACACCAGCCGCTCGCGCAGCTCGTCGGCGGTGCGCTGGCCGACCGGCACCACCACCGGCAGGGCCATGCAGCGCTCACCGGCCGAGCCGTAGGCCGCGCCGGTCAGGTCCTTGATGACCTGGTCCATGTCGGCGTCAGGCAGGACGATGCCGTGGTTCTTGGCGCCGCCCATGGCCTGGACGCGCTTTCCGTGCTCGGCGCCGGTCCGGTAGACGTAGTGGGCGATGTCGGACGAGCCGACGAAGCTGACGGCGCGAACCAGCGGATGGGTCAGGATGGCGTCGACGGCGGTCTTGTCGCCGTGGACCACGTTCAGCACGCCCTTGGGCGCGCCGGCCTCCAGCATCAGCGCGCCCAGGCGAACCGGCACGGACGGATCACGCTCGGACGGCTTGAGGATGAAGGTGTTGCCCACCGCGATGGCCACGCCGAACATCCACATCGGGATCATGCCCGGGAAGTTGAACGGGGTGATGCCCGCGACCACGCCCAGCGGCTGGCGCATGGAATAAACGTCGATGCCCGGCCCGGCGCCCTGGGTGTATTCGCCCTTGAGCACGTGCGGGATGCCGCAGGCGAACTCGATGACTTCCAGGCCGCGCTGGATGTCGCCCTTGGAGTCGGCGATGACCTTGCCGTGCTCGGAAGAGAGCAGTTCGGCCAGCTCGTTCATGTTCGCCCCGACCAGGCGCTTGAACTCGAACATGACCCGCGCGCGGCGCTGGGGATTGACGTTCGACCACTCCTCGAAGGCGGCCTGGGCGGACTGGACGGCGCGGTCGACCTCGCCCTCGGTCGCCAGCTGGACGCGGGCCTGCACCTCGCCGGTGTTCGGGTTGAAGACATCGCCGAAGCGGCCGGAACCGCCCGTGAAGCTGGAGCCGTCGACGAAGTGATGGATGTCGCGCATGGGTATGCCTGAACTGGTCCGAAGGATGTGGGGCGCGGTTTAGCCCCGGACGGCGCGCAGGGCTAGGGAGAGGACGATGCGGGCGACTTTGCGGGTTTCGCCCGACCGGCAAGCCCGGTTAGAGGAGCGCCATGAGCGCTCCCCAGCTGATTTCCGGCCTATCCGACATCGCCGACGCCTACGACGTGCTGCTCTGCGACGTCTGGGGCGTGGTCCACAACGGGCGCACGCCCTATCCGAAGGCGATGGAGGCGCTGGTCGCCTATCGGGAGCGCGGCGGGGCGGTCGTGCTGATCTCCAACGCGCCGCGGCCGGGCGCAGACGTGATCAAACAGCTGGACCGCATCGGCGTGCCGCGCGCGGCCTGGCAGGCGGTGACGACTTCGGGCGACGCCACCATCGCCGAGCTGAGGAAGCGGGCCCCCGGCCCCGCATGGGCCATCGGGCCCGAGCGCGACCAGGGAGTCTATCAGGGCACCGGAGTGACCCTGACCGACAAGCCGGACGAGGCGGCCTTCATCTCCTGCACCGGACTGTTCGACGACGAGGCGGACCAGCCGGAGGACTATCGCCCGGCTTTCCGCGAAGCCGCGCGTCGGGGGCTCGAGATGGTCTGCGCCAATCCAGACCGGGTGGTGCACCGGGGCCAGGACCTGATCTGGTGCGCCGGCGCGCTGGCCGATGTCTACGCCGAGGAAGGCGGGCCGGTGATCATGGCCGGCAAACCCTTCGGCCCTATCTACGATCTGGCGCTCGAACAGGCGGCCGGCCTGCTGGGCCGGGAGATCGACCGGTCACGGGTGCTGTGCGTCGGCGACGGCCTGCCGACCGACGTACTGGGCGCCAACGCCCAGGGCCTGGACTGCCTGTTCGTGGCGGGCGGCATCCACATCGCCGATGTGACCGAGGGCTCCGGCGGGCTTGACCCGGCGCGAGCCGAGGCCTTGTTGTCCGAGAAGGGCGCTCACGCCCGCTATGTCTCGCTGGAGCTGACCTGGTGACCGAGAACCAAACCCCGCCGGGCGGCTATATCCTCGAAGAGCTGTCGCCCGGCATGTCCGCGGAACTCCTGGTCGACATCACCGAGGAGCGCATCCTGCGCTTCGCCGAAGCATCCGGGGACTTCAATCCGCTGCACATCGACGAGGCCTATGCCCAGGCCAGCCCCTATCGCGGACGGGTGGCGCACGGCCTGCTGTCGGCCTCCTTCGTCTCGGCGGTGGTCGGGACCATCCTGCCGGGGCCAGGCGCCATCTACCTCGGCCAGACCCTGAGCTTCCACAAGCCGGTGCGCATCGGCGACGTCGTGACCGCGCGGGTGACCGTCTCCACGATCGACGCCGGCTCGGCCCGGGTCACCCTGAAGACCGAATGCCTGGTGGACGGCGAGCCGGTGCTGGAGGGCGAGGCGACCATCCGCGTGCCGCGCCGGCGTCGGCGCGCCTGACGGCCTTGGCCATCGAGATCATCCACGGCTGGAAGGACCTGGCGCCTGCGCAGCGCGGCGCGGCCGTGGCCCTGGGCAACTTCGACGGCGTGCACCGCGGCCATCGGCGGGTGATCGCCGACGCGCGGGCCGCGGCGGACCGGCTGGGCGTTCCCTGCGGAGTGGTCAGCTTCGACCCCCATCCGCGCCGGTTCTTCCAGCCCGAAGCGGACCCCCTGCGCCTCATGACCACAGGTCAGCTGGCCCGCGCGCTCGAGGCTGAAGGCGTCGACCGCCTCTATCTCCTGCCCTTCGACGCCGAAATGGCGGGCCTCTCGGACCGCGAGTTCGCCCAGCTTGTCCTCGCCGACGGGCTCGGCGCGCGGCATGTCGCCGTCGGCTTCGACGTGACTTTCGGCAAGGGCCGCACCGGCTCGCCCGAGCGGTTGGCGGACTATGGAGCGGACCTCGGCTTCAGCGTCTCGGCGGCGCCGCAGATCGCCGACCCCAACGGGGTGAAGCTGTCGTCGTCAGCCGTGCGCGAGGCCTTGATGGGCGCGCGGCCGGACCGCGCCGCCGAGATCCTCGGCCGCCCCTTCGCCATCGAGGGCGAAGTCGTCCACGGCGACAAGCGGGGTCGAACCATCGGCGTGCCGACGGCCAATGTGCAGCTGGGCGACTACGTCCGGCCCGCCTACGGCATCTATGCGACCCGGACCCGCCTGCCGGACGGCCGCGTCTTCGACGGTGTGTCGAGCCTCGGGGTCCGGCCGATGTTCGAGACGCCCGAGCCGCTGCTGGAAGTCTGGCTGTTCGACTTCGACGAGGAGATCTACGGTCAGGTCATCGAAACCGAGCTGATCGCCTGGATACGGCCCGAGCTGAAGTTCGACGGGCTGGAGGCGCTGAAGGCCCGCATCGACCAGGACGCCGCCGAGGCGCGGGCCGCCCTCGCAGAGGCGGGCCGGAGGGACTAGATAGGCCGCATGACCGATCAAGCCGACCGCGACGTCACCCAGGCCGAGGCCGAAGCGGCCGTCCGCACCCTGATCCGCTGGGCCGGAGACGACCCCGACAGAGAGGGCGTGCTGGACACGCCGGCGCGGGTGGCCCGCTCCTATCGTGAGCTGTTCGCCGGCTACGACACCTGCCCGCGCACCTATCTGGAGCGGACCTTCGAGGAGGTCGGCGGCTATGACGAGATGGTGGTTCTCAAGGACATCCGCTTCGTCAGCTTCTGCGAGCACCACATGCTGCCGGTCGTCGGCAAGGCGCACGTCGGCTACCTTCCGACGAACCGGGTGGTCGGAATTTCCAAGCTGGCGCGCGTCGTCCACGGCTTCGCCCGGCGCCTGCAGATCCAGGAGAAGATGACCTCCGAGATCGCCCGCGCGATCGACGATGTGCTCAAGCCGCTGGGCGTGGGCGTCGTCGTCGAGGCCGAGCACAGCTGCATGACCCTTCGGGGCGTGAACACGGCCGGGTCTTCGCTGACCACCAGCCACCTGATGGGCGCCATGCGCGACGATCCCCGCACGCGCGAGGAGTTCCTGAGGCTGGCGCGCGGCTGATGTCCGAGGCCACGCCGCTGGCCGAGCTTGTCGCGGCCGCTGATGGCGGCGACGCCGAAAGCGCGCACCGTCTGGCCCTCATGCACGGCTGCGGCCTGGGAGCCCCGCACGACTGGGAGGCGGCGTTCGCGCGCCTTCGGCAGGCGGCGTCGGGCGGCCATGCGCTCGCCCAAGGAACCCTCGATCTCGTCGGCTCAGCGCCCGACCTGTCGAGCTGGCTCACGCCTCCGGCGCCCACGATCCTGTCGCGTCGGCCTCATGTGCTGGCGATCCCGGGATTCCTGGGCGCGGAGCTCTGCGACTGGCTTGTCGCCCGCGCCGGGCCACGGCTGGCCCGGGCGGAGGTCTACGACAATGTCTTGGCCGGGCCCGTCGTCCAGGACATCCGCAACAACAGCACGGCGCCCTTCGAGTTCTTCGAACTCGACGTCCTGATGCTGCTGGTCAGGGAGCGGATCGCGAGGGCGACCGGGCTGCCGATCCCGGGGCTGGAGCCCCTGCAGATCCTTCATTACGCCGTCGGCCAGCGGTTCGAACCGCACTACGACTGGCTGGACCCCGCGCGCAGCGGCCACCGGCCGGACCTGGCCCGATCCGGCCAGCGAGTCGCCACCTTCCTCATCTATCTGAACGGCGGGTACGAGGGCGGCGAGACCGAGATGCCCTCGATCGGCCTGAGGCACCGTGGACGCGCGGGCGACGCCCTCTTCTGGGCCAATGTCACGCCGGACGGGAAGCCCGACCCCGCCACCCTGCATGCGGGTCGGCCGCCGACCTCGGGCGAGAAGTGGGTGCTGTCGCAGTGGTGCCGGAACCGGGCGCCGCGCCAAGCCTGAGCCTCATATCCCTTGCGTGAGGTGCAGGATGTTGCCGTCCGGATCCTTGAACCAGGCCAGCTTCACCTCGCCGGCGGAATGGACGCCGTCCGCGTAGTCGAGGCCCGGGATGTCGTACTGCTCGAAGGTCACGCCCCTGGATCGCAGGATGTGGACGGCGTCTTCCAGGTCGCCGTCCATGGCCCAGGTCACGGCGTTGGCCTTGTTCGACCCGGCGTAGTCGGAACGATAGACGGTCAGCCGCGTGTCGCCCGTCCTGAAGCCGAGCAAGCCGTCCATGTCGCCGTCTCCCCGATCGGTCAGTTCGAGGTCGAGCGTGTCTTCATAAAAGGCGCGGGCGCGCTCGATGTCGCTGACGGCGACGATGGCGGAAGAATTTCGGTCCCTGAGCATTTCGGGCCTCCCGATTTCGGATGCCCGTGAGAACGCGCGAAGATCGCGAACGGCGCCGATCAGATCGGCATCCGCATGATCTCCTGATAGGCCTGGATCACCTGGTCGCGGACCGCGACCACCGTCTCCAGCGAAGCTTCGGCGGAGGCGATCGAGGTCACCACGCTGACCAGATCGGCCTGGCCGTTCACGTGCGCGGCCATCTGGCCTTCGGCGGCGCGGGTGGCCTGGACCGCATTGCCCATGAAGCCCTGCAGCATCTCGTCGAAGCCCGGGGCGGCCGCCTGGCCGGTCTGACCCGCCTGGCCGGCCCCCTGGGCCGCCGTATAGGCGCGGATGGCGCTCATCGGATCCATCGGTCAGTCCCTATTTGCGCAGCAGTTCGAGGATGCGCTGGTCCATGGCCCGCGCCGTCTCGATGACATTGAGGTTGGCCTCGTAGGCCCGTTGCGCCTCGCGCATGTCCATCGACTCGATCAGCGAGTTGACGTTCGGGCGCCGCACATACCCGTCCTCGTCCGCGGCCGGATGGCCCGGTTCGTAGTCGAGACGGAAGTCGCCCAGGTCCTCGCGCACCCGGGCTAGTTCGACGCCCGAGGCGCCGTCGATGGCGCGGGTCTCGAACACCGGCACCCGGCGCCGGTAGGGATCCCCGCCCTCGACCGGCGCCGTGGACTCGGCGTTGGCGATGTTCTCGGCGATGACGCGCATCCGCGCCTGCTGGGCTCGCAGGGCCGAGGCGGCCACGGCCATCGTCGTGTTTCTGGGAGCGACCGGATCCGACATGGTTCAGCCTCCTTCGATCAGCGGCCCGGCGCGCGCGCGGCGAGCCGGAGCATGTTGAGGGACTTCTGGTAGAAGCCGATCGCCGCGTCATAGGCCATGCGGCTTTCGGCCATGCGAAGCATCTGCTCCTCGACCACCACCGAGTTGCCGTCCGGCGTCGTCTCGGAATCCGGGCTGACTTCGGCGGCGAAGGGCGTGACCGGCGCCGTCGGCGACTGCAGGTGCATGCCCGAGGTGCGCATCAGGCCGACCCCGCGCGCGTTGTCGAGCGCACGGGCGAAGTCGGTGGGCTGGCTGAGATCGCGGGCGGCGTAGCCCGGGGTGTCGGCGTTCGCCACGTTCTCGGCGACCACGCGCTGGCGCGCGTCCAGCCACGAAAGCCGGCCGCGCAGCATGGAGAACAGAGGGATGCCATCGACGCCCATGGGCATAATCTGCCGCGCCCATGGTTAACCGGACCTTTCGGAAAGGCGGCGTTAACCATGATTGGCGAGCCTGAGGGCCCAGCCGTTGCGGCTGGCGACGGGGCCGCCTCAGTATGAACTTCCTGGATTTCGCCCGCGCCGTGCTCGGCCTCGGCATCACGCTGGGGCTGATTGGCCTGGCCGCCGTCGCTCTGCGCCGCTATGCGCCGCAATGGTTGGAACGCCTGCAGGCCGAGCGCGGCATGCGCCGCCTGAAGGTCGTGGAGACCCTGGTGCTCGACCCGGCCCGCCGGCTGGTGCTGGTCCAGATCGACGACGAAGAACGCCTGCTCCTGCTCGGCGAGGGCAAGGAGCTGGAGCGCCCGGACAGCCAGCCATGAGCCGCCCCAAGCTCTTCGCCATGCCAAGCCGCGCGGAGCTCAAGCGCGCCGCGCTGCTGTCGCTCGTCGTGACGCTGGTGTCGCTGGCCTGGCCGGTCGGGGCCCTGGCCCAGGACCTCGTCACCCAGACCGGCGGCCAGGGCGCGGCCCTGAACATCGACCTGGGCACGGGCGCCGGCCTGACCGAGCGGGTCGTCCAGCTCATCGGTCTGATGACGGTGCTGTCGCTGGCGCCGTCGATCGTCATCATGACGACCAGTTTCGTGCGGATCGTCGTGGTGCTGTCGCTGCTGCGCACCGCGCTCGGCCTGCAGCAGTCGCCGCCCAATGCCGTGCTGGTGTCCCTGGCGCTGTTCCTGTCGGCCATCGTCATGGCCCCGACGTGGACCGCGGCCTACGATTCCGGCATCCGCCCCCTGCTGGACCAGCAGATGGAGCTGCCCCAGGCCTTCGACGCCGCGGCCGAGCCGGTGAAGACCTTCATGCTCAGCCAGGTGGGTGAAAGCGACCTGGCCCTGTTCACCCGCCTGTCCCAGATCGAATCCGGCGTGTCCGCCGAAGATTTGCCGCTCCGCGTCGTCACCCCGGCCTTCATGATCTCCGAGCTCAAGCGCGCCTTCGAAATCGGCTTTCTGCTGTTCGTGCCCTTCCTGGTCATCGACCTGGTCGTGGCCAGCGTGCTGATGTCCATGGGCATGATGATGCTGCCGCCCGTGGTCGTCAGCCTGCCCTTCAAGCTGATCTTCTTTGTCCTGGTGGACGGCTGGCGTCTCGTCGCCGGCTCGCTGGTCGAAAGCTTCCAGCGCGGCGCGGGCGGGGGTTAGAGCCCCAGCGCCCGGCGGAAGTGGAGCTCGAAGCCAAAGAATCCGGTCCGGTCTGGCAGATCGTCGGCCGCTGGACCTTCTGATCCGCCGATCCGCGGAAAAGGACGGCGGGACGCGCACGCGTCCCGCCGTTTTCGTTTCTACGAGACCTTGCCGGAGGTCGAACCGCTGGCGGTCGTGCGGGCGCCGGTCGCTACCACGCCGGCCATGTCGCCGCCCGCCTGCTGGACCCGAAGGTTGTTCTGGACGTGCTTCACGCCGGAAATGCGCTCGACGCAGTCCTCGGCCCGACGCTTGTCCGCCCGGCTGGCCACCGTGCCATTGAGCGTGACCTCGCATTCGGAGACGGCCACCTCGATGTCGGAGGCGTCCAGCCAGCGGTCTTCCGTCAACCGGTCGTTCACATCCTCGCGGATGCGGTCGTCCGAGCGCCGATAACCCTTCGGGCCCTTGCCCCAGTTGGCGCCGCGTTCGCCGGCGTAGTAGTCGCGCTCATAGGCGGCGTCGTCGTCCGAGAACATGCCGGTGACGGCCTCCTTGGTGCGCTCCCACCAGTTGCCCTCATGGTCGCGGCGGTGCTCGGACCGGTCGCGACGGTCGCGGTCAGCGCCATGATACTCGGTCCCGCCGTAGTCCCACCGGCCCTGGAACCGCGACGTATAGGGGTCATAGCCCTGACGGCCCCGGCCATAGTCGCGCGCCTGCGACTGCGGATAGCGTCCCTGGGCGTAGTCACGCTCGCCGCGCGACTGGCTCGCATCGCGGGGCCGGGCCTCATCCCAGGCCGGGCCGTAGCGCCCCGTGTACTGATCCTGGCTGTAAGCGGTCCAGTCCGGCTCGCGGTCCAGATGCACGCCGGGGCGGCCGAAATCCTCGCGACGCTCGCGTCCCCAGGCACGCTCCGGGCCAAAGGTGCGATCCTCTCGACCCTGCCAGGCCTCGCGGCGCTCCCAGTCGCCGCCGCCTCGCCTGCGTTGCTCGTGATGCCGGGAATAGTCGTTGCCATAGCGGTCGGTCATGATCGCCTGCTCCTCTGAAATGACCTGCAGGAGCCGGGCGCCGCGTGCGCCGGCTTCCGTCCGATCAACCGAACGGGCGGCGAATTGTTCGCGGGTCAGTTCAGGCTGCTATGGCGGCGTCACCGCCACCCCCCGCCCAGGGTGGCCTCTTCCGCGGCCGGATTGGCGGGCCGGGCGATCAGGCCGGTCTGGGTGATCCACACCTCGTATTCGCCGCCATCGACCATCGGCATGGCCGCGCCGGACCCGTACAGGGTGTCGACCGCCTCGCCCAGGAACGGGAACCGCCGGCCCAGCCGCCAGGCGTCGATCCACCAGCGCTCCAGCCGCGGATCGCGCGGGGGCCTGAGGCTATGGACACTGCGACGGGCGTTGAGCTCGTCCTCGGTCTCGATGTAGCGCCCCGACAGGCGGTCCAGCTGGTATTGGCTGTCGAGGCCCAGCACATTGGCCCAGGGCTCCCACTTCAGGACCCGCGCTTCGACTCGCCATTCGTCTCCGTAAAGATCGTAGATTCCCGCACGGCCGTCCGGATAGACCTCGCTCGGCGGCTCGGTCAGCTCGGCGGAAAAGTGCCGCGGGCCGATCTGCTCGGTCCGGATCGTCGCCACCGGCCGTTCGAAAGTCAGGCGCTGATAGGTCTGGACATCCATACCGACCAGGCCCGCGATGACCCCCGCGGCCGCCACCGCCCCGCCGCCGACGGTTCTGAGCAGCCCTGATATCGGCCGGCCTCCGAACACCGCCCCCAGCCCCGCCAACAGGGTGATCCCGCCGACCAGCGCCAGGAACCCCGGGATCAACCACCACCACCAGTCCACGCGCGGCCTCCGTCAAGCTTGGCGGCACCTTAGCGCACAACGGTCAGCCAGGGCGCCGCCTCTTGTCGCAGGCGAACGGCCAAGCCTCGCTTTCGCCTCATCGCGCGGTATTTTCCGCGCATCCGAAACTGCCAAAGAGACCCCCGGTGATCGATCCCGCCTCGGCCGCCTTCATCCTGGCCATGCTCATGGGCCCCGCCGGCCCTCTCGCTTCCGAAGTCTCCGACGTGGCGCCCCTGGCCGCCGCCGAGGTCCGGGAGCCGGAGTGGCGCATGCGGGCGACCCTGTATCACCAGGGCGGCGGCGGCGCGGGTCCGCGGGACTCTCTGGGCTGTCCTCCGGTGGCCATGCGCACGGCCGCGGCCGACCGCAACGTCGCCCCGCGGCGCAGCATCATCTTCATTCGCGAGACGGTCGGCATCCGCATGCCGGACGGCAGCCTGCACGACGGCATCTGGTACGTCTCGGACGTCGGCCCGGCCATCCGCGGCCAGCGCATCGATCTGTTCACCGGCATGGGCCGATCCTCGATGGACCCGATCATGCACCTGAACACCGACCACCTCAGCGTGGTGCGGATGGGGACCTTCGAAGGCTGCCCGCCCCGGGACTAGATTGCTCTAACGGGTAAGGCCGCGGCCGATCATGACGATCGAAGCCAATGTCGTGCCTCCCCCGACAGTGAGGCAGAGCCCGCGAAACGCCGGGAAATAGTCCGGCACATTGAGCACGCACGCGCCTACGAGGCCGAGGACCATACCCCATAGGACCTCCGGCCTGATGGGTTCGGGTTTCACCCTCTCAGCGCCCTAGGCCGCTCCGCCCGCGCCGAAGTCGAAGTCCTTGCGCGCGGTGATGATGGTCACGATGAAGCCGGCCATGACGTCCAGCAGGACCATCACGGTGATCAGAAAGAAGGTCGCGGTCGCGAAGCTCGGGAAGAGCAGAAACTCGACCAGGCAGAAGATGAACAGCACCATCGACAGGGCGTGGTTCACGATCGCGACCTTCTGGCTCGACGTCGACTTCAGCAGCTCGAAGAACAGCAAGATCAGCGAGAACAGGACCAGCAGATCGCCGACCCCCATCACCCACCGGCCGCCCGACGGCATCGTCATCCCGATCAGCTCCTGTCGGAGCGCAATGTCCGCTGTGATGCCGGGGTCATTCATCCCCGCCAAAACGAAGATGTTGTAGAGGATGAAGGTGATGAACAGCAGCGGAAAGGCGGTCAGCATCGTGGGTCCCCTGCGACTTGGCCGCTCACTGATATCCCTGTTCGCCCGGCCCTGAAAGCGGACAGCGCTCGTTACGAGAGCCGCCGCCTCAGGCTTCCGTGACATCGCCCGGGTTCCGGGATCTGGTGCGCAGCCACATCACGCCCAGCAGGTCCGACAGGGCCGCCCACAGCCGGCCGAGGTTGGTGTACTTCGACCGCCCCGTCTCTCGGCCCCGGTGGCCCACATCCATGAACAGGTTCTGATAGCCCTCGCGGATCATCAGGGCCGGCAGGTAGCGGTGGATGTGATC
>CBIHLR010000047.1:0-13801 GCA_966210875.1 uncultured Brevundimonas sp. | reverse complement strand
GCTGGGTCATGGCGATCTGGATGCCGGCCAGCAGGTTGGTCAGCACCGGCTGCAGCGCCAGGCCGGCGATGATGCCGACCACGCCGGCCGAGGCCAGCAGGCTGACGCCCCACTGGCGGAAGCCGCCGATGGTCATCAGCGCCAGGCCGATGGTCACCATGGCGATCAGCACCCGGGCCACCTTCTGGAGGATCCGCGCCTGGGTGACGTGCTTACGCGCGACCAGATTGTCCGGCGCGGCGATGTTGAAGCGCCGCATGTAGACCACCGTCCACATGTCCACCGCGCCTGCGACCAGCCAGCCCAGCGTCAGGACGAAGCCGAACAGCAGCACCTGCCGGATGGTCTCCGACGGTTCGGGGTCCATGGGAGAGACGGTCACCCCGATCGCCAAGGCGATGATCAGCACCAGGATGCGCAACTTGAGCCGCGCGCGCTCGACGACACCGCGCCAGAACAGGTCGCGCTTGCGCACGATCAGCCGCGCGAGGCTGAAAATGATCCGGTGGGCGAGCCAGCCGGCGAGCGCGAAGGCGCCGATGACGATGGCGACGGCCGCCCACTCGGGCAGCCAGTGCACGCGTCGCCAGAGGGCGATCACCTCTCCCGTCAGGTCGGTCAGAGCTGGGGGCATTGGCAGGGAAACGGCGAGGCAAGCTCGACCGTTCCCGCCTGCGACGGCTTAGCGCGCCTGGGCCTCGACCAGATCGGCCAGGCGCTCGGTCGCATCCGGCAGCGCCACGGTGCGGGCCGCGGCGGCTCGCCGGGCTAGGGCCTCGGTGTCCGACAACATGGCCTGGATGGCCTCAGCCAGCCGGTCGACGGTCACCTCGCCCTCAAGGATCACCTCGGCCGCGCCCGCGTCCGCCAGCGCCTGTGCGTTCAACCGTTGATGGTCGTCGGTGGCGATCTTCAGCGGGATCAGCACCGACGGCAAGCCCGCCACGGCCAGCTCAGAACAGGTCGAGGCGCCCGCCCGGCCGATCACCAGATGCGCCTGCTCCAGCCGCGACGCCATGTCCCGGAAGAAGGGCGCGACCTCCGCGTCGATCACGGCGTCAGCGTAGATTCCCCGCGCCGTATCCAGCGTTTCCGGCCGGCTCTGCTGATGCACTTTGAGCCGCAGCCGCAGCGGCTCGGCGATCTGGGCCAGCGCGCGGGGCGTGGTCTCCGAAAGCAGCCGGGCGCCCTGGCTCCCGCCGGTGATCAGCACGTGCAGTGGGCCCTGCGAGGCGTCATAGGCCCGGCCCGCCAGGGCGCGGATGTCCGCCCGCACCGGATTGCCGACGACCACGACGCGGTCCTTCACCCCCGCCGGCGCGCGCTCGAGCGTCGGGAAACCGCAGGCCACCGCCTTGGCCCAGCGCGCCAGCAGCCGGTTGGAGCGACCCAGCACCGCGTTCTGCTCGTGGATGACCGTCGGCCGGCCCTGGCTGACGGCGGCGAGCAGCGCCGGCACGGACGGATAGCCGCCGAAGCCGACCACCACCGCCGGGTCCAGCCGTGCATAGGCCTTGCGCGCCTGACCGATCCCGGCGGCGATCTTCAGACCCGCCCGGGCCATGCCGATGGGGTCGCCGCCTTTTGCGGTCGCGGCCTCGAGCGCGATGCGCTCCTCGGCCGGAAATTCGTGAGCGTACTGGGCGCCGCGCGCGTCCGTAGCCAGCACCACGCGCCAGCCGCGTGCGGCCAGCACGCCCGCCAGGGCCTGGGCCGGGAACATATGGCCGCCGGTGCCCCCGGCGGCGAGGACGGCGAGCCTGCTCATCCCAGGATGCCGCGCGCCGTCTCGCCGGGTTCGTAGGCGCCCGGCCGCTTGCGGGTCAGCGCCAGCGCCAGCCCCAGCGTCAGGCACATGGCGATCATCGAGGAGCCGCCATAGCTGATGAACGGCAGGGTCATGCCCTTGGTCGGGATCAGACCGAGGTTCACCGCGATGTTGATCGCAGCCTGCAGCCCCGCCAGCACGAAGAGGCCGCCCGCGGCCGTCTGCTCGAACGGGTCGGCCAGCCGCATCGACCGCCTCAGGCCCCGGACAGCGATCAGGCCGAACAGGCCGATCAGCAGGATGGAAAAGACCAGACCGAACTCCTCGGCCGCGACCGAATAGATGAAGTCGGTGTGCAGGTCGGGGACGAAGCGCTTCATCACGCCCTCGCCCACGCCGCGGCCGACCAGCCCACCGGCCGCGATGGCCTCGTGCGCCCGGTCGAGCTGGTAGGTGTCGGCCGCCTCGCCGCCGCCGAAATAGGTGCCGATCCGCTCGCGCACGTGGTCGACCGAGGCGTAGATCGCCACGAACCCCGCCGCCGCCAGGCCCGCCAGCACCAGCATCCAGCGGAACGGCACGCCGGCCATGAAGAAGACCGCCATGAAGGCCGTGGTGATCAGCACCGTCTGGCCGATGTCCGGCTGGATGACGAGCAGCACCGCGGTCAGCCCATAGAGGCAGAAGGCGATGGTCATGCCCGGGACGCCCTCGCCCTTCTGGCCCTCGGAGAACATCCACGCCGCAAGGATGATCAGCGCCGGTTTCACGAACTCCGACGGCTGGAAGCTGAAGGGCCCGAGCGGAAGCCAGCGCGTCGCCCCCTTGGCCTCATGGCCGATGAACGGGAGCAGGGCCATCACCGCAATTGAGATCAGGAACACCGCCAGGGCCACCCGCCGCACCCCGCGCGGCGACAGCATCGAGGCCGACAGCAGGGTGAACAGGCCCGCCGTGGCGAAGGCCATCATTCGCCACGAATAGTAGAAGTCGCCCGCGATGGAGTCGTCGCGGCCGGCCGCGGCCGGGCTGGAGGCGAAGCTCAACGCCACGCCCAGGAAGATCAGGGCCAGCACGGCGGCGAAGATCGGCTTGTCGACCTGCCAGAACCAGTGGCTGAGCGGCGACCGCTCGCGGCCGAGCTGCGGGGCGTAGGCGGTCATGCGGCGGCTCCCTGAAGGCCGAGCACGGCGGCGCGGAAGGCCTCTCCGCGCGCCTCGAAGTCCGGATACTGGTCGAAGGAGGCGCAGGCCGGCGACAGCAGCACGACCTCCGGCTCGCCGGTCGCCGAGGCGTCCCGCGCCGCGGCGGCCACGGCGGCCTCCATGACGCCGCAGACCTCGTGCGGCACCGAGCCCAACACGCGGGCGAAGTCGTTGGCCGCCTCCCCGATCAGGTAGGCCTTGGCGACGCGTGGGAAGAGATCGGCGAGCGGCTCGATGCCGTCGCTCTTGGCCCGCCCGCCGGCGATCCAGTAGCTGCGCGGATAGGAGGCCAGCGCCTGGCGCGCGGCGTCCGCATTGGAGGCCTTGGAATCGTTGATGAAGCGGACCGGCCCCACATGGCCGACCTCCTCCATTCGGTGCGCGAGGCCCGGGAAGGTCATCAGGCCCTCCACCGCCTTGTCGTGCGGCACGCCGAGCGCGCGTGCCGTGGCGTAGGCGAAGGCGGCGTTCTGGGCATTGTGCCGTCCCGGCAGGGAACGGGCCTGCGCTAGGTCGGCCACGAAGCCGCCTTTGTGGGTCAGGCGGCCGTCGAAACCCGCAACCGATATGGGTTCCGCGTTCGGCAGCTCACCCGCGATCGCGCGTCCCCAGTCGTCGTCTACGCCGACCAGCGCCACGCCGGCTCGGTCAAAGATCTTCCGCTTGGCCGCGACATAGCCCTCCATGCCGCCATGCCGATCCAGGTGGTCCGGGCTGATGTTGGTCAGGATGGCGACGTCGGGGGCGAAGCTGTGGGTCAGGTCCAACTGATAGGAGGACACCTCCAGCACATAGACGTCGCCCGGCTGCGGCGCCGGGAGGGCGAGCGCGCCGATGCCGATGTTCCCGCCGATGTGCGCCTTCAGGCCCGCCTGGTTCAGCACCCAGCCGATCAGGGCCGTCGTCGTCGACTTGCCGTTGGTGCCGGTGATGGCCACGACCTTGGGGCGCTCTCCCTCCGGCAAGACCGCGACCGCGCGGGCGAACAGCTCGATGTCGCCGATGACCGGCACGCCGGCGGCCCTGGCCTTGTCCACCGTCCAGTGCGGCTTCGGATGGGTCAGAGGCACGCCGGGCGACAGCACGAGCGCCGCGAAGCGGCTCCAATCGGCCTGGGTCAGGTCCTCGACCTGAAAGCCTTCGGCCTCGGCCTGAAGGCGGCCGGAGACGCCGTCGTCCCACAGGACCGGCCGCGCACCTCCGGCCTTCAGCGCGCGCGCGGAGGGCAGGCCCGATCGTCCCAGGCCGAAGACGGCGACCTCGCGCCCCTCGAAGCCGGGGACCGCGATCATCTCAGCTTCAGCGTCGACAGGCCGATGAGCGCCAGCATCGCCGCCACGATCCAGAAGCGGATCACCACGGTCGACTCGGCCCAGCCGAGCTTTTCGAAGTGATGGTGGATCGGCGCCATCAGGAAGATGCGCTTGCCCGTGGCCTTGAAGTAGGCGACCTGGATCATCACCGAGGCGGCCTCGATCACGAACAGCCCCCCAATGATGCCGAGCACCAGCTCGTGCTTGGTCGAGACCGCGACCGTGCCCAGCGCGCCGCCCAGCGCCAGCGATCCGGTGTCGCCCATGAAGATCTTGGCTGGCGGGGCGTTGTACCAGAGGAAGCCGACGCCCCCGCCGATGATGGCCGCACAGAAGATGGCCAGCTCGCCCGCGCCCGGCGCGTGGTGGACCTGAAGATATTCCGAGAAGACGAAGTTGCCGACCAAGTAGCTGATCACCCCGAAGGCCGCGGCCGCCATCATCACCGGCACGATGGCCAGACCGTCCAGCCCGTCGGTCAGGTTCACGGCGTTGGAGAAACCCACGATCGTGAAGGCGGCGAAGGCCACGTAGAACCAGCCGAGGTTCAGCAGCACCTCCTTGAAAAACGGGAAGGCGATCGAGGTCTCCAGGCCCGGGGAGGTCGGCGACGGCGTGGAGAACCAGATCAGCAGCGCCGAGGCGACGATCGCCAGGGCGAACTGGGCCGCCAGCTTCTGTTTGCCGGTCAGGCCGGCGTGGTGCTGCTTGGTGACCTTGTCGTAGTCGTCGAGAAAGCCGAGCAGGCCGTATCCGCCGGTGACCAGCAGCGCCACCCACACGAAGGGATTGGTAAGGTCGGCCCACAGCAGGGTGCCGGCGAAGACCCCCGCCAGGATCATCAGCCCGCCCATGGTCGGGGTGCCCTGCTTGTTGAGCAGGTGGCTTTCCGGCCCGTCCTTGCGGATCGGCTGGCCACGGCCCTGCTTGGCGCGCATCCAGTCGATGAAGCGGCTGCCCATGGCGATGGCCACGATCAGGCCGGTGAACAGCGCCAGGCCCACCCGCACCGTCTGGTACTGGAGCAGGTTCAACAGCGGATAGTCCTGGGCGAGGTCCGCGAACTGCAGATAGAGCAGGTAGAACATCTAGGCGTCCCCTCCCGGACCCATGTCGGCCAGCGCCTTCGCGACCTTCGAGGCGCGCGAGCCGTTCGATCCCTTGACCATCACGATATCTCCGTCGCGCACCGCGCCGGTCACCATCGGGATCAGCGCGTCGGCGTCCTCGGCCCAGGCCCCGCGACGGCTCTCGGGCAAGGCCTCATGCAGCCAGCGCATGGCGGGCCCGGCCGTGAACACCTGGTCCAAGCGCGCCGCCTCTATGGCGTCGGCCAGCCCAGCGTGCAGCCGCTGCGACTCGTCGCCGAGCTCCAGCATGTCGGTCAGGGCCACGATGCGGCGCCCCCCTGGTCCCGGCTCGCGCGCGGCCAGGCTCATGAAACCCGCGCGCATGCTCAGGGGATTGGCGTTGTAACTCTCGTCCACCAGGGTGAAGGCTCCGCCGCCCGGCAGGCGCACCGTCCGCACCTGGCCCCGGCCTTCCAGCGGCTGGAAGGCCGACAGCGCGGCGATTCCCGTCTCCATCGGCACGTCGAGCGCGTCCAGCATGAGCAGGACGGCCATGCTGTTTAGGCCCCAGTGCAGGCCGGACTGAGCCAGTTCGAAGCTGTGAGTCTCGCCCCAGATTCGGGCCCGGACCTGCGCCCCCTCTCCCACCGACTCGAAGCCGAGCAGACAGGCGTCGGCGCTCTCATCGGTGCCGAACACCGCGATGCGCGCGCCGCGCTCCAGCGCCTCGTGCTTGAGCAGGTCGAACCAGACGTTGTCGCCGTTCAGCACCGCCACGCCGCCGGGGCCCAGGCCCTCGAAGATCTCCGCCTTGGCGCGGGCGACGCCCTCTTCGCCGTCGGGGAAGTTCTCGATGTGGACGGGTCCGACCGTGGTCACGCAGACGGCGTGCGGCTGGACCATTCGCGACAGGGGCGCGATCTCGTCGGCGTGGTTCATGCCGATCTCGAAGACGGCGCGTTCGGTGTCGCGCGGCATGCGCGCGAGCGTCAGCGGCACGCCGATGTGGTTGTTGAAGGACTTGACCGACGAATGCGCCGCGCCCGCCTGCGACAGCCCTGCGCGGATCGCCTGGGTGACGCTGGTCTTGCCGACCGAGCCGGTCACCGCCCCGCGCCGCGTCTGCGGCGCGCGGTCGCGCGCGTATCCGCCGAGCGCGACCAGGCCTTCCAGGATATCGGGCACGAGGACGAACGGTCCCCCGCTGACAGGCTCCGACACCAGCACGCCCGCCGCGCCCTTCTCGAAGGCCTGTCCGACGAAGCCGTGGCCGTCGCGCGCCCCCTTCAGCGCCACGAACAGGTCGCCCGGCTGCACCTCGCGGCTGTCGAAGGTCACGCCCGTGGCGGCGAACGATCCGTCCGCCAGCCCGCCCGTCGCCTCGGAGACCTCGGCCGAGGTCCACAGGGCCTCATTCATCACGCAACTTCCCTCAGGGCCTCGGCGGCCACCGCCGCGTCGTCGAACGGATAGACCGTTTCGCCGACGATTTGACCCTGTTCGTGGCCCTTTCCGGCGACGATCAGCACATCGCCCTTCCTGAGGCCCGACACGGCGAAGGCGATGGCCTCGCGCCGGTCGCCGATCTCGCGGGCCTCGGGGCAGCCCTTCATGACTTCGGCGCGGATGGCGGCCGGGTCCTCGGAGCGCGGATTGTCGTCGGTGACCACCGCCGCGTCGGCCAGGCGGGCCGCGACCTCACCCATCAACCTGCGCTTGCACCGATCACGGTCGCCACCGGCGCCGAACACGACCACGAGCCGGCCTGACGCGTGCGGCCGCAGGGCCTGCAGCACCGTCTCCAGCCCGTCCGGCGTATGTGCATAGTCGACATAGACCTCGCCGCCGTGGGGACTCACGCCCACGCGCTGAAGCCGGCCCGGCGCGCCCTTCAGCGTCTCGAGCGCCGCGATCACGGCCTCCGCCTTATCGCCGGCCGCGACGCAGAGCCCGGCCGCCACGAGCGCGTTCGAGGCCTGGAAGGCTCCGGCCAGCGGCAGGAGAATGTCATAGGTCCGGCCGCCCGCGTCGATCGACAGGCGCTGGCCCTCGCCGGTGGCGCGCCGCGCGACCAGCGACAGGTCCCGCCCCCGCTCGCCCACTCCGAAGATGCTCAGACCCGCCATGATGCCGGCCCCGGCGAAGGCGTTGTAGGCGTCGGAGTCCGCATTCAGCACCGCGGTCCGTCCGCGCGGCAGCAGGGTGTCGAACAGGCGCAGCTTGGCCGCGCGATAGGCGGCCATGTCGTGGTGGTAGTCCAGGTGATCCTGGCTGAGGTTGGTGAAGGCCGCCGCCGTCAGGGCCACACCGTCCAGCCGCCGCTGGTCTAGCCCGTGCGACGAGGCCTCCAGCGCCAGGTGGGTCACGCCCCGTCCGGCCAGGTCGGCCAGCAGGCGCGCGGCGTCGGCCGCGTCCGGGCTGGTCAGGCCGGGGCCGGTCAGGGCCTCGTCTCCGGCCATGACGCCGAGCGTGCCCATGCTGGCGCCGTGATGGCCCAGCGCCGTCCAGATCTGGCGGCAGAAGGCGGCGACCGAGGTCTTGCCGTTGGTGCCGGTGACCGCGACGCAGGTGCGCGGTTGTTTCCCGTAGAAGGCACGGGCTGCCAGCGCATAGGCGCGCCGAACGTCGCCGGACCGAACCAGCAGGGGCGCGGCGCCGTCCGGGGTGTCCTCGGGGGCCAGCACGGCCGCGGCGCCCTGCGTCAGGGCCTGCGGAATGAAGGCGCGGCCATCGGCACGCGCGCCCGGAAGCGCGGCGAACAGCGTCCCCGTCCCGACCCGGCGGCTGTCAGCGGTGACGCCCGTGATCACCGGATCGGTCGGGACGTCGCGGCGCAGGATTTCGGACAGCCGCAGGCCGGTCATCGCGGCCCCGCCAGGGATGCGTCTTCCGACAACGGCAGGGCCTCGGCCTCGCTGGCGCTCAGCACCTCGAACCGGCGCTCGACGCCGAGGAAGGGCGCGATGCGGCGGATGACCCGACCGACGGCCGGGGCGGCGGTCATGCCTGCGGTGCGCGCGCCGCCCGAGGCCTCGCTGCCGCGCGGCTCGTCGAGCAGGATCATGACCAGGTAGCGGTCGGCGTCGACCGGCCCTTCCGTCGGGAAGACCGAGACGAAGGACGAGGTGACGCGCGTTCGGTCGACCCGGCCGTTGGTGTACTTCTCGGCGGTGCCGGTCTTGCCGCCGACGCTGAAGCCTTCGACTGCGGCGCGACGGCCAGAGCCCCGCTCCACGTTCAGCCGCATCAGCCGCAGCATCCGCATCGAGGTGACTTCGGTGATGATCCGCTGGCCCTGCGGACGCCGGCCCGCCGGGACCGGGCGCAGCGTCAGGGGCACGTAGCGGCCGCCGTTCATGATGGCGCCCACCCCCGCCGCAACGTGCAGCGGCGTCACCGCCATGGCGTGACCGAAGGAGGCCGAGGCGACGGTGTTGGCGTCCCAGCGGCGCGGCGTCAGCGGAGCCGCGGACTCGGCCAGGCCGATGCGCTGCCGGTCCAGCAGGCCGAAGGACCGATAGTAGTCCTGCATGACCTGCGATCCCATCAGGGCTGCGACTCGCGACGTACCGACATTCGAGGAGTGGAGGAAAACCTCCTCGACACTCATGGGCCGATTCTGGGCGTGGAAATCGTTGATCGTGCGCCCCGCCATGCGCAGGGGCGAACCGGTGTCGATGACCGTGTCGATATCGACACGCCCGCTGTCCAGGCCGGCGGCGATCGAGAAGATCTTGAAGGTCGAGCCCATCTCCCAGACCTGGCCCGCGGCGCGGTTGACCATGGCTGAGGCGTCCGCCTGGCCGCGCCGGTTCGGGTCGAAGTCCGGATAGCTGGCCATGGCCAGGATTTCGCCGGTCTGGACGTTGGTCACGATGCCGACGGCGCCCACGACACGCTGGTCGACTGCCACGGCTTCCAGCTCCGTCTCCAGCGCGCCCTGAACCCGCAGGTCGATGGACAGGGGCACCGCTCCGCCGTCGGCGCCGGCCGCGCGGATGTCGGCGTCGAAGGCGCGCTCGAAGCCAGCCGCGCCCTCCCCGTCCGCATTGGCGAAGCCCACGACGTGCGCGGCCAGGTCGTCGAGCGGATAGACGCGGGCGTCCTCCTCCTCGAAGTGCAGCCCGCCCAGCGCCAGGTCGTGCAGCCGCGCCCGCTCGGCGGCGGTCAGGCCGCCCACTACGAAGGCGCGGTCGTCGCCCGCCAGCACCGTCTCCAGCCGCCGGCGTCCGGCGGCCGACAGCTCCGGCATGGCGCGCAGGACGGCGTTGCGGACATAGGCGCGGTCGAAGGTCTCTACAGGATCGATGACCAGCCGGTAGTGCGGCAGGTTGGTCGCCATCAGCAGGCCGTTGCGGTCGGTCAGGTCGCCGCGCTGCAGCACCGGCGCGCCGCCTCGGCCGAGCGGCGCGTCGAGCCCCGAGAACAGCGCCGCCCGGATCGCGCCTACCGCCAGTCCGGCGAAGATCAGTCCGAACAGGCAGGACACCAGCAGGATGCGCACCCGGGTGTCGTTCTCGGCCTTGCCCTCGGCGCGGGCGCGCTCGAAGGTGTGCTCCAGGCTCTGGATCCAGTCGAGCAGCCGCCGGGTGGGCAGGCGCACGCCGATGCGGGGCGGCAGGCCGGCGAGGCTCATTGCGTGGCCTCCGCGGGCTCTTGTTGGCCAGTCGGCAGCACGACCGGCAGAACCTCGGGCGAGGCTTCCTGCTCGGCGTCGAGCGGCTGCAGCTGCAGGTGGGCGTCGACGAGGGCCTGGAGGCGCGCCGGCTGTTCCAGATGCGCGGCCTCGGCGCGCAGCAGGCGCAGGTCGCGCTGCGCCTGGGCGATTTCCGTTTCGAGCTCGCGGATGGCCGCGCGCTCGTCCGCGCCCGCAGCCTTGGCCACATAGACCCACAGGATCAGCGCGCCGAGGCACACGACCGCCGCGATCTCCAGCGCTCTCAGGATGCCGCGTCCGCCCACCGCCGCGCTCATGCCGCCTGCCTCCAGGCTGGGGCCTCGGTGCGCCGCGCCGCGCGCAGGCGGGCCGAGCGGGAACGAGGATTGACGGACGTCTCTTCGGGAGTCGCCTCGATGGCGCCCTTGCCGATCAGCTCGAAGGTCGGGGCAGGCCCTTGCGCCTGCGGGGGCAGATGGCGGGAGCCGGAACCCGTCTTGCCGGCGCGCTCGGCCAGGAAGCGCTTCACCAGCCGGTCCTCCAGCGAGTGGAAAGTCACCACCGCCAGCCGGCCGCCCGGGCGCAGGATGCGCTCGGCCGCCCGCAGGCCCGCCTCCAGCTCGCCCAGCTCGTCATTGACCGCGATCCGGAGCGCCTGGAACGAGCGCGTGGCCGGATGCACCGGAGCGCCACGCCGGCCGCCCAGCGCCTTTTCGATCACGGCGGCCAGGTCCAGCGTGCGGCTGAACGGCTCCACGGCCCGGCGGCGCAGGATGGCGGTGGCGATGCGGCCGGACTCGCGCTCTTCGCCGTAGTCGCGCAGCAGCTTGGCCAGCGGCCCGTGGTCCATGGTGTTGACGAGGTCGGCCGCTGTCGGCCCGTCCGCGCCCATGCGCATGTCGAGCGGGCCGTCCTTCTGGAACGAGAAGCCGCGTTCGGCCTGGTCCAGCTGCATGGACGAGACGCCGATATCCAGCGCCACCCCGTCACAGGCCTGTTCGCCGAGTTCGTCCTCCATCTCGGAGAAGCGGCGCTCGACCAGACGGAAGCGGTCCCCAAAATCGGCGGCCAGCCGCTCCGCGTGCGGCTGCACGGTCGGGTCGCGGTCGAAGCCGATGACATCGGCGCCCCGCTCAAGGAAGGCGCGCGAATAACCGCCGGCGCCGAAGGTCCCATCGACGATCAGCCTGCCCGGACCGGGCGCCACGGCCTCCACCACCTCGTTCAGCAGGACCGAGAGGTGGGGGCTCATGCGCCGCCCCCGAGCTTCAGGCTGGCCGCCCGCTTCAACTCGCCCAGCTCCGCCAGCCCCTCGCGCGCCACGCGGCGCTGTTCGGCGCGCCAGGCGCGATGAACGTCCGGACGCCAGATCTGGAAACGGTCGCGCAGGCCCACGATCACCACCGTGTCCGTCAGGCCGAACTCCTCGCACAGGCTTTCCGGCAGGGTGATGCGGCCCGCGGTGTCATAGGACAGACGGCGCTGCTGGCCGAAGACGGCGTCCTCCAGCGCGGTCCTCAGCCGATGGCCGAAGGGCAGCTCGTCGATGACCCGCTGATACTGGGAGAACAGAGCGTCGCCGCCCGCCTCGATGCAGTCGGCCTCGATGGACGGGAAGCAGAAGACGCCCTCGGCCGAACCGGTCGCAGGGGTGCGGTAATCCTGCGGCACGACGAAGCGCCGCTTGGTGTCGAGCTGCTTCTCGAAGGTCGAGAGAAACACCCGCCTACCCCAGGCCTGCTTGGCCCGCCCCTGCCCGGCTTCGTCGGCCCCTCCGACGCGTCATACCGGGGATGATTTGGGTTAACATGGGACAGAGTGGGACGCAATGACACTTGTTGACGTTTGCTTCACCATAAGGGCGAAAACACGCCAATCGCAGTTAAGGATTGGAACACAGCAAGAACACGCCGAGTATTCCCGGCTTGAAGCTTGACCATTGGGGAGAAGCGTCAGACGGCCTGTAAGCCGGGTTCTGTCCCCGCGAGCGGGTGACGATCATTCCTCTGGACCGCCCATTGCTGAGCGGTTCTCGCGACCTACCCGGACGCCTCGGGCCGGCGAGCCCTGCACCCGAGGGTGCGCAGCGTCCCTATTCGGTCTTGCTCCAGGCGGGGCTTGCCATGCCGTCCCGGTCGCCCGGTCCGCGGTGGGCTCTTACCCCACCCTTTCACCCTTGCCCTGCATAGCTCGAAGAGCGACGCAGGGCGGTTTGCTTTCTGTGGCGCTATCCCTCGGGTCACCCCGGGCGGGCGTTACCCGCCGCCTTTTCGCCGTGGAGCCCGGACTTTCCTCGCTCCTTCGCCAAGGCTCCGGAGCGCAAGCGCTGCGAAGCTTCAGCGGAGCAGCGCGACCGCCCGGCCGTCTGACGCGGGATAGATGGGCCTGCCAGCGCCTCAGGTCAAATGACCCCCGTGACGCTCTCCACCTGCGCCAGCTGGAGCACGCCCACCAGCCGCGCGCGGGTCTCGCCGTCGGCGATCCCGTCGACGTTGGCCTGGCGCCAGTGGCGCTGGAAGGCGGTGACGGTGATGCGGGTGGCCTCGTCATAGACGCCGGTCTGCTCGAGGCCGTAGCCCAGCCGTTTCAGCGCCGACTGCATGACGACGACGCCGATGCCCTCGTCGCCCGGCTTCAGCGGCGGGCCCAACGCAGCGATCCGCTCCATGGCCGGCTCGAACCACAGGCCGTGGCCGGCCTCGGCCAGGCGCTTCCAGGGAAACAGCTCGCCCGGATCTTCCTTGCGCGCCGGCGCGACGTCGGAGTGGCCGAGAATGCGGTCGTTCGGCACGGTCCAGCGCTCGCGGATGTGGCCGACGAGCTCGATGACCGACTGGATCTGCACGTCCGGAAAGGCGCGATAGCCCCACTCGTGGCCCGGATTGACGATCTCGATCCCGATGGAGACGCCGTTGAGGTTCTCCTCGCCGCGCCAGTGGGACACGCCGGCGTGCCAGCAGCGCCGCTCCTCCGGCGCCAGACGGAAGACCCGGCCGTCCTCCTCGACAAGATAGTGGGCCGAGACCCGGGCCTCGGGATCGCACAGACGCTCCAGCGCCGCCTCGCCGGTCTCCATGCCGGTGTAGTGCAGGATGATCATGTCGGGCGGCGCGTGCCGCTCGTCGAAGTTGGGCGTGGGCCGGTCGATGAGGGTGAGGGTCATCGGGCCTCAGCGGCCCTGGCGGTCCCAGCCGTAGGCGACCCACTGGTCGCCCACCTTGTGGGCGTCGATGATGGCGTCGCTGGCCGGGGCCGTGGCCGCAGCGGGACGGGCCCGGCGGCCGCCGAACAGCCGCGCCGCGAACACCAGGACCCCCGCGACCACCGCGAACAGGGCCACGGCCACGGCCGTCGCCACCGCAAACAGGGCCCCGAACACCAGGGCCACACCGGCCGCCAGCAGGCCGAACAGCCAGCCGACCGCGCCGGCGAAGGTGCGCGGGGGACGGGGCGGGGCCAGCCGGAAGGTCTGGACGCGGATCATCACTCAGCCTCTTGCGACGCCTGGAACGGCGGGCGCGAAATCAATGTCGTCACGAATGGCCTCGCCGTCAATGACGCGGCCTGACGCTTAACGAAGCCGTGTTGGCGCATCCGGTTCCCCGGTTTAGAGTTATGAGGGGCTCCAACAGGCCGTCAGAGGTACTCCTTACATGTCGCTTTCGCTCGCCTTCGCCGCTGCGCTCATCCTGTCCGGACAGGACGGCCCGATGGTCACGGCCCCCACCGCCCCCACCGAGACGGCCGAAGCCCTGCGCACCCCCGAAGCCATGGCCTACGCCAATCCG
>CBIHLR010000046.1:0-13911 GCA_966210875.1 uncultured Brevundimonas sp. | reverse complement strand
CGGTCGCCGATGACGATGCCGGCGGCGTGGGTCGAGGCGTTGCGGTAGAGGCCCTCCAGCCGGAGAGAGGTCTCGATCAGGACCTCGACCGTGCGATCCGAAGCCTTGGCCTCCTTCAGGCGGGGCTCAAGCTCGACCGCCTGCTCCAGGGTGACCGGGTTGGCCGGATTGTTCGGCACCATCTTGGCCAGACGATCGACCTGCCCGAGCGGCATCTGCATGACCCGGCCGACGTCGCGCAGGACGGCGCGGGCCTGGAGCGTGCCGAAGGTGATGATCTGGGCGACGCGGTCGTCGCCGTACTTCTGCTGGACGTAGTCGATGACCGCCTCGCGGCGTTCCTGGCAGAAATCGATGTCGAAGTCGGGCATCGAGACCCGCTCCGGGTTGAGGAAGCGCTCGAACAGAAGGCCAAAGCGCAGCGGGTCCAGGTCCGTGATCGACATGGCCCAGGCGACCATGGAGCCGGCCCCGGAGCCGCGGCCGGGACCGACAGGGACGCCGTGCGCCTTGGCCCATTTGATGAAGTCCGACACGATCAGGAAGTAGCCGGAGAAGCCCATCTGCTGGATGACGCCGATCTCGCGCTCCAGCCGGGCCCAGTAGTCCGCCTCGTCGGCGGCGAGCGTCAGGCCGGACAGCCGGGCCTTCAGCCCCTCGCGCGCCTGCCAGGCCAGTTCCTCGGGCTCGGAGCGGCCCTGGCCGGTGTCGAAGCGCGGCAGGATGGGATCACGCGGGGTGACGAGGAAGGCGCAGCGCCGGGCGATGTCGAGGGTGTTGTCGCAGGCCTCCGGGAGATCGGCGAACAGCCGGCGCATGTCCTCGGCGGGCTTGAACCAGTGCTCGGGCGTGATCTTGCGGCGGTCGTCCTGGCCCAGGAAGGCCCCGTCCGAGATGCACAGCAGGGCGTCGTGCGCCTTGGCCATGTGAGGCGGGCCGAAATAGACGTCGTTGGTCGCGACCAGCGGGACGTCATGGTCGTAGGCGAAACTTACCAGTCCCGGCTCGGCCGCGCGCTCCTCGTTGAGGTCGTGCCGCTGAAGCTCGACATAGAAGCGGTCGCCGAAGACCGTCTTCATCTCCGATAGCGCCGCGCGGGCGTCGGTCTCGCGATCCTGTACGAACAGCGGATCGATAGGACCGTCCGGCCCGCCGGACAGCAGGATCAGTCCCTCGGAGTGCGCCTTCACCCGTTCCCACGGCACCGCGGGCTCGTCGGCCGGATCGATGTCGAGGAAGGCCGCCGACGACAGGACGGTGAGGTTGGCCCAGCCGGTCTCGTCCTGCGCCAGCAGGACGACGGTCGGGACCTTGGCCCAGCGTTCGGCCTTGCGACCGCCAATGCCGGTGACGGGAATGGCGCAGCCGATGATCGGTTGAACGCCCGCCTCGCGGCAGGCCTGGCTGAATTCCAGAGCGCCGAACAGATTGGCCCGGTCCGCGATGGCCACCGCGGGCATCTGCGCATCGGCGGCCATGCGCCCGAGCTTGCCCGCCTTGATCGCCCCTTCCAGCAGCGAATAGGCCGACCGGACACGAAGATGGACGAAGCCCTGGCTCAACCCTCAGCCCTTTCGACTCTGCAGCCCGACATGGTCGAACACCCTGACAGCCGGCTCAAGCGAGGCCGCGACCTGAGCTGTGGACGGATCAGGCGACAAGGCCGGCGGCGGTCCAGATCATCCAGACGAACGCCCCGACCGAGGCTAGCGACAGGGTTTCACGAACGAGACGCAACATCGGACGACGCTCCGGGCTATGTTCCGCGTTTGTTCTATTCTGGTTTTGTTCCGCTTGGCAAGAGCCAGGTTGGGGAACCATGCTCGCTGGAGCTGGAGGGCGAGGCATGGAGCAGTTGCCACAGACCTATTTGGCGCAGATCGCAAGCCAGATGGGCTTTCTCAGCGCCTTTCTGGGGGGCGTCGCCGCCACCCTGCTCGCGCTCCTGCTGGACGACAAGCCGCATCGAAGGGTGGTGACCTGGGCGGTCGGCCTCGCCGCCGCGGCCGCAGTGGCCTTCATCATCGCCGTGGTCTGCTCCACCATGCTGGTGTCGGTGCTGCACCCGGACGCTCCCGACCACCTGGTGCGCCAGGCCTCCATCAATCGCGCGCGGGCGTTCGGCACGCTCAGCTTCCTGCTCGGGCTCTATCTGCTGCTGGCGTGCATCGCACTGTCAGGGTGGATCCGCTCGCGGCCGACCGGAATCGCGACGACCGCCGTCTCGGCGTTCGGGGTCTGCATGGTCACCTGGGCGGCGTTCGGCTTCTAGAACCTAGATGAGCCATCCGCCGGGCGAGCTCACCGGCAGGACCTCCGGCTCGTCCTGTCCGGCCTTGCCGGTCTGGAACGCCTCCTCGAAGCGGCAGACGATGACCTGATCCCCGGGGGCCAGGGTGAAGTCGTCGAAGACAATCCATTCGACGTCCTCCAGGACATCCGAGCCATCCGACCGAACCACGACCCAGCGTCCGTCTTCGCCCAGCTTCATGAACCCGTCCTCGGCCCCGCCCCCGTAGCGGGCCCGATCGACGCCTGCGCCGCCGACGAGGTGATCGAAGCCGTCGGCGCCAACGAGGACGTCGTCCCCTGCCCGACCCTCCAGCCGGTTGTCAGCGTCGTTACCCGTGATCTGGTCCGCGCCGGCTCCGCCGACAGCGTTCTCGATCACCGCGCCGAAGGCGATGGAGACGTTCGAGGTCAGGCCGCCGATGTTGGAGAACAAGCCCGCCCGCAGATCGATGATCTGGTCCATCGCATAGCCGGAGCAGTCGAGGGTGTCCTGGCCCCCGGCGTCCCAGACGGTGACCACGGGCCTGGTGTTCACCGTGAAGTCGTAGGAACTGCGGCCGGCCGTCGAATTGAAGCCGTAGACGGTGTCTCCCGTGCGGGTCGTCATGTTCGCCCCGTAAAGGCGCTGCATGGCGGCGACGTCGTGGAGAAGCAGGGTCGAACCGAAACTGCCGAGGTGGTTGGCTCCGCTCTCCCAGGCGCCGAAATAGGACATGACCGTGTACTGGCCTGTGTCCTGAGCGTAGTCGGCGTGGTTGGCGTAGGTGATCTCCTCATCCGGATTGCGGTTGTAGTCGCCAGGATGCGGCATCCCGAGGCCATGCAGGATCTCGTGCAGCAGAACCGAAAAGTTCCTGGTCCCAGGTTCGTACTGGCCGCCCCAGCGGAAGTAGTTGAACAGGGTCTCGCTGGAATCGATGCGCATCCGCCCCTCGGGTGTGGTGACGAGGGGGTTGAAGCTGACGTCCGCCGCGCCGGTGGCCCATGAGGGGAAGGTGGTCGACGTTCCGAAGGTGATCCGGCGATTGTTGGCCCCAGGCGCCAGCTGGTTGTCGGCGACTTCCTGGAAATCGAGATTCACGACATCGGCGATGAGGTCGAACGCGCGGTAGGTCGCCTCACGCTGGGTCTGGGTGAAGGGCTGGAAGCCGGCCCACCATTGGTCGCCGCCCAGGTGAGCCGGTCGGGTGTTGTAGAAGCTGAAATTTATGGTCGGGTCCGCCCAGGCGCCGCCCCAGCGCAGGAACTGGGCGATGACTTCTTCCAGGGTGAAGACAGGCGGAACGGCCTGAGGCCCGTCGGTGGCGACGGAGAGCGGGGTGGATTCGTCGGTCATGCGACCTCTCCCGGCTAAGCCAGGGGAGGCTACGCCTCACCGTTCGCGGAGTCGCGTTACGTTGATTTAATGCGCCGAGCCAGCGGCCGCGGCCGCGCGCAGGTCCAGACCGTCGGCGGCGTCGACCGCGCGCAGGGTGTCGTGGGCGATCTGGACCGCGCCCCGATACCAGTCCGCGTTGATGCGCTCCACGTCGTCGGTCGGCTGGTGGTAGTCTGCATGGTCGTCGACACTGAAGAAGACGAACGGGACGCCGACCGCGTGGAAGGCGCCCTGGTCGGACAGCATCACCCAGTTGTTGCGACCCCGCACGGCAGGATCGTCATAGCCGTACCGGCGCTCAACACCGGGCTGCTGAGGCAGGGCGTCGATCAGAGGGATGAGACCCGGATGCTGGCGCGTGCCGACGGCCCACAAAATCCCGTTGTCGCCCCGGGCGATCATGTCGAGGTTGATGTTCAGCCTCATCGCCTCAAGCGGCACGGGCGGCGAGCGCACGAAAGCCTGGGCGCCGAGCAGACCGGCTTCCTCACCATCCAGCGCCACGAACATCACGGAGTGGCGCGGCGGGTTGAGCCTCAGCAGCCGCGCCAGTTCGAACAGCGCCGACGTGCCCGAGGCGTTGTCGTCCGCCCCATTGTAGATCTGGCCATCGCGGACCCCTTCGTGGTCGTAGTGGGCGGTCACGATGATCCACTGGTCGGGATGCTCGGTCCCCCGGACCACGCCGGCCAGATTGATCCCCTCCAGCGCGCTTGGCCGCCGGGTCGTCGGGGCGGCTGTGAACGGGAGGAGGTAGTCCTCATCGACCGGCTGCAGCCCCTCCTCGGCAAAGCGGCGCAGGATGTGCTCGCGCGCCATCCGGTTGCCCTCCGTGCCGATGGCGCGCCCCTGCATGGCGTCCGCCGACAGGACGGTGACGTCGGCCATCAGCCGTTCGGACGAAACCGCAGGCGGCGCGCTCGTCCCGGCAAGACTGGCGCAGCCCGTGATCGCCAGGGCGCCCGCGCAGGCCAGGGCCGAGAGGATGGATCGTTTGAAGAACACAGGCTCGGCTCCGTCGAGGGCGCGGGGATCAGTCGACCGTCGCCTCCCGGCGACGGAGTTCGATGAGGCGCACGCACCAGATCGAGACTTCGTAGAGAAGCACCAGGGGGACCGCGAGCATCAGCTGGCTGATGGGGTCAGGCGGGGTCACGATAGCGGCCACGACCACCACGCCCACAATGGCGTAACGGCGTCCCTGGGCCAGGGTCTTGGAATCGATGATGCCCGCCAGCCCCAGCAGGGTCACAACGACCGGCAGCTGGAAGCAAAGGCCGAAGGCCAGGATCAGGGTCGTGACGAGATCCAAATACTCGGCGATGCGTGGCAGCAGCTGCACCTCGATCCCCTCCCCCGCGATCTGCTGCGACAGCGAGAACCAGAGCACGAAGGGCAGCATGACGTAGTAGACGAGCGCCGCCCCCATGATGAACAGCACCGGCGAGGCGAACAGGAAGGGGGTGAAGGCCGCCTTCTCACGCCGGTACAGGCCGGGAGCCACGAACCGGTACAGCTGCCAGGCTATGATCGGGAAGCTGAGCGCGATCGCGCCGAAGCCGGCCAGGCGCAGCTTGGCGAAGAAGAACTCCAGCGGCGCGGTGAACATCAGCCGCAGCGGCTCGCCGGCGTTCGGCGGCGCCGCCGTCGCCTGGATCAGCGTCACCAGCAGGTCCATGCCGTGACCATGCCCCTCGCCCTGGGCCGCGAAGATGCCGTTGGCCACCTGGAACGGATGGAACAGGAAAAGCGAGATCTGCTCAGCGAAGGCGAAGCAGAGAACGAAGGCCAGAAAGAAGGCGATGACGCAGACGATCAACCGCGAGCGCAGCTCGGTAAGGTGCTCGAGCAGCGGCGCGCGCGAGGCTTCGATGTCGGCTTCCTCGTCGGGGCTCATTCCGCGGTCTTCTTCCTGCGCGGCGCACGCGGCTTGGCGGGCGCCGGCTCAGCGCCGGCGGCGGCGGCCTTCGAGGCCCGCGACTTCTTCGGCGCAGCGGGCGCGTCCGGCGCATCCGGGTCGGGCAGGGTGGGCTCGGTCATGGGCGGCGTGTCGGTAATCGCCGTCGGCTTGGCCGCGGGAACCGGGGGCGGCTCGTAGAGGCCCTTCTTGATGTCGGCGAAGGTGGCCTTGGTGTCCTTGTCCAGCGGGCCCACTTGGCCGGTGCGGAGCGCCTCCACCTCCCGGCGCAGGTCGTCCAGTTCGGACTGACGCGCCATATCGTCGAAGCTGGCCCTGAACTCGGCCGCCATCTTGCGCGCGCGGCCCAGGAACTGGCCGACCTTGCGCATCAGCATGGGCAGGTCCTTGGGGCCGACCACGATCAACGCCGCCAGGGCGATGACCACGACTTCGAAACCCCCGATTCCGGGGCCGAGCATGGCTCAGGGTCTCCGCGAGCGGGCCGCGATCAGCGGTTCAGCTCTTCCTTTTCGCGGTCGGTGCGCGGCAGCGAGCTCGTGCCCTCCGACGGGCCGTTTGCCGACTCTTCGCCGTCGTTCTTCAGGCCGTCACGGAAGGCGCGGATGCCCTTGGCGGCGTCGCCCATCAGGCCCGACAGCTTGCCACGGCCGCCGAAGAGCAGAAGCACGACCACGATGACGATGAGCCAGTGCCAGATGCTGAAGCTGCCCACGGATACGTCTCCTTGAATGCGACGTCATGTTGCGCCGCGAACTCGGCGACATATAGGCCTGAACCGCGCGTCGAGCCAAGCAATCCTGACGGAAAGCCTACCGTCCGTGTCGATGAACCGCGTCGTCGACCGCGTCCTCGGCCGCCTCGATCCAGGCGGTGTCGTCAGGGGCCTCGTCCGGGTCCGGAATCCCGGAGTGGACCCCGAACGGCCAGCCGGCGCCGTCAAAGCGCACCCGGCGGTCGAAGGCCCAGCCGATGATCAGCATGACCAGACCGGCGGGCGCGAAGAGGATCAACAGGATCAGATCGTGCGGAAGCGAGAACAGCCACGCGTTGAACTTGTGAACGGCTTCCAGCTCGGGAGTCATGGGTGAACCATGGCTCCCGAGGCTGAATCCTTCGTGACCTACCAGACCTCGACCCGGTCTTCCGGCGCCAGATAGAGCGCCTGGCCCGGCTGGACGTCGAACGCCGTGTACCAGGCGTCTTGATTGCGCACGGTCGCCGCCCGCCAGGGACCCGGAGAGTGCACGCCGGTCAGGATGGAGTTGCGTAGGGCAGGCTCCCGATACTTGGAACGCCACACCTGGGCCCAGCCGAGGAAGAACCGCTGGTCGCCGGTGAAGCCGCCGAGCACCGGCGCCTCCTGTCCGTTCAGGGACAGCCGATAGGCGTCGTAGGCGGTGGCCAGGCCCGCCACGTCGGCGATGTTTTCGCCCAGTGTCAGGTCACCGTTCAGGTTTAGGCCCGGGAAGGCCTCATAGGCGTCGTACTGGGCGGCCAGGGCGCGGCCCGCCGCCTCGAAGCGAGCGAAGTCCTCCGGCGTCCACCAGTTCCTCAGCCGGCCGGTCTCGTCGAACAGGGCGCCAGTCGAGTCGAAGCTGTGGGTGATCTCGTGGCCGATCACTCCGCCAATCGCGCCGTAGTTGATCGCCGGGTCGGCGTTGGGATCGAAGAAGGGCGCCTCCAGGATCGCCGCCGGGAAGATCAGGCGGTTCTCCAGGGGAACGTTCAGGGCGTTCACCTCCTGGGGCAGCATGTACCACTCGTCGTGGGTGACGGGACGGTTCAGCTTCTCAATGTTGCGGCGGTAGTTAAACAGCTCCGCATTGGCGACGTTGGCGTAGGCTTGGTCGCGGCGGATCTCCAGGGCGCTGTAGTCGCGCCAGGTCTCCGGATAGCCGATCGAGACGGTCAGGGTCTCCAGCTTCCGGCGAGCCGCGGCCTTGGTGCTGTCCGACATCCACTCGAGGTTGTCGATCCGCTCGCCGAAGGCGGCCATCAGGTTGCGAACCAGCTCGTCGGCGCGCGCGCGCGCCTCTTCGGGGAAATGCCGCGCCACATACTCGCGGCCGACCGCTTCGCCGAGCGCGGCGTTGGTGGCGTTGATGGCTCGGCGCCAGCGCGGCGCCTGCTGGGGCGTGCCAGACAGGGTCGTGCCGTAGAAGGCGAAGTTCGCCTCCGCGAAGGCGCGCGGCAGATAGGGCGAGGCGCGATCGAGCGCGTGGAAGGTCAGATAGTCCTTCCAGGTTTCCAGCGATTCCGAGCCGACGAGGCGCGAGATCCCGGTCACGGCGCCGGGCTGCCAGACCACGAAGGTCGACTGCGAGGCGAGATCCGCCGCCCCGAAATAGGCCTCCCAGTCCATGCCGGGCGCGCGGCTGTTGAAGTCGCCGATGTTCCAGTGATTGTTGCCGGCCTCGACATCGCTGGTCTGCTCGGCCGTGGCGTGCGAGCGCGCGATTGCGGTCTCGAGCGCGAGGATGCGCTGGGCCTTGCCCTGCGGGTCGGAGACGCCGGCGAGCTGAAGCACACGGGCGATGTGCGCGCGATAGGCGGTGCGCATCTCCGCCATGCGCGCGTCGCTGTCGAGATAGAAGGCCCGGTCAGGCATGCCCAGGCCGCCCTGCACCAGATAGGGCGAGTTGCGCGTCGGGGCGTCGAAGTCCTGCGACACCCACAGGCCGAACAGCCGGTCGGTGTAGTAGTCGGTGGCGTTCAACAGATCGACGTCCGCCCGCAGGGTCTGGCCGAGCGCGGCCGAGAGCTGCTCGCGGTCCCCGATGCGCGCGATGGCGTCGAGTTCCGGCCGAACCGGGTCGAGACCGGCGCGTTCGATGCCCTCCTCGTCCATGAAGGCCGCGTAGAAGGCGCCGATGCGCGCCAGATCGCCCTCGGCCTCGGCGTCGGCCGCGGCCTCCTCGAGGATGGCGCGGGTGCGCTCCTGGGCCTGGATGGTCAGGAAGGTGAAGGCGTTGAAGCTGGAGCGGTCGGCGGGGATTTCGGTCGACCGATGCCACTCGCCGTTGGCGTAGGAGAACCAGTCCTGGCCCGGCTGGACGGTGCGGTCCATGCCGGTGGTGTCGAAGCCGAACTCGCCGAAGACCGGCTCGGTGCGGGCGGCGGGCTCTCCATCGCCTTGGCAGGCGGCGAGAACCAGCAGGACAGCGGCGGGGGCCATCAAGGCCGTCAGGCGTCGGAGCATGCAGCTCTCCTCATCACGTCCGGCCAGCTTAGACGCCTCGGCGCGCGCGCGCGCCACTTAAGCAATTTTAATGCGCTCAGCGCTCCTCGCCCATGAAGTCCTGGGCGAACTCGGGGGCGTCGTCCTCGTCCTCGATCGGGTCCTCCTCGTCGGAGGCGGTGCGGGTCGGGTCGGGGGCGGAGAAGTCGGCGGGCAGCGACAGGTCGAGCAGTCCCGCCGCCCGCATCTCGGCCGCGCCCGGCAGGTCGTGCAGGCTGGCCAGGCCGAAGTGCTCCAGGAAGTGATCCGTGGTGCCGTAGGTCACCGGCCGCCCCGGCGAACGGCGACGGCCACGGAGGCGCACGAGGCCCATCTCCAGCAGCAGGTCCAGCGTGCCCTTGGAGAGGGACACGCCGCGCACGCTTTCGATCTCCGCGCGGGTGACGGGTTGGTGGTAGGCGATGATGGCCAGGGTCTCGAGCGCGGCCTTGGACAGTTTGCGCGGTTCGTCGCGCTGCTCAGTCATCAGGAAGGACAGGTCCGGCGCGGTGCGGAAGGCCCAGCGGTCGGCGACGCAGACCAGCTCCACGCCCCGCCCCGCGTAGCGGGCGCGCAGGCCCGCGATGGCCTGGCCGGCGTCGGCGCCCTCGGGCAGGCGGCGCGCGATGTCGGCGATCGACAGCGGGCCGGCGGCGGCGAACAGCAGGGCCTCGACGCGGCGTTCGATCTCGGCCTCGTCAGCCACGAACAGGCTCATTGCTCCGGCTCCAGCACCAGAACATCGCGGCGCGATTTCACGAACAGCGAGTCGAAGGCGTCAAGCTGCCTGGCCTCCAGCCGGCCTTCCTTGACCAGCTCCAGGCTCGCCGAGAAGGTCGAGGCCAGGCACGAGGTCTGGGACGGCCCCTCCCCTTCCGCATGGCCCTTGGGCGCGACGCGCGTCAGTTCCGTCCAGGCGCTCAGCCGCGGCAGCTGGCTCATCATCCAGTCGCGCGCCTCCTCCAGCGGGAAGGCCTCGACACGCTGGGTCGGGGAGTAACTGCGCTCGGCCTCGCGGCGGCGCTGGGAAACATAGGCCGACATCAGGTCATAGAGGCTCGCGTCCAGCTTGTTCGACGGCAGGACCACCCGCTGCTCGGGGTCGCCGCGGCCGAAGACGTCCCGACCCAGCTGCGGCCCCTTGGTCAGGGTCTCGACGGCCTTGCGCATCGCTTCCAGCTTCATCAGGCGGAAGGCCAGCTGCTGAGCCATGACCTCGGCGGGCGGCTCGCCCTCCACCTTGCGCTCCGGTTTGGGCAACAGCAGGCGCGACTTCAGATAGGCCAGCCAGGAAGCCATCACGAGATAATCGGCCGCGAGGGCGAAGTTCCGCCGCCGCGCCTCGTGCACGAAGACCAGATACTGTTCGGCCAGCTTGGTGATCGACAGACTGAGCAGATCGACCTTCTGGGTGCGGGCCAGAGCCAACAGGACGTGCAGCGGCCCCTCGAAGCCTTCCAGATCGACGACGAAGGCCTCGCCGCCCTCGGCCGCGGCGTCGGCGGCCGAGAAGTCGAGGTTGGGCTGGAAGGCGTCGCTCATTGCGCCTCGCCTACGTCAGGACCGCGCGCGGCGTCCAGTCGGCCCGCCAGCATGGCGTCCAGCCGCTCGCGCGCCGCTACGGGCTCCAGCGGTTCGGGCGTATGGACGATCCGGGCCAGGGCGGCCTCGGCGCGCCGCTTCGAACGGCCCTTCAGCTTGTGCGCGGCCTCGGCGATCTCGCGCATTTCGTCGAGATTCCCGTTGCAGTGCAGGACCACGTCGCAGCCGGCCTTGAGCGACGCGGTGGTCCGCTCAGCCAGCGAACCCGACAGAGCCTTCATCGACAGGTCGTCCGTCATGAGCAGGCCGTCGAAGCCGAGCCGCTCGCGGATCAGGCGGACGGCCTTCTTCGAGGTCGTCGCCGGCCGCTTCGGGTCGATCGCCTCGAAGACGACATGGGCGGTCATGCCCAGCGGCATGTCCGACAGCGCCCGGAAGGGCGCGAAGTCCCAGGCCTCCAGCTCCTCCAGCGAGGTCTTCACGACCGGAAGTTCGTGATGGCTGTCGGCGAAGGCGCGGCCGTGGCCGGGCATGTGCTTGATCACCGGCAGGACGCCACCGGCGAGCAGTCCCTCCGCCGCAGCGCGGCCGAGCTGGGAGACCGTCGCCGGATCCTGAGCGTAGGCGCGATCGCCGATGATGTCGTGCGCGCCGGGCACCGGCACGTCGAGCACCGGCGCGCAGTCCACGTCGACCCCGACCGCCTTGAGATCATGCGCCATCAGGCGCGCGCCCAGCCGGCTGAGTTCACGCGCGGCCAAGGGGTCGTTCGTGGCCTTCAGGTACGCCGCGCCCGGCGGATATTTCGGCCAGTGCGGCGGGCCCATCCGCTGCACCCGGCCGCCTTCCTGATCGATCAGGACCGGAGTCCGGTCATCGCCCACGCTCGCGCGCAGCGCCGCCGTCAGTTCAGCGACTTGCGCCGGAGTCTCGACATTGCGCTTGAAGAGAATGAAGCCCCACGGCCTGACCTCGGCGAAGAAGTCCCGCTCGGCCTCGGCCAGCCGAGGTCCGGAACAGCCGAAGATGGCCGCAAGGCTCAACTCAGCGGACCACGCAGTCGCGACCCGAGGCCCGCATCGCGCCGCAGAAGGCCCGCGCCTGCTCACCCGAGAAACCGTTCATCGTCGTCCGATAGACGGTCCTGCCGTCCGAGGTCGTGACCTGCTCGATGCCGCGGGTCCGGCCGGTGGCGAACTGCGGGAACGAGGCCGCGACCTCGGCATAGGCCCGCTCGGCGGCCTCGCGCGAAGAGAAGGCGCCGATCTGCACGGCCGCGCCACCGCTCGTGGTCGGCGGAGGCGCTGTCGGGCGCTCGGGGTCGGCGGGGGTGGTTCCCTGCGGGCGGCTCGGGGGCTCATCGGCCTCCACCGGAGGCGGACCAGAGGTCGTGGGCTCTTCCACGGGACGCTCCTCGACCAGCGGCGGCGGACGCTGTCCGGGCGCTTCCGGCAGGGGCGCGAGTTCGACGCCGTCCGGCGCCGTGGGGTCGTAGAGTTCAATCTGGGCGGACGGGTCCAAGGGCTGGGCCTCGTCCGGCGCGGCGCCGGCCAGGGCGCCGGCCTCGCCCACGACCGGGGGGGCGTCGTTCGCGCCGCGCACGCCCGAGCGGTAGAAGAGGACGACCGCGATGATCAGCACCAGCAGCACGACGGCGCTGGCGATCAGGGTCAGCGGCAGCGGACGCTTCTCCGCCGGCCCCCCATAACCGCCGCGCGGATCATAGCTGCGGCGATCGAAGCGCAGATCGTCGTCGTCGGGCGGCGTATAGGCGCCGTGCTCGGGATCGGGCCGTTCGTAGGACATGACGTCTCTCGCAAGTCGTTCGGCGTGCGAATCGCACGCGCGCACAAGGATTCTATCCCAACCCCGGCCCTGCTCGAATCACATCTGGCGGCCGTCCACAAGCGGCGCCCTCACAGACGCCCCTGCTCCTCCAGCGCGAAGCCGTCGGTCATGCCGGCGATGTAGTCGCACACCGCCCGCGCGCAGCGCGCGCTGTCCCCCGCCCTCGCCCGCGCCGCCCACTCGGCCGGCATGCGGCCCGGGTCGGCCAGGAAGGCCGCGAACAGGTGATCGATGGCGCTGGCGGCGCGCGCACGCATCTCGTTGATCCGCTCGTGCCGGTACATGTGCTCGAACAGGAAGGCCCTTAGCCGCGCCAGGTCCTGCATCATCCCGCTGGAGAACTGGACCATCGGCCGGCTCGCGCGGCGCGCGTCCTCCGCGGTCGAGACGCCGTCCTCGGCCAGCCGCCGACGGGTCTCGCCCAGCACGTCCTCGATCATCGCCCCGATCATGCGGCGCACCGCCTCGATGCCGGTCATGCGGTCGTCCAGCCCGGGCCAGTCGCGCCGCACCCCGCCGATGATCGGGCCGATCAGCGGGACGGCCTCCAGCTCCGACAGGCTGAACAGACCCGCCTGCAGCCCGTCGTCGACGTCGTGGTTGTTGTAGGCGATGTCGTCCGCCACCGCGGCCACTTGCGCCTCCAGCGAGGCGAAGGTCTCCGGCCGGATGTCCCACTGCTGCTGGAACTCGGCGACGGCCCGCCAAGCGGGCTCATCCAGCCGATGCGCCACGGGTCCGTTGTGCTTGATGACGCCCTCCAACGTCTCCCAGCTGAGGTTGAGGCCATCGAAGCCGGGGTAGCGCTTCTCCAGCCGGGTCACGATGCGGAAGGTCTGGACGTTGTGGTCAAAGCCGGCCCACGGCTCCATCAGGGCCTTGAGTCGATCTTCCCCGGCATGGCCGAAGGGCGGATGGCCCAGGTCGTGCGCCAGGGCGACAGCCTCAGCCAGATCGACGTCCAGCCTCAGGGCGTCGGCCAGCGACCGCGCGATCTGCGCCACCTCCAGGCTGTGCGTAAGACGGGTGCGGTAGTGGTCGCCTTCGTGGGCGATAAAGACCTGGGTCTTGCCCTTCAGCCGGCGGAACGGCGTGCAGTGGATGATCCGGTCGCGGTCGCGCGCGAAGGGCGTGCGGGTCGCGCTGGGCTTTTCGGGATGCAGCCGGCCCAGCGACCGTTCGGGGTCGGCGGCGAAAGCGGCGCGGCTGGCCTCGGCTTGCAATGGCGACCCTTCCGTCCAGCCAAGGCAGCCCTCATATAGCGGTCAGCATGAACGACCAAGCCGTCACTCTGGACACCAGCGCCGCGCGCCGCCTCGCCGAGCTTTCCGAAAAGGAGGGCCGGCCCCTGATGCTTCGCGTCGCCGTGGACGGCGGCGGCTGCTCCGGCTTCCAGTACCGGCTGGATCTGGTCGAGGCCGCCGAGCCCGACGACATCCGCATCGAGCGCGACGGACAGGCCGCCCTGGTCGATCCCGTGTCCCTGCCCCTGCTGGCCGGCTCGGAGATCCGCTTCGTCGACGAGTTGCTCGGCGCCCAGTTCAAGGTCCTGAACCCCAACGCCGTGGCCAGCTGCGGCTGCGGCGTGAGCTTCACGATCTAGCTCAGTAGGCGTGGCTTTCGGCCGCGCGCTCTTCCAGATGGCCGTCCTTCAGGGCGAAGACGCGGTCCATGTGACCGGCCAGCTCCATGTTGTGGGTGGCGATCAGGGCG
>CBIHLR010000045.1:0-14090 GCA_966210875.1 uncultured Brevundimonas sp. | reverse complement strand
GCGCGCGGGGGGGGCGGCGGGGCCGCCCCGGGCCCGCCGCGCCCCCCCCGAGCCTGGGCGCCGCGTCTCGCCTTCCGGACACTGGGCGACGGCCGCCCCCTCCACCGGCTTCGCCGGTCCCCCTCCCCCATTTCGCTTCGCTCATGTGTGAGGATCGATGAGCCTCGCCCACGGCGACATCCACGACCTCGGCGGCCTGCGTCTGCGGCTCAGCGTGAACCGCCGCGCCCGGCGCGTCTCCGTGCGCATCGATCCGGCCCGAGGGGAGGCCGTCGCGGTCGCCCCGTCCGAGCGCCGCCTGTCCGACGCCCTCGCCTTCGCCCGCTCGCGCGCGGGCTGGATCCGCGACCGGCTCGGCGTGACGCCGGCCTCGGGCTTCGGCTTCGCCCCGGGCGGCGAGGCCCTGGTGGAGGGCCGCCCCGTGCCGCTGGAAGCCGTCCCGGGCGCGAGCGCCGCCCGGCTGGTCGACACGCCCACGGGCCTGGCCATCCGCTCCGGCGGCGAGGGCGAGGCCTTCGCCCGCCGCGTCGAGAACCTGCTGCGCCGCATGGCCCGCGAACGCCTGGCGCATCACACCGAGAGCCACGCCCGCGCCCTGGGCCTCAGGCCGCCAAGGGTCAGCGTCGGCGATCCGAAGAGCCGCTGGGGCTCCTGCACGCCCGGGCGCGGCTCGATCCGCTATTCCTGGCGTCTCATCATGGCCCCGCCCGAGGTGCTGGACTACGTCGCCGCCCACGAGGTCGCGCACCTGGTCCACTGCGACCATTCCCCCGCATTCTGGAGCGTGGTCGAGCGGCTGGTCGGCGACCACAAGCCGTACCGGGCCTGGTTGAGGGCCCACGGAGCGAAGCTGCACGCGGCCGGGCGCGCTTGACGCTCGGCGGTCATGGGGCCAAGCAACCGCCCATGACCGACACCTACTCCACCCTCCTGATCGAGCGCCACGCCGACGGCTACGCCGTGGTGACCCTGAACCGGCCCGAGAGCCTGAACGCCCTGAACTCCACCCTGCTGGGTGAGCTCGCGGCCTTCCTCGACACGGTCGAGACGGATGACAGCGTGCGCTGCCTGATCATCACCGGTTCTGGCGAAAAGGCCTTCGCCGCCGGCGCCGACATCAGGGAGATGGCCAGCCAGTCCTATGCGGACATGTACCGGTCGAACTTCTTCTCGGAGGGCGCCGACCGGCTGGCCCGGTTCAGGAAGCCGGTGATCGCCGCGGTCAACGGCTTCGCCCTGGGCGGCGGCTGCGAACTGGCCATGCTGTGCGACGTCATCGTGGCGTCAGAGAAGGCGAAGTTCGGCCAGCCCGAGATCAACCTCGGCGTCGCGCCCGGCATCGGCGGCTCACAGCGCCTGACCCGCCTGATCGGCAAGTCCAAGGCCATGGATCTGATCCTCACCGGCCGGATGATGGACGCCCAGGAAGCGCTTCAGTCGAACCTCGCCGCCCGCGTGGTCGCCCCGGAAAAGCTCATGGACGAGTGCCGCGCCATGGCCTCGAAGATGGCGTCCCAGTCGCTCCTGGCCCTGATGGCCAACAAGGAAATGGTCAACGCCGCGCTTGAGACCACCCTGACCCAGGGCGTCCAGTTCGAACGCCGCCTGTTCCACTCCCTCTTCGCCTTCGAGGACCAGAAGGAAGGCATGGGCGCCTTCGTCGAAAAGCGGAAGCCGGAGTTCAAGCACCGCTAGCCCAGGCGCGCGTGCGCCCTGACCGGGAACGACCCCATGCCTCGCACCTTGGGCGGGGCGGCCGTGAAGCGGAAGCCCTCAGCAGGCAGGTCCGCCAGACGGGTCATGTGCTCGACGATCGGGATGCCCGCGCCGAGCAGGACGGAGTGGACCGGGCGCGCGCCGCCCGACACGTCGTCGATGTTGTAGCTGTCGATCCCGACCAGGGCCGCGCCATCGTCCCTCAGCCGGCAGGCCGCCGCCTCGGTCAGGTGCGGATGGCCTTCGAAATAGGCGTCGGTGCGCCAGTGGCGGTCCCAGCCGGTCAGGACCAGCACCGCCCGGCCGCCGACCTCGACGCCTTCAAAGGCTTCAGGTCCGATCACCCGGCCGCGCTCGCGGACGTCGACCACCCGGCCCGGCAGGTCGCAGACCCTATCCAGGCCCACGGCCGCCAGATCCTCCCCGTCGGCGTAGCGGTGATAGGGCGTGTCGATATAGGTGCCGGTGTTGGCCACCATCTCGATGCGGCCGATCTGGAACTCGGTGCCGGGGTCGTAGCGCTCGCGGCTATCGACGAAGGACAGATGGTCGCAGATCAGCGGGGCGGGCAGGCCCCTGTAGGTGACCATGCCGCTTTCGATGTCGGGGCTCAGGTCGACGAACCGCATCCGGCAAGCCTAGCCGTGCGGACGGGCCGCGCAACACCGGCGGGCGCGTTGACCGCCCCGGGCCTTTCGGCTATAGGCCCGCCCTCCTGAGATTTCTCACGCCGCGGGTCCGCTCGCGGCGTCTTCGTTCGAGGTTCGACGACACATGGCCAACAACCCCGGCGCCAAGAAGGCGATCCGCAAGATCGAGGCGCGCACCGAGGTCAACCGCAACCGCCGCTCGCGCGTGCGCACCTTCCTGCGGCGCTTCGAAGAGGCGATCGCCAAGGGCGACGCCGGCGCCGCCAAGACGGCTTTTGGCGAGGCTCAGTCCGAGGTCATGCGCGCCGTTTCCAAGGGCGTGATCCACAAGAACACCGGCTCGCGCAAAGTGTCGCGCCTGGCCGCCCGGCTGAAGAAGCTGGCGGCTGCCTGATAGCCGACATAACGTCGAAACATCAGTAAATTCAACGCCGAGCGAGGACGCCCTCGCTCGGCGTTTTGCTGTGTGCGGATAAGTTGAACCTTCCCCTGCGGCAGGTTTTTCTGGGCAACCCACCCCGATTTCCGAAGCCTCCCAACGGCTTTCGCGAGTCAACGAATTTATCCGTCGACAGGCGAACGAATCATCGTTGACCACGCCCGACGGGCGATTAACTTGGTCGGCCTTGGCCCCCTGTTCCGGCGTGAACGAGGGGCGGCGCGGGGGGCTCTCGCGTCCGGGTCAAGAGGTCAGAATAGCGAAGCGTTTCAACCCGCGAGGAGGTCATCTCCCGGGGGCCGAGAAAACGCGCGCCGGAGTTGAGCGGGGGTAGTTGATGCTGGGGAGCCGGGCCGAGATGCCGAACACGCAGCCGGAAGATGTCTGGGGCCAGGTTTCGCGCGCGCTTCGCGCCGAGCTGGGTGAGGGCGCCTTCAGCTCCTACGTGGAGCCCGCGCGCCTGCGTCCCGGTACGGCCGGAGCCCTGTTCCTGGTGACTCCTACCGCCTACGCCCGCGACTGGCTGAAGAAGAACGCCATGGGCCGGATCAACGAGCTGTGGCGTGCCTACGACGGCGAGCGCCGCTGCCTCGAGGCTCGCGCCCGCGCCGAGTACGAGGCCGAGTTCCCGAACGCCGAGACGCACTCGGCCACCATCATCCCGATGTCGCCGCGCCCGACGGTCGCCGCCGTCACCGACGGTCCCCGCGCCATCCGCGCCGCCGGCCTGCAGGAGCGCCTGACCTTCGAGACCTTCGTGCCGGGCCGCGGAAACGAGTTCGCCTTCGCCGTGGCGCGCCAGATCGCGTCCTGGGCGGACGGCCATTTCAACCCGGTCTTCTTCTGCGGCCCCTATGGCTACGGCAAGACCCACCTGCTGAACGCCATGGCCTGGGAGGCCCAGCGCCTGCGCCCCGACGCCAAGGTCATCTACCTGACCGCCGAGCGCTTCCTGTCGGGCTTCGTGCGCGCCATCCAGGACAAGTCGACCGCAGCCTTCAAGGACGAGCTGCGCAGCGCCGACCTGCTGCTGCTCGACGACGTCCACTTCATCGGCGGCAAGCAGACCACCCAGGAAGAGCTGTTCCACACCCTCACCTGCCTGCTTGAGGAAGGCCGCCGCGTGGTGCTGGCCGCTGACCGGCCGCCGTCGGCCCTGTCGGAGGTGGAGCCGCGCCTGCGCAGCCACCTGGCCGCAGGCCTGACCTGCCCGGTCGAGGCCGCCGACCGCGACCTCAAGCTGGCCGTGCTGGAGAAGAAGCTGGAGGCCCTGGCCTCGCTCAACCTCGTCCAGGGCCGCGCCCGTCCCGAGGTCCTGTCGCACCTGATCGACCGCACGCCCGGCTCCATCCGCGAGCTGGAAGGCGGGCTGAACACCCTGGCCGCCGCCGCCGGCCAGCGCATATCCAGCCTGACGGTGGACGAGGTGCAGAGCCTGCTGTCGGCTGGTTTCCGCGCCAGTGAGCGCCGCATCACCGTCGACGAGATCCAGAAGGTCACCGCCGACCATTTCGGCCTCAAGCAGGCCGACCTGCTGTCGCCGCGCCGCACCCGTCAGGTCGCCCGGCCGCGTCAGGTCGGCATGTACCTGTGCAAGCAGCTGACCACCCGCTCCTACCCCGACATCGGCCGCCGCTTCGGCGGACGCGACCACACCACCGTCCTGCACGGCGTGCGCCGCATCGAGGAGCTGATCGGCCAGGACGAACAGATCGCCCGCGACGTCGAGGCCCTGATCCGCAAGCTGCGGGGCTAGAAACCGAGCTCGGCCTTGAGCGCCCCGGCGCTGAGGCCGCCGTCTCGCAGCGCCTTCAGAGAGGTCGAGCCGTCGCGCTTGGCCAGCCGCCGGCCCGTCTCATCCAGCACGAGCCCGTGGTGACGGTAAATCGGCGTCGGCAGGTCGAGCAGCGCCTGCAGCACCCGCTGGACCGAGGTCAGCTCCGCCAGATCCTCACCGCGGATGACATGGGTGATCTCCTGGCGCGCGTCATCGACGACCGAGGCGATGACATAGCCCGCGCCGATGTCCTTCCTGCCCACGACCATGTCGCCGAGCGTCTCCGGCCTCGCGTGACGCATGCCGGGGTCGGCGCCCTCCTCCGTCCAGGTCAGGTGCTCGAAGCCGCCCAGCCGCTCACGCGCGGCGGCCAGCGACAGCCGCCAGGCGAAGGGCCGCCCATCGGCCAGCAGAGCGGCCTCCTCGGCCTTGGAGACGGGGCCGCCGGCGAAGGCCTGGGCGTCCTTCGGATCGCCCGCGTTCGGCGCCACCCCGGCCAGCGCCATCAACTCTTTCCTCGTGCGGAAACAGCGGTAGAGCACCCCCATCTCGCGCAGCCGCCCGATGGCGGCCTCATAGTCCGGCCGATGTTCCGACTGGCGCAGCACCGGCGTCTCCCACTCGATCCCGAGCCACGCCAGGTCGTCATAAGTTCCGGCCTCGAACTCGGGCCGACAGCGGGTGAAGTCGGTGTCCTCGATCCGCAGCACGAACCGCCCGCCTGCCGCCTGCGCGGCATGGAAGGCGACCAGGGCCGAATAGGCGTGGCCCTTGTGCAGCCAGCCGGTCGGTGACGGCGCGAAGCGGGTGGCGAAGGCCATGGCCGCTGGATACACCGCTGTCCCATGATCGTCGCCCCGTCCGATGAGGTCCTGGCCCGGCTCCGTGCTGCCCTCGCCGCGCGCGACGAGGGCCTGGCCCGTGCGCACGCAGCGGCGCCGGCCATCTCTTGGCGACGACGCGAGAACGGCTTTCCCGGCCTGATCTGGATGATCGTCGGCCAGCAGGTCTCCACGGCGTCCGCCGCCGCCATCTGGGGGCGCGTGGAAGCGGACCTGGGCGTGGTCACGCCGGAGACGGTGCTGGCGCGCGACGTCGAAGGGATGCGGGAGCTCGGCCTGTCCCTGCCCAAGGCGCGGTATGCAGTGGCCCTCGCCGAGTCCCAGGCTTCCGGGGCGGTGGATCTGGACGCTCTGGGCGGTCTGTCGGACGCCGAGGCGTCGGAGGTGCTGCTGTCGCTGAAGGGGATCGGCCGCTGGACCGCCGAGACCTATCTGATGTTCTGCGAAGGCCGCATCGACGTCTTCCCGGGCGGTGACATCGCGTTGCAGGAGGCGATGCGCTGGGCCGACCGGCTCGATCGCCGGCCCAGCCAGGACGAGGCCTACGCCCGCGCCGAGGCCTGGGGGCCGCACCGCTCGGTGGCGGCGCATCTGCTGTGGGCGTGGTACGGAGCGGTGCGCCGGGGCGAGACGCCCCATCCGCTGAGGGACACCGCATGATCCTGCCGGAGCTGCCGATCATCGGCCCGACCCTGGTCGCGCTCGATTACGCCGGCGTGGCGGTGTTCGCGGCCACAGGCGCGCTTGCCGGCGCGCGGCTGCGCCAGGACCTGGTCACGATCGCCTTCTTCGCGGCCGTGACCGGCGTCGGCGGCGGCACCCTGCGCGACCTGCTGATCGGGGCTCCGGTCTTCTGGGTGCAGGACTGGCGATATGTCGCCGTCTGCATCGCGGCGGCGGTGGCCGTCTGGTTCATGGGCGGGACAGGCTGGCGCCTGCGCGCCCTGCTCTGGCTCGACGCCGTGGGCCTGGGCGCCTATGGCGTGATCGGCGCGGCCAAGGCGGCGGCCTATGGCGTGCCGCCGCTCATCTGCATCGTCATGGGCGCGCTGACGGCCTGCTTCGGTGGTGTGGTGCGCGACCTTCTGGCCGGCCAGCCGTCCATCCTGCTGCAACGTGAGATCACCGTGACCGCCGCCCTGGTGGCCGCCACCTCCTTCGTGGGGCTGCAGTGGCTGGGACTGAGCGTGGCCGTGTCGGCGGGGGTCGGGGTGGTGCCGGGCTTCGCGCTTCGGGCCGGCGCCCTGGCCTGGGGTTGGAGCCTGCCGGCCTTCCCCGCGCCGCCGCCGAAGGACCCGGCCTGACTACAGCCGGTGCGCGGCCAGGATCGCGCCGTCGGCGGCCTGAACCAGGACGACGCCTTCCAGGCCGTCCTCCTCAGCGGCGGGCAGGTCCATGCGCGTCGGCCGGCCGGTCCAGCGGCCCAAGCGGACCAGCTCGCGCACGACGTTGGCGTGCTCCAGGCTGCGGCCTCGGTTCTCGCCGCGGCGCACGCGCACCGGCTCGGGATCGGGATCGTAGCGCACCAGCCAGACATCGGCGCCGCCGTCCGGGGCGCGGCCAGAGCCCACGGCCAGTTCGCCCGTACGTTCCACGACCAGCATGTCGGGCGCCGGGGGACGGTCGTCGGTCTCGGCGTCGATGGCGCGGATGACCTCCGCGGGCCGCACGGCCATCGCCTCGCGCCGCCCGTCGATCACCGCCTGCGGCGTGTAGAGGCCGCGCAACCGCAGCGCCTGCTGATAGGCGCGCTGGCGCTCGGAGAACTCAGGCCGGGCGAAGGTGTCGCGCCAGCCGAGGTAGTCCCAATAGTCCACCGGGTAGGTGAGGACGAGCACGTCGGGCCGCGTGGCCAGGTCGGCGGCGAAGGCGCCCGTATCCGCGCACGCGGCGCAGCCCTGGGCGGTGAACAGCTCCACCACCACCGGATCGTCGGTCGCGTCCTGGGCCGAGGCGGCGCTCAGCCCCCCCGTCGCCAGGCACAGCGCCGCGAAGATCGCGCCCGCCCGGGTTCTCATGGGCGACCTTGTACCCCCTGAGACGCGAAACGAGTCTTCAACACGGCGTGACCGGTCAGTCGTCCATCAGCTGCTGGGCGAAATAGACGTAGTGCCGCGCCCAGCGCCGGGCGTTGGCGGCCGGGTCGGCGTCATAGGAGTGGCCGCCGGCGGTGTCCTCGAAATAGATGGGGTCATAGCCGTACTCCTCCAGCCGCGCCGCGAACTTGCGGGCGTGGCCAGGGTGCACCCGGTCGTCGTGGGTGTTGGTGGTGATGTAGACGCGCGGGAAGTCCTCCACGCCCGGCCGCACGTTCTGATAGCCGGAGTAGCGCGCGATGAAGGCGGCGTCGCCGGGGACGCGCGGGTCGCCATACTCGCCGATCCAGGACGCGCCGGCCGGCAGCTCATGATAGCGCAGCATGTCGATCAGCGGGCTTTCGATCACCGCCGCGTCGAACAGGTCCGGCCGCTGGGTCACCGCGACCGAGGTCAGCACCCCGCCGTTGGACCGGCCATAGATGCCCAGGTGGTCGGGCGAGGTGATCCCGCGCCGGATCAGGTCCTCGGCCACCGCATAGAAGTCGTCGAAGGCCCGCTGGCGGTTCTCGCGCAGCGCCGCCTGGTGCCAGGCCGGGCCGAATTCGCCGCCGCCGCGGATGTTGGCGATGACGAAGACGCCGCCGTTCTCCAGCCACAGGGCGCCCATCTCGGGGATGTAGTCGGCTGGCTTGGAGATCTGGAAGCCGCCATAGCCGTAAAGGATGGTCCCGGCCGTCCCATCCATCGCCAGGTCGCGCGGGCGCACGACGAAGTAGGGGATCTCGGTCCCGTCGCTCGATGTCGCCTGGAACTGCTCGACCACGGCGCCCTCGGCGTCAAAGCGGGCGGGCATGGAGGCCACGACCTGACCCTCACCGGTCATGGCATCGGCCGCGTAGAGCGTGGTGGGGACGAGGAAGCCTTCAACCGAATAGAAGATTTCGTCTGATGATCGGCCCCCATCGACGAGCGTGATCGCGGAATTGTCGGGAACGGAAATCCGCGTCTCGGACCAGCCCTGCCTGCCGCGATAGTCATAGGCGCGCAGTTGCCCCACGACATTGTCATAGAGGGCAACGACGACGCGGTTTTCGGTGATGGTCACCGCATCAATCGACTGCCGGTCCGTCGGTGCAAGAATTAGCTCCCGCAGAGTGGTCACGAGAATCTGCCCCTCGCGTCGCGGAAACAGGGCGCCGCCGGAGAAGCCAAGCAAGGAGCCAGTTTCGTAGGTCACACCGTTCGGCGCGGTCCAATCCTCCTCGATCGAAAAGATGAGTTGGGTGACCTCGTCGTCAAGCGTTCCCCAGATCGTGACCCGTTCCGGCAGGGTCAACCTGTGAGCCCGCCCATCGTGCAGCGCGTAGGTCTCGCTGCGGAACGTATCGAGCGGCCGGGTGATGATCACCGCCTCCACGGCCCCGTCCGGCCCGCGATAGACGCTGGGGTTCACCCCATAGCCGCCGTCGCCCTGCTGACCCGCGAAGACGGTGGTCGCCTCGGCCAGGGTCTGGCCGCGGTCCAGCGCGCGCACAATGTAGGGATAACCGCTCTCGGTCAGGGACGGCCGGCCGTCCACCTCGCCGAAGTCGGTGGCGACCAGGAGGGTGTCGGCGTCCAGCCAGTCGTAGCGGTGCTTGCCCATCGGCAGACGGAAGCCGCCCTCGAGGAAGGCGCGGGCATGGGTGTCGTACTCACGCACCTCGACCGCGTCGCCGCCGCCGTCCGACAGGGCGACCAGGCACAGCCGCTCGTCCGGCCCGTAGCAGGTCGCGCCCTTCCACACCCAGTCGCGGCCTTCGGCGCGGGCGAGCGCATCGATGTCGAGGACGGCCTCCCACTGCGGCGTCCCGGCGCGGTAGCCCTCCGGCGCGGCGCGGCGCCAGATCCCCTTCGGATGCTCGTCGTCCTGCCAGAAGTTGTAGACCATGCCGTCCTGCATGTGCGGCATGGCGATGCGGTCGGTGGCCGACAGGATGGCGTAGGCCTCGCGGCGGAATTCCTCGAAGCGCGGGTCGGCGTCGAGCGTGGCCTGGGCGTCCGCGTTGAACTCCGCCACGCGCGCCATGGCCCGCTGGCCGTCGACCTCCTCCAGCCAGATGTAGGGGTCGGCGGCGGCAACGCTGGCCGGATCCAGAGCCGTCGGCATGGCCGATGGGGTCGTCACGGGAGCGGTCGGCGCTATCGGCGCCTCCCCCGTCGCGCAAGCGGAAAGGACCAGGGCCGAGGCGGCGGCGAGCAAGATCATACGCATCGATTGGCTCCTCCCTTCTCCCCTCGGGGGAGAAGGTGGGTTGCGGAGCAAGCCGGATGAGGGGGCTCTCTCCGGTTCCTCCTGATACAATCAGCGCGCTCGGACATACCCCTCATCCGAGCGCCTTCGGCGCCCACCTTCTCCCCCAAGGGGAGAAGGAGTCTAGTTCTCGGACATCAGCCGCCGGCTCAGATAGGTGTACTCCAGCGCGATCCGCCGCGCCGTGTGCAGCAGGTTGGCGCCGGCCGCATGGCCGCCGTCGGTGTTCTCGAAATAGAGCACCGGATAGCCCAGCTCCTCCAGTCGCGCCGCAGCCTTGCGGGCGTGGCCCGGGTGAACGCGGTCGTCGGCCGTCGAGGTATGGATGAACACCTCCGGATAGGGCTGACCGGCGCGCAGGTTCTGGTAGGGCGAATAGGCCTCGATCCAGGCGCGCTGCTCGGGGATGTCCGGGTTGCCGTATTCCGCGATCCAGCTGGCGCCGGCCAGCAGCCGGTGGAAGCGCAGCATGTCGAACAGCGGCACCTGGATGACCGCCGCGTTGATCAGGTCCGGCCGCTGGGTCAGCATCGCGCCCATGAACAGGCCGCCTTGCGACCCGCCCATGATCCCGAGATGGGGCTGGGAGGTGATCCCGCGGTCGATCAGGTCGAGCGCCACAGCCTGGAAATCCTCGTGGGCGCGCTGGCGGTTTTCCTGCAGGGCCGCCTGGTGCCAGCGCGGGCCGAACTCGCCGCCCCCGCGCGTATTGGCCACGACATAGACGCCGCCGCGCTCGAGCCAGAGCCGGCCGACCGTCGCCGAATAGCCGGGCAGCAGGGACGACTGGAAGCCGCCGTAGCCGTAGAGCAGCGTCGGATTCGAGCCGTCCATCGGCATGTCTTCGCGGTGGACCACGAAATAGGGGATCATCGTCCCGTCGGCCGAGCGGGCCTCGAACTGCGAGACGGTCAGGCCCTCGGCGTTGAACCGCGCGGGCATGCTCTTGACCTGCTCGGCCGTGCCGGCGGCCGCGTCGGCCAGCCACAGGCTATTCGGGTTCAGATAGCCAGAGACCGAGGCGAACAGTTGATCGTCTTCCTCGGAGGCCGAGACCACGCCGACGGTGACGTTCTCCGGCAGCGGCAGTCGACGCCGGCTCCAGCCCTCGCCGTCACCCTCCGGACGCAGCACGATGACCGAGCCCCGCACGTTTTCGTACAGGGCCACGACCAGCTCGTTGCGGGTATTGGTAACGCCTTCGATCGCATCGCGCTCGCCGGGCCGCAGCACCAGTTCGGGCCGGGCGCCGGTCGGGTTCGACATCAGCGCGTCGAGATCGTAGGCGATCAGGTCGCCCGAGGTGAAGGCCTCGCCCGTCGGGGCGGTCCAGTCCTGGTTGGTCGTGAAGACCAGCCGGCCGCCGACATAGGCGTTGATGTCCGACCGCGCCGGCAGCGGCAGCTGGGTGACGCTCAGGTCGTCGTTCACCAGCCAGGTCTCGGACTCATAGAAGGTGATCGAGCGGTTGATCAGGGTGGCGGCGATCTCGCCGTCCGGCTCGCGCAGGGTGTAGCCGGCCACGGCCACGTCGGTCTGCTGGCCCCGGAAAATCTCCGGCGCCTGGTCCAGCGGCTGGCCGCGCGTCCAGTGCCGCACGGTCATGGCGTAGCCCGAATCCGTCATCGAGCCCGGCCCGAAGTCGGTGCCGATCAGCAGATGATCGCGGTCAATCCAGCTGACCGAGGTCTTGGCCTCGGGGATGACGATGCCACCTTCGACGAAGCGGCGCTCGACCGTGTCGTATTCGCGGATGGTCACCGCGTCGCGGCCGCCGTCCGACAGGCTGACCAGACAGTAGCGCTCATCGGGGCTCAGGCACTGGGAGCCCTTGTAGACCCAGTTCTCCCCCTCGGCCTCGGCCAGGGCGTCGAAGTCAAGGATGGTGGTCCACTCCGGCGTGGCGGTCCGGTAGCTGTCCAGCGACGTGCGCCGCCAGATGCCGCGCACATGGGTGGCGTCCTGCCAGAAGTTGTCGACATAGCCGCCGCGCGTGAAACCCGGCATGGGAATGCGGTCGGTCGCCTGCAGGATGTCCAGCGCCTGCTGGTGCAGGGTGTCGTAGAGCGGATCGGACTGCAGCCGGCCCAGGCTCGCCGCATTGTGCTCTTCTACCCACGCCATGGCGCGTTCGCCGTGGATCTCTTCCAGCCACAGGTAGGGGTCTTCGCTCTCCGCGGACGCGGCGGGCGTTTCCTGGGCGAGGGTCGGCGCAGGCAGGGTCATGGCGATGCAAGCAAGAACAGCGGCGGAAGCGCCGAGGCGAAGAAACATGGGGCGAGCCCTCCCGAGGGACAATGCGCCGGCACCATAGAGGGGGCGGCCCGAGCGGCAAGATTACAATCCCGTCATCCCGGACGAAGGCGCGCCGCCCACACCGTTCGTCATCCTCGGGCTTGACCCGAGGATCAGAGGCTCCGCCGCTGAGCCCTGTCCGGCTGCGTCTCGTCGCGCCCACGTCCGATCCTCGGGTCAAGCCCGAGGATGACGACGGGAGGAGCGCAGTCTATTCATCACCCGATGAAGGAGGCTCGCCCATGACCGATTTCGCCGACCGCTGGTGGCGCTCCGAGGACGGCCTGAGGCTCTACGCCCGCGACTACGCCGGCGCGGCGGGTGAAGCGAAGCTGCCGGTCATCGCTATTCACGGACTGACGCGGAACTCGGCCGACTTCGCCGCCGTGGCTCCCATCATCGCCGCGACCGGCCGCCGCGTGCTGGCGGTCGACGTCCGGGGCCGCGCCCGGTCGGACCGCGCCGCCGACCCGATGACTTACCAGCCGGTCCAGTACGCGCGGGACATGCTGGCCCTGATGGACCAGGCCGGAATCGCGCGGGCCGCCTTCCTGGGCACCTCCATGGGCGGTCTGATCACCATGGCGCTGACGGCCATCGCGCCCGACCGGATCGCCGCCGCCATTCTGAACGATGTCGGCCCCGAGGTCTCGCTGGTCGGCCTGACCCGCATCGCCGCCTACGCGGGCCAGCCCGTCGACACCCCGACCTGGGACGACGCCGTCGCCTACGTCCGCAAGCACAACGCCATCGCCCTGCCGCACTACACCGACGCCGACTGGGACGCCTTCGCGCGTCGCGTCTTCCGCGAGGGGCCGGACGGCCCGGTGCTGGACTACGACCCGGACATCGCCGTGCCGATCCGCGCCGCCGGCCAGGCCGCGCTCGTGCCCGACCTGTGGGGCGACTTCGAGCGCCTCGCCACAGGCCGCCCGACCCTGCTCATCCGCGGCGCGACTTCCGACCTTCTGGACGCCGAGATCGCCGGTCGCATGCGCGCCCGCGCGCCCGAGATGGGCTACGTCGAAGTCCCGGACGTCGGCCACGCCCCGATGCTCGACGAGCCGACGGCGGAGGCGGCGATTCTGGCGTTCCTCGGGGCGGTTCCCTAGGCCTTCTTGACGAACTCGGTGCGCAGCACGAGGCCGCGGACCTTCTCGACATTGGCCTCGATCTCGTCGGGATCGCCGGTCAGCCGGATGTTCTTGACCAGCGTGCCGCGCTTCAGGGTCACGCCGCCCGAGCCCTTGACCTTGAGGTCCTTGATCAGGGTCACGCTGTCGCCGTCAGACAGGACATTGCCGTTGGCGTCACGGGTTTGATCGTCGCTCACAGGGCCTCCTCGTCCGGAACGTTCGCGTCCAGCTCGTCCAGCCACACCCGCGCGGTGCTGTCCGAGGGCGCCCGCCAGTCGCCGCGCGGGCTCAAGGAGCCGCCTGTCACCACCTTCGGCCCGTTCGGCAGGGCCGAGCGCTTGAACTGGCTGGTCTGGAAGAAGCGCACCAGGAACTTCCTCAGCCAGGCCCTGATCGTCGCCAGGTCGTAGGAGCCCTTCTCGTCGTCCGGCGTGCCGGCCGGCCAGGCGCCGCGCGCCGGATCGCTCCAGGCCTCGTGCGCCAGATAGGCCACCTTCGAAGGCTTCAGGCCGAAGCGGGTCACATAGAACAGGAAGAAGTCGTTCAACGCATAGGGCCCGACAGTGCCTTCGGTCGACTGCAGCTCGCCGTCCTTGGGCGGCACCAGCTCGGGCGAGATCTCCGTGCCCAGGATGGAGCGCAGGATCGGGACGGCCTCCGCGCCCACCACCTCGCGGTCCGCCACCCAGCGGATCAGGTGTCGCATCAGCGTCTTCGCCACCCCGCCGTTGACGTTGTAGTGGCTCATGTGGTCGCCGACGCCATAGGTCGCCCAGCCCAGCGCCAGCTCCGACAGGTCGCCGGTGCCGAGCACGAAGGCGTGATGATGGTTGGCCAGCCGGAACAGGTAGTCGGTCCTCAGGCCCGCCTGGACGTTCTCGAAGGTGATGTCGTGGACCGGCT
>CBIHLR010000044.1:0-14288 GCA_966210875.1 uncultured Brevundimonas sp. | reverse complement strand
TCACCCGGACCACGCGGGAGAACTGGACGGACGGCAAGGGCTTCTTCTTCCAGTTCCAGCAGGCCAGGCCCGACACCCGCCCCTACGAGCGTTATGCGGCCGGGTTGAACCACCTGGGCTTCGGCGCGCCCGACGAGGCGACCGTCGTCTCCATCCGGGAGCGCCTGATCGCGGCCGGTTACGACCAGGCCGAGATCCAGGACCTGAAGGGCGCCAAGGCCCTGTTCGTGAAGGATCCGGACGGCCTCCGGTTCGAGATCACCTATTACCCTCCCGGCGTGAACGTGGTGGATTGAGACATGACCCCCACCATCTTCATCGACGGCGAAGCGGGCACGACGGGGCTGCAGATCCGCGAACGGCTGGAAGGTCGTGGCGACCTTCGTCTGCTTTCCATCGACCCGGCGCGCCGCAAGGACCCGGCCGCTCGCGCCGAGCTGCTGAACGCGGCCGATCTGGTGGTCCTGTGCCTGCCCGATGACGCCGCGCGTGAAGCGGTCAGCATGATCGAGAATCCGGCCGTACGGGTCGTAGACGCCTCGACGGCCTATCGGGTCGATCCCGACTGGACCTACGGCTTTGCCGAGATCGGCCTGCGTGACGCGATCCGCGGCTCCAGGCGAGTGTCGAACCCTGGCTGTTATCCGACCGGCTTCATCGGAGTGGTGCGCCCCCTGGTGCAGGCGGGGATCATCCCGGCCGACTGGCCCGTCACCGTAAATGCGGTCTCCGGCTACACCGGCGGCGGCAAGGCCATGATCGCCGAGTATGAAGGCGGGGAGGGCGCGCCCCCATTCCGGGCCTACGGGCTGACCCAGGCGCACAAGCACGTGCCCGAGATGATGGCCCGCGCCGGCCTGAAGCGCCGGCCGTTCTTCGCACCCGCGGTCGGTGCTTACGCTCAAGGCATGCTTGTCGAAGTTCCGCTTCAGCTCTGGGCTCTGCCGGGCCAGCCGGCCGTCGGCGCGATCCACGCGATGCTCGCGGAAGCCTATGCGGGCGAACGCTTCGTCTCAGTGGCTCCGCTCGAGGAAAGCCAGGGCATGACCGGGATCGCACCAGAGGCCCTGAACGGCACCAACCGGATGCGCCTGTTCGTCTTCGGCGATCCCCACGGGGATCAGGCGCGGCTGATCGCGCAGCTCGACAATCTCGGCAAGGGCGCCTCGGGGGCGGCGGTGCAGAACCTCAACCTGATGCTGGGCCTGGACGAGGCCGCCGGCCTGAACTGATCACGGGAGACAGAGAGTCATGCGGGACAAGGTCGTCGTCATCACCGGAGCCTTCGGCCAGCTGGGCCGGGTCGTGGCAGCCCAGGCTGCGGCGCAGGGCGCGCGGGTCGCGGCGCTGGATCATGCCGCCGAGCCGCCCGCCGGTTTCGAGGCGGCCCTTGTACAAGGCGGGCTGGACCTGTCCGACGAGGCTCAGGCGCGACGAGCCATGGATACCGTCGTCGCCGAGCTCGGCCGCATCGACGCCTTGGTCAACATCGCCGGCGGTTTCGTCTGGGAGACGGTCGAGGCGGGCCGCGCAGCGACCTGGGACCGTATGCACCGGCTGAACCTGATAACCTGCCTGAACGCCTCGAGCGCCGCCCTGCCGCATCTGGTCGAAAGCCCCGCCGGACGCATCGTCAACATCGGCGCCAAGGGCGCGCTCTCGGCCGCCAACGGCATGGGCGCCTACGCGGCCTCCAAGTCGGGCGTCCACCGCCTGACCGAGGCCTTGGCCGAGCAGTACAAGGGACAGGTGACGGTCAACGCCGTCCTGCCCTCGATCATCGACACGCCCCAGAATCGCGCGGACATGCCCGACGCTGATCCCTCGAAGTGGGTGACGGCCGACGAGCTGGCGGCGGTGATCCTGTTCCTGGTCTCGGACGCCGCCTCGGGCGTCACGGGCGCGCTGATCCCCGTGGCGGGCCGCGTCTAGAAGATTTCAAGGAAGCTGGAGGCCTGGGCCGGAATCGAACCGGCGTACACGGATTTGCAGTCCGCTGCGTAACCACTCCGCCACCAGGCCGTGTCAGGAGCCCCCGCTCGGGGAGGGCGTTCGCTATCAGATCGCCCCGCGCGCCGCAACGAGGCTTTGCGCGGATTGCCGACATCCCCGGCGCCTCCTATAAGCGCCCCCGATTTCCAAGACTTTTCGGAGCCCGGCATGGACCTCGTCTCGGCCCGCCGCAACATGGTCGACAGCCAGGTTCGGACCAGCGACGTCACCAACACCGCCATCCACGATGCGATGCTGGCCATCCCGCGAGAGCGCTTCTGCGCGCCGGGCCGGGAGTTTGCGGCCTACGCGGACGCCAAGGCCCTGATCGCCGATGGTCGCAGCCTGATGCCGGCGCGTGAGGTGGGCAAGCTCCTGCAGGCGCTGGCCCCCCGGCCGGGAGAGCGCGCCCTGTGCGTCGCCGCCCCCTATGCCGCCGCGGTGCTGGCCCACATGGGCCTGTCGGTGAAGGCCGTCGAGGCCGGCGAATCGGCGGCCGCCGTCGTGCGTCCGGCGCTGGCCGACGCCGGCGTCGAACTGGCGGTCGAGCCGCTGGACCAGGTCTCCGGCGGCGACTGGGACATCATCGTCAGCGAAGGCGCCGTGTCCTCGGCGCCGCAGGCCTGGCTTGACGCGCTGCGCGTGGGCGGCCGGCTGGCCGTGGTCGAGCGCGAGGGCCCGATGGGCGTCGCGCGCCTGTATGTTCGGACGGGCGCGGGCGCCACATCCCGGCGCGAACTGTTCGATGCGTCGCCCGACATGCTGGCGGGTCTCGATAAACGACCTACATTCCAGTTCTGATGCGACGGGCGGGGCTCGTCGGGACGTGAAAAAACCTTAACTGGCCTGCAATCGCTGATCTGCGACACACGGCCTGACCAATTGCAAGTCGGGTGGCGTCGGGCCGCCAGAGGGATAGCAAGTCCATGAACTACCGCCGCCTCCTCGGCGCCGCCGCCCTTTCCGCCCTGCTCGCCGCTGGTCCCGCCTCGGCGGAATCCCTGCGCGACGCGATCATCCTGGCCTACCAGACCAATCCGACCCTGCTCGGCCAGCGCGCCCAGCAGCGCGCGCTCGACGAGACCTACGTCCAGGCCCGCGTCGGCCTCCGGCCCCAGGCGGACGCCTCAGTCAGCTATGGCTACACCCGCACCTGGCCGGAAGAGACCGGCCCCTTCGCCGCCGACAACGAGACCAATTCGCTCTCGGCCGGCCTGTCGGTCAGCCAGCCGCTCTACACCGGCGGCCGCGTCACCCACGGCATCGACGCCGCCTTCGCCGACATCTCGCGCGGACGCGAGAACCTCCGGTCGGTCGAGCAGCAGGTCATGCTCAGCGTCATCCAGGCCTATGCCGACGTGCTGCGCGACATCGAGATCCTGCGCATCCGCGAGGAGAACCTCGGCGTGCTGCGCCGCCAGCTGGACGAGGCCAACGCCCGGTTCGAAGTGGGCGAGATCACCCGCACAGACGTGGCCCAGGCTCAGGCCCGTCTGGCGTCCTCAGACGCCGACCTCGCCACTGCGCGCGCCCAGCTGTCGGTCAGCCGCGCCGCCTACGCCGCCGTCATCGGCCAGGCCCCTGGCACCCTTGAGGCCCTGCCGCCGCTGCCGGCCGCTCCGGCGGACTTCGACACCGCGCTCGATCTCGGCCTGACCGACAACCCCGAGCTGCTGGCGGCCGAATGGGCCCTTCAGGCCGCCGAAGCCGCGGTCGCCGCCGCCCGCTCGGAATATCTGCCGTCCGCCGGTCTGAACGCCAGCTACGGCACGTCCGGCACGGCAGAGCCGTTTGGTCTGGACGACCGCCAGAGCCTTCAGGTGGGGGTCAGCGCCTCCGTGCCGCTGTTCACCGGCGGACTGAACCGCTCCCGCGTGGCCGCCGCGCTGGAGCGCGCCAACGCCGCCCAGATCAGTGTCGAGGGCGCGCGCCGCGAAGTTCTTCGCGACGTCTCTTCGGCCTACGCCCAGGTGATCTCCGCCGAGACCTCGCTGCGCGCCTCGGAAGAGCAGGTGCGCGCCGCGCGCATCGCCGCCGAGGGAGTCCGTCAGGAAGCCCAGGTGGGCCTGCGCACGACGCTTGACGTGCTGAACCAGGAGCTGGAGCTGCGTAACGCGGAGATTTCCTACGTCGCCGCGCGCCGCAACCAGTACGTGGCCCAGGCCCTGCTGCTGTCGGCCATGGGCGCGCTGGAAGGTCCGGACCTGGTCGGCGACGTGCCCGCCTACGACCCGGAAGCCAACTTCGAGCGCCGCGCGCGCTCCGGTTCGGTGCCGTGGGAATTCGCCGTGGAGGCGCTCGACCGCGCCGCGACCTTCCCGGAAACCCCGGCCCGCGACGAGCCCAACGCCCCCATCGACGACCAGCTGGCGTCGGAGGTCATCCGCACGGCGCCCTAAGGCGGGATTCCCCAGCCGGGCGAAACTGCGCCGTTGATTTCCGGGTCGATTGGCGTCATGCGTGGACTAAGGGCGGGCATGGTTCCGTCACTCCCATTCCAGTCAGGACCGTGGCGGCCATGACCGATCAGACGACCCAGGAACCGACGATGGAGGAGATCCTGGCTTCCATCCGCCGGATCATTTCCGAGGATGAGCCGGCGGAAGCCTCCGCGCCGGCGGCTGCGGCCCCTGAGCCGGCTGCGGCTCCGGAACCGGCCCCTGAGCCGGTCGCCGCGACCCCCGAGCCTGAACCGGAGCCTGAGCCGGAGCCCGTCGCTGCCGAGGAGCCGCTGGAGCTGACCGAGCGCTACGAGGAGCCGGCGCCCGCGACCGAGACGATCGGTGACATCGAGGCCTCGCCCGCGCCCGAACCCTTCCCGGCCTATGAGCCGGAGCCGGCCCCGCCGCCGGCGCCTGAGCCGGTCGCGGCCGTCACCGCCTCGATGGCCGGCGGTGTCACCGTCGAGGAGCTGGTCCGCTCCATCGTCGAGCCCCAGGTCCGCCAGTGGCTGGAAGAGAACCTCGACAGCGTGCTGCGCGACATGCTCCGCGAGAAGCTCGAGCGCGTATTCCGCTAACCGCCGCGACTTCGCGCGCGGCGTGAATCAGGGCGGCCCCCCGTGGGGCCGCCCTTTCGCTTTTCCGCATCCCCCCCTACAGCCTGTCCCCGTCATGCTCGAGAAAACCTTCGATCCGAAATCCGTCGAACCCCGCCTGTACGGGGCGTGGGAGCAGTCTGGCGCCTTCTCGCCGGACGGTGTGCTGGCCGAACGGCCGGACGCGCCGACCTATTCGATCGTCATCCCGCCGCCGAACGTCACCGGCTCGCTGCACATCGGGCATGCGCTGAACAACACCCTGCAGGACATCCTGGCCCGCTATCACCGCATGAAGGGCGAGGCGGTGCTGTGGCTCCCGGGCACGGACCACGCCGGCATCGCGACCCAGATGGTCGTCGAGCGCGAGCTGGCCAAGCCGGGCGTGAACATGAGCCGGCGCGACATGGGTCGCGAGGCCTTCGTGGCCAAGGTCTGGGAGTGGAAGGCCGAGAGCGGCGGCCAGATCGTGCGCCAACTGCGCCGGCTTGGCGCGTCGTGCGACTGGAGCCGCGAGCGCTTCACCCTGGACGAGGGTCTGTCCGCCGCGGTCCGCAAGGTGTTCGTCGACCTCCACAAACAGGGGCTGATCTACCGCGACAAGCGGCTGGTGAACTGGGACCCGCACTTCCAGACGGCCATCTCCGACCTCGAGGTCGAGCAGAAGGAGGTCGACGGCCACTACTGGCACTTCGCCTATCCGCTGGCCGACGGCGTGACCTACGAGCACCCGGTCGCCTTCGACGAGGAAGGCCGCCCGACCGAGTTCGAGACCCGCGACTACATCGTGGTGGCCACGACCCGGCCCGAGACCATGCTGGGCGACACCGGCGTGGCGGTGCACCCGGACGATGAGCGGTACGCCTCGCTGGTCGGGAAGTGGATCGACCACCCGATCACCGGCCGGCGCATCCGCATCGTGGCCGACGATTACGCCGACCCGGCCAAGGGCTCGGGCGCGGTGAAGATCACCCCGGCGCATGACTTCAACGACTTCGGCGTCGGCAAGCGCACCGGACTTGAGGCGCTCAACGTCATGGACGCCTTCGGCCGGATCACCGCCGCGGACACGCCCGACGTGCCGGCCGAGTACGAGGGCATGGACCGCTTCGCCGCGCGCAAGGCGATCGTCGCCCGCGCCGAGGAAGAGGGCTGGCTCAAGGAGATCGAGAGGACCCGGCACGTCGTCCCGCACGGCGACCGCTCGGGCGTCGTCATCGAGCCCTGGCTGACGGACCAGTGGTACGTCGACGCCCACACCCTGGCCCAGCCGGCGCTCAAGGCCGTGGAGGAGGGGCACACCGTCTTCGAGCCTCGGAGCTACGAGAAGATCTATTTCGAGTGGCTGAGGAACATCGAGCCCTGGTGCATCTCGCGCCAGCTCTGGTGGGGCCACCGCATCCCGGCCTGGTACGGCCCGGACGGGGCGGTCTTCGTCGAGGAGACCGAGGAGGAAGCCCGCGCGGCGGCGCGGCATCACTACGGCGCCGAGACGGCCCTGACCCAGGACGAGGACGTGCTCGACACCTGGTTCTCCTCGGGACTGTGGCCGTTCTCGACCATGGGCTGGCCTGAGCAGACCGACGACCTGCGACGCTTCTATCCCACCACCGACCTGGTGACGGGCTTCGACATCATCTTCTTCTGGGTCGCCCGGATGATGATGATGGGCACCCACTTCACCGGCCAGGTCCCTTTCCGCCGTGTGGTCATCAACGGCCTCGTCCGCGACGAGAAGGGGCAGAAGATGTCCAAGTCCAAGGGGAACGTCATCGATCCCCTGGAGATCGTCGACGAACTCGGGGCCGACGCCCTGCGCCTGACCATGGCCATGCTCTCGGGCACGCGCGACATCAAGTTGTCGAAGCAACGTATTGAAGGCTATCGGAACTTCGGCACCAAGCTGTGGAACGCCGCGCGCTTCTGCCAGGTCAACGAGTGCCGCCGGGTCGAGGGGTTCGATCCGGGCTCGGTCAAGCTGACGCTGAACCGCTGGATCCGCGGCGAACTGGCGACGGTGGCGGCCGAGACGGCGCGGGCGCTGGACGCCGCCCACTTCGACGAGGCGGCTCAGGGGCTCTACCGCTTCGTCTGGAACGTCTTCTGCGACTGGTGGCTGGAACTGGCCAAGCCGGTGCTGAACGGCGCCGACGAGGCCGCCAAGGCCGAGACGCGGGCGATGGCGGCCTGGCTGCTGGATCAGTGCTGCCTGCTGCTGCACCCGATCATGCCTTTCATCACCGAGGAACTGTGGGGCGAGCTGGCGGCCTTCGGCGGCCCGGCGCGCGAGAGCCTGCTGATCTCGGCCGCCTGGCCAGAGGCGCCGGAGAGCTGGGTCGACCCCGCCGCGCGCGACGAGATCGGCTGGCTGACCGAGGTGGTGTCGGCGGTGCGCTCGCTGAAGGCCGAGGCCAACGTGCCCGTCGCCGCCAAGCCCGGCCTGACCGTCGTCGGGGCCGACGCGGGAACCCGTGAACGCCTGGAGCGGCACCGCGCGGCCCTCCTGACGCTCGGTCGCGTGTCCTCCGTCGAAGAGGCCGACGGCGCGCCGGCGGGCTCGGCGCCCTTCGTGGTCGGTGAGGCGACCTTCGCCCTGTCGATCGCCGAGCATATCGACGTGGCCGCCGAGGTGGCGCGCCTCGCCAAGGAGATCGCCTCGATCGACAAGGACCTCGACGTCACCCGCAGGAAGCTCGGCAACCCGGATTTCGTCGCGCGGGCCAAGCCCGAGGTCGTCGAGGAGAACCGCCAGCGCCTGACCGACGGTGAGGCCGCGCGCGCCAAGCTGGAGGCCGCCCTGAGGCGGCTGGAGGAGTTGGGCTGAAACTCCGCCTCGACAAGCTGCTGGTCCAGCGCGGGCTCTTCGACAGCCGGGCCCGTGCCCAGGCGGCGATCGAGGCCGGCGGGGTGACCATCGACGGCCAGCCGGCGCGCTCCGCGCACCAGGCCGTGGCCGAGGATGCGGTCATCGCGGCCAAGGCCGCGCACAACTGGGTGGGGCGTGGCGCGCTCAAGCTCGTCGCCGCGCTCGACCTCTGGCCGGTGGCGGTTGAGGGGCGGACGGTGCTCGATCTCGGCGCCTCGACCGGCGGCTTCACCGAGGTCTGCCTGTCCCGCGGGGCGGCGAAGGTGTTCGCGGTCGACGTGGGCCGAGGCCAGTTGCACGCGAAGGTCGCGGCTGACCCGCGCGTGGTCAGCCTGGAAGGCACGGACATCCGCGATCTGGACACTGAGACCATAGAGGTCGCGCCCGACCTTATTGTCTGCGACCTCAGCTTCATCGGCCTGGCCAAGGCGCTGGAGGCGCCTCTGTCCTTGGCTGGGCCCGACGCCGACCTGATCGCCCTGGTGAAGCCCCAGTTCGAGATGGAAAGCCGCAACGAAGTCGGCAAAGGCGGCGTGGTCACAGACCCTGAGGCGCGCCAGGCCGCGCTGGACCGCGTCTCCGCCTGGCTGGAAGGGCAGGGGTGGTCGATCCGCGAGACCACCGAGAGCCCCGTCGTCGGCGGCGACGGCAACCGCGAGTGGTTGCTGTGGGCGCGGCGCACTGAATCCTGAAGGTCAGCGCTTGATCGCGCGTCCCGTGGTCACGGCGGCGGCGCCGAAGCGGTCGCGGAGGGTGTCGACGGCGCGCTCGGTCTTGAGCGCGCGGGTCTCCGACGAGCCGAAGAGGTCGGCCGGGAGATCGCCCGGCTCCACCAGTTCGGCCAGACCGACACCGATCAGGCGGTAGGGGATGCCGATCTCGCGGGCCAGTAGCTCGCGGGCGTGGGCGAACATGGTGCGGGCCGTCTGGGTCGGCTCGGGCAGGGTGCGGCGGCGAGTCAGGATGCGGAAGTCGGTGCGGCGCAGCTTGAGCACCAGGACCCGGCCGGCGACGCCGGTGCGGCGGGCCTTTGACGCGAGCTTGTCGCAGAGCGGCCAAAGCTCGTCCTCCAGCGCCTTCACGTCCGACAGGTCCTCGTTGAAGGTGGTCTCCGCGCTCATGCCGCGGCGGTCGGACTCGGGGTCGACCGGGCGGCTATCGCGGGCGTGGGCCAGGGCATGCAGGCGCAGGCCATGGTCGCCGTAGCGCGCGGCGAGCTGCTTGACGTCCGCGCGGGCCAGGTCGCCGACGGTGCGGTAGCCGTCCGATATAAGGCTTTTCGCAAAGACGGGCCCCACGCCCGGCAGGATGTTGACCGGCCGAGGCGCCAGGAAGGCGGGAGCCTCTTCCTGGCCGATCACCGTGAAGCCACGCGGCTTGTCGATGTCCGAGGCGATCTTGGCCAGGAAGCGGTTGGCCGCCAGGCCGATGGAGACCGTCAGGCCGGTCTCGGCCTCGATCCAACGTTGCAGGCGGGCCAGCTGGAAAGCAGGCGGACCGCCGTTCAGCCGCTCTGTGCCGGACAGGTCGGCCCAGGCCTCGTCGAGCGACAGGGGCTGGACCAGGGGCGTGAGCTCGCCCAGCGCGCCGAGGATGCGGCGGCTCTCGTGCTTGTACTTGGCGAAGTCGGGCTTGATGACGACGGCCTCGGGGCAGGCCTTGAGCGCCTTGAACATCGGCATGGCCGAGCGGACGCCGTACTGGCGGGCGATGTAGCAGCAGGTTGCGACCACGCCGCGCTTGCCGCCGCCGACGATGACCGGCTGGTCGCGCAGCTCTGGCCGGTCGCGCTTCTCGACCGACGCATAGAAGGCGTCGCAGTCCATGTGCGCGATGGTCAGCCGGTCCAGCTCAGGATGCGACAGGGTGCGCGGAGAGCCGCAGGCGGCGCATCGCCCGCCGGCGATCTCGACACCCAGACAGTCACGGCACAGCGCCTTCATGACTTCATTCGACCTTAAGGTTGCCGACCCATAGTCCAGGGTGACAGCGGGGGACCGCGCGGCTCCTGCCGCGCCCAACCTACGCTGGAATTCGGTGTGGGTGGATGATGTCCAAGAAGGTCCTCATCGTCGAGGATAACGAGCTGAACATGAAGCTCTTTCATGATCTGCTCGACGCGCAGGGCTATGAGACCCTGCAGACGCGGGAGGGCCTCCAGGCGCTCGCGCTCGCGCGCCAGCACCGGCCCGACCTCATCCTCATGGACATCCAGCTGCCGGAAATCTCCGGGCTCGAGGTGACCAAGTGGCTGAAGGAGGACGACGACCTTTCCCACATCCCGGTGGTCGCGGTGACCGCCTTCGCCATGAAGGGCGACGAGGAGCGGATCCGCGAGGGCGGCTGCGAGGCCTACATCTCCAAGCCGATCTCGGTGATGCACTTCCTGGACACCGTGCGGCGGCATCTGGGCTGAACGAGGAGCTCCGGAGTGACCGCGCGTATCCTTGTCGTCGACGATATCGAGGCCAACGTCAGGCTGCTCCAGGCCAAGCTGTCGGCGGAGTACTATGACGTCCTGACAGCTTCGGATGGCGCGACGGCCCTGGCTAGCGCAGCGGCGGACCAGCCCGACCTGATCCTGCTCGACGTGATGATGCCGGGCCTGGACGGCTTCGAGGTCTGCCGGCGGCTGAAGGATGACGCCGCCACCCGCCATATTCCGGTGGTGCTGATCACCGCGCTCGACGGCCGCGAGGACCGGATCACGGGGCTCGAGGCCGGGGCGGACGACTTCCTGACCAAGCCGGTCGACGACGTGATCCTGTTCGCGCGGGTGAAATCCCTGACCCGGCTGAAATCGGTGATCGAGGAGCTGCGCAAGCGCGAGGAGTCCGGCCGCCGGCTGGGCCTGCTCGAGGGCGCGGCGGCGCGGGTTCGGGCCGGCGGCGGGCGGGTGCTGATCGTCGACGACAGCCCGCGTCAGGCCGAACGTATCGCCGGCGAACTTGCGGGTGAACACCGTCCCATGATCGAGGCGGATGCGGCCAAGGCGCTGGCGGTGGCGCGGGGGCCGGTCGACCTGATCATCGTCAACGCGGCGTCGACTGGCTTCGATGGACTGCGCTTTGTGGCCCAGGCGCGCTCCGACGTGTCCAGCCGATCACTGCCGATCCTGGCGGTGGTCGATCCCCACGACAAGGCGCGGCTGGTCAAGGCCCTGGACCTGGGCGTGAACGACATCCTGGCCCGGCCGATCGATCCGCAGGAGCTGGCGGCGCGCAGCCGCACCCTGATCCGGCACAAGCGCTATACGGATTTCCTGAGGGACCGGCTGGACCACAGTCTGGAGATGGCGGTCACCGATCCGCTGACGGGGCTGCACAACCGTCGCTACATGGCCGGCCAGCTGGAGCCGCTGGTGGCCCATGCCGCCAGGGGTGGCGCGCCGGCGGCCGTGCTGGTGCTGGACATCGACCACTTCAAGGCGATCAACGACACCTTCGGGCACGACTGCGGCGACGAGGTCCTGCGCGAGTTCGCGGTGCGGCTGGCGACCAATGTGCGGGCCGTGGACCTGCCTTGCCGGTTCGGCGGGGAGGAGTTCGTGGTGATCATGCCCGAGACGGGCGTCGAGGACGCCCACCGCATCGCTGAACGGATTCGCGGACACGTGGCCGGCTCACCCTTCCGTGTGCTGGACGGACGCGAGGCGCTGCAGGTGACGATTTCGATCGGCGTGGCCGCCACCTCGGGCGCCGGCGATACGGCCGAGGCCCTGCTGAAGCGGGCCGACGAGGCGCTCTATGACGCCAAGCAGTCGGGCCGGAATCGGGTCATCGCCCACGCGGCCTAACGCAAAACGCCCGGCCGTGGCCGGGCGTCAGGAGGTCGAAGGAAGGCTGAAAGCCTTACTTGATCTTGCCTTCCTTGAATTCGACGTGCTGCTTGATCACGGGATCGTACTTCCGCACGACCATCTTCTCGGTCTTGGTGCGGGCGTTCTTCTTGGTGACGTAGAAGTATCCGGTGTCCGCGGTCGAGTTCAGGCGGATCTTGATGGAAGCCGGCTTGGCCATCGGGAGAAACCTTGCTGCGGCGCAAAAGCCGCCGAAATCGGGAGCGGCGGAACATACTCAGGAAGCCGCGGAAGTCAACGCCGGGTGGTCACACAGCCGAGATGGCCCTAAGCGTGACGGCATGAAAGCCCCGATCGCCTTCTCTCTGCTGCTTCTCGCTGGTTGCGCCACCGCGTCCTCGGGTGGGCAGGACCCCCAGGATGTCTTCTTCGCCAATCTGAGCGCGCTGTGCGGCCAGACGTTCGAGGGGCGGGTAACGACGACCGACGCGGCCGATGACGATTTTCGCCGGCGGCGGCTGGTCATGCACGTGCGGGATTGCGCCGAGGACGAGATCGGCATCCCCTTCATGGTCGGCGAGGACCGCTCACGCCGCTGGGTGGTCACACGAACCCGCGAGAGCCTGAGGCTCAAGCACGATCACCGCGATCCGTCCGGCGAGATCCACGGCTTCCACATGTACGGCGGCGACACGGTCGACGAGGGCACGGCCGAGCGACAGGAGTTCCCCGTCGACCAGTTCTCCATCGATCAGTTCAACGCCGCCGACGCCCAGGTCTCGACCACCAACGTCTGGGCCATGGAGGTCCGGCCGGGGCGGGCCTTCGTCTATGAGCTCAGCCGGCCAGGTCGCCTGCTGCGGGTGGAGTTCGACCTGAGCCGGCCGGTTTCCTAGGCCGCGCGCCAGCCCTGGATGGGCCGCACGGTCGCGCAAGCCGGAGTTCCATCCCCGGCCCGCCCGGGCAGCACCGCTTCCAGCACTGCGCCTTGCCGAGCCTGATCCAGGAGTGCGGCCGGGATGTTGTGAATGTCGATCTTGGCGCGGCGGGAGATGGGGGTGTCGTGCTGACCGGCCGACTGACCGATGCGGACATAGATGAAGCGCCGTTCCGGGCCCTCCCTGCGCACGAAGTCGCCCAGGAAACGGCCGTCGTCCCTGAGGCGCACGGGGACGTCGAAGCTGAGCGGCGCATCGGTCGCGATGCGCGGATCGTGGACGGCGTCCTTCTTCTGCAAGCTGTAGCGGATTCCGAGGACAGGGTCCGCGATCGTCAGGCGCAGGGTGATTGTGCTTTCCGCCACCGTCAGCCGGCGTCGCGCAGGGCGTTCAGCATGGCCACGGCGCGGTCCCAGCGTTCGAAGATGTCGCTGGCGTCGCCGGTGACGCAGCCGGCGTCCCAGCGGACCTCCTGGTCCTCGTGGCCCTCCTGGGACCAGGTGACGTCGCCGTAGGGCCCATCAGTGATCACCCGCTGGCATTCGAAGCGCGTGCCCTCGTAGGGGCGGAAAATGTCCCGCAGCCGGTCGAAGTCGGCCTCCGACACGGTGAAGGTGGTCACGGCTCCGGCGCGATCGGTAAAGGTGGCCTCGCCCCCGCGTGGCACGGTCCACTGGCGGGTGATGCGGCCCCACGAACGGGCGGTCAGGGTGATACGGTCCGGATTCGCCAGGCCAGGGGGCGGCGTCCAGTTCGCGTCGGCAAGCTCCTCGATGACTCGGCTGGCCTGATCCCATCCCTGCCGCGCCGCCGTGAACGACGGCGTGTAGCAGAAGACGTGGTTCGGCTGGCGCGTCTCGGAGCCGTCGTCCCGCCAATGGAAATAGGCCGTTTGCGAAGTCGTGTTGCCTGTCTCGTCGCAGAGCAGGCCGCCGTCCCGATACGGATTCAGGAGGTCGCGGATGCGAACGTAGTCCTCTTGAGTGGCGGTGAAATGCCTGACGGGGTCCCGCTCGGTCGGGCTGGCGTAAACCGCCTCCCCGGTCTCGTCGATGCGGAAGTATGAGCCATCGTGGACGAACACGCCGACGGCGTCGGGTTCCTGCTGGGCCACGGCCGGGGAGGCGAGGAAGGCCATGGCGGCGAGGCTGGCGAGAAGGCGACGCATGACGCGAACTCCTAACAGAACCCGGGCACTAGACCCCGGGGGCGCCGTTGCGGCAACCCTCGGCGGGCCGCTGTCAGGGATGGTCAGTCGAGCGCCTGGATGTCGTGGCGGCCGCGGATGAAGCGGACGAAGGGGGCGGGGCGGTCCGGGTCCTCGAGCCGCTGGCGCACCTCGCCGATAACGAAGCGGGTGATGGCGGGCAGGTCGAGCGCCTCGGCCTCGGCCAGCGGGATCCAGGCGATTTCGTCCAGCTCACCTGAGCCGGCGATAGGGTCGGGGTCGATCAGGGCTTCGGCGTCGGCCAGGAAGAAGCGGGCGTCGAAGCGCCGGGCGCGTCCGGGCGGGGTGATGGCGCGGGCCATGTAGGTCAGGGCCGACAGGTCGGGCAGGGCGCCCGTGGCGCGGTACTCGCGCCACGGCCCGGCGACGGAGGCGGGCGGGGCCGCTCGCCCGACGACGAGGCCCGTTTCCTCGAAGGTCTCGCGCAC
>CBIHLR010000043.1:0-14348 GCA_966210875.1 uncultured Brevundimonas sp. | reverse complement strand
GCTGTCCAGCAGCGGCCCGCCGGAGTTGCCCGAGTTCACCGCCGCGTCGGTCTGGATGTAGTCCTCAATGGCGTCGCCCATGCCCGAGCGGCCCAGGCCCGACACCACGCCCATGGTCAGGGTCTGGTCCAGCCCCAGCGGATGGCCGACCGCGAACACCAGGTCGCCGGTGCGGATGGTGTCGGAATCGACGATCTCCACCTGGCTCAGCCGCGGCGCGTCGATCCGCAGGACCGCGATGTCGGTCGCATCGTCGGCGCCCAGCAGCTCGGCGTCGAAGGAGCGCCCGTCGGTCAGGTCGACGCGGTAGGTGTTGCCGCCCTCGATGACATGCTGGTTGGTGACCACGATGCCGCCGGCGGCGTCGATGATGACGCCCGATCCCCCCGAAATCTCGCGCGGCGTGGACGTCCCCGTCGTCGGCCCGGTGGAGCGGCTGAGCGTCGTCACGCGCACCACGGCAGGCAGGGAGCGCTCGATCTGGGCGGCGAAGCTGAACACGCCACGCTCGGCGTCATAGGGCAGGGGGAAGGCCGGGGTCTCCTGCGCCATTGCAGGCGCCGCCGCCATCACCAGGGCCGCCAGGCCGGCCCCGAACTTCGCCATCCGCATCGTCATACCCTTATGGTCACCCGCGAGCCGCCTGGCCCGCTGTCGATCTCGATATCGCCGCCGTGACGCCGCACTATGGCGCGCACGAAGTCCAGCCCCATGCGGTGGCTGTCGGGACGTTCCGACGCGTCCTGCGCCTCGGTCGCCGCCATCCCGGGCCCCTCGTCGATCACCGTCACCCTCGCCGTCTCGCCATCGCTCGCCGCCGTGATGCGGACCAGCGCCCCATCGGGGGAGTACTTCACCGCGTTGTCCACCAGATTCGCCACCGCGCGCTGCAGCAGGCTGGCCACGCCGAGCGCGGGCGCCGGCGCCAGATCGGTCTCGATGCGGATGCCGCGGGCCTCCGCGACCGGCTCGTAGAGTTCAGCCGCCGCGGCGCAGACCTGGTCCAGCCGGACCTCCTCGAAGGCCCAGGCCTCGCTGTCCCTGAGCGAGAGGGACTCGTTCATCACCTGGGTCAGGTATCTCAGGTCCGCACGGGCCTGGTGGATCAGCTGGACGTCGCCCGTGTCATCGAACTGGTCGAGCCGCGCCCGCGCCCTGGCCAGGGGCGTTCGGAAGTCGTGCGCGAGCTGGTCGGAGGTGTCGCGCAGCCACACCAGCAGTTCCTGCAGGCGGCCCAGGGTGACGTTCACCTGGGTGGTCAGGCGGCGCAGGTCGCCGGTCATCTCCTCGACGGGGATCGGCGGTAGAAACTCGCCACGGCCGGCCTGCTCCAGGCTGGCGTTCAGCCGGCTCACGCCCGACAGCATCCGCCCCCGCGCCCAGGCGGCGGTCGCCAGCCCAAAGGCCAGCAGCAGCACCCCCATGCCAGCGACAGCGAAGGCGGCGGCGCCCCAGGCCTGGCCGGTCCGCTCCACCATGCGCGCGACGATGACCTCCATCGGCCCGGCCACGTCGCGCACCGCAACCACCTCCACGGCCCTGTCGGCGCAGACCGACCCGCGCGGCAGGCGAAGCAGATAGACGTTGGGACCCAGGTCCTCGAGCGGCTCGGCCCGCGCGCTCGCCAGCGCCTCGGCGCCCGCCGTCGCGCCGTCCGGCCCGCCGACCCAGCGCAGCCCCATGTTTGGCTGGCGGCCCGCGCAGGCCTCCTCGATGCTCGTGGTCACGCCCGGCCGGGTCTGAAAGACGGTCAGCCAGCTGGCGATATAGTCCGCGTCGGTCGGGGCGGCGGCCGACATAATGTCCATCTTGGACAGCAGGGCCCCGTAGTCCCTTAGCGCCGCCAGGGCCGCGCGCTGCCGCTGCTCGGATCGCACCGCCTGGTGCGTCACCGCCAGCGAGGCCGACAGGGACGCGGCCGCCAGCAGGGTCACGAACGCGGCGAGCCACGCCCCCGAGACGGCCGGAAGCCTCACGCCTCGCTGTCCAGCACCCGGAACACCAGGCTCTGGCTGCGCGCCGAGACGATCAGCGGATGCAGGCTGTCCGGCAGCTCCGGGCACTGCTCCTTCAGCCGCCGCCGCAGCGCCGAGATGCGGGCGTCGATGATGTTGACGTAGTTGTCGGGCAGGAATTTCCACTCCACCCAGCAGCGGTCCCACAGCATCGACTTGGTCACCGGCTGGCCGCGCGCGCCCATCAGCTCGCCGACGATGGCGAACTCCAGCGGAGACAGGTCCAGCGTGCGCGGCTCCCCGCCGCGCGGCGTGAAGGTCAGGGTCCGCGCGCCCTGCGACAACTTCAGTGGTCCGTTGACCAGGTCGCCGTTGCGCCGGTCGTCGCCCTCGCGCCGCGCCGCCCGCCGCAGCTGGGCCGCGACCCGGGCCAGCAGCTCCTCGTCGCCGACCGGCTTGGACAGATAGTCGTCGGCCCCGGCGATCAGCCCCTCGACCCGCTGCCGCTCGCCGCCCAGCGCCGTCAGGAACAGGGCCGGCGCCTCCGCCGACGGGCCCCCGCCATCGCGAATGGCCGTGAGCGCGCTCAGCCCGTCCATGCCGAGCGTGATCCGATCCAGGATCAGGATGTCGTAGCCGTGCTCACCCGCCGCCGCGACGGCGTCCTCGCCGGCCGTGACGTGATCGACGCGCTCAAAGCCCGCCCGGGTCAGCTTGCCCATGACGTGCTCGGCCAGCGCCCCGTCGTCCTCCAGCACCAGCGCCGAGCGCCGCTCAAACAGGCTCGTCAGCGCCGCGAACGGATCGGCCTCCCCCGCCATGTCCCTGTTCCCCCAGTCGTCCTCGGACCCAGGCATAAGCCGCTCCCGTCAAAGCTCAAAGGGGGCCTGAGCCCAGATCGGTCGGCAGCCCCGGCGGGCGGCGCTCCGCCGCCTCGGCGGTCAGCGGCAGCGCCAGGTGCCTTACGCCCCGTCCCGGCCTCAGCAGGCGCAGCACCGCCAGCTCCCGGTCGCCGGACAGGGCCGCGTCGGCCGCGGCGGCGCTGGCCACCGGCCGGCCGTCCACGGCGAGCAGCAGATCGCCGCGCCGCACGCCGTAGTCGGCCGCCAGCGACCCGTCGGCGACCTCGTTGATCAGCACGCCTTCGCCGGATTCGACCGAGGCGAACCTCAGGCCCGCGCCGTCCCGCCGGCGATCGCGCGTGCTCAGGGCGTCCTGCGCCAGGCGACCGCGCAAGGGAGCGGTGGCGTCCGGGCGACCCAGTTCGACGCTCAGCGGCCTCACCTGGGCGCCCGTCGCGACCTCGAGGTGAAGCTGCTCGCCGCGGCTCAGGGCCATCAGGGCGGCGTACAGGTCGCGCGGATAGCGCAGAGGCGATCCCGCCGCGGTCAGGATCACGTCGCCGGACCGGATGCCCGCCGCTTCGGCGGCCGAGCCGGGCGTCACCTCGTCGATCAGCAGCCCCTGCCGGGCGTCCACGCCCAGCGTGGTCAGAATCCCCGCGTCCGCGCCCCTCACCACCAGCCCCAGCCCGCCGCGTGACAGGCCGCCTTCGCGCACCAGGGCGTCCGCGACCTCGGCGACCAGTTCGATCGGGATCGCCAGGCCGATGCCGATGTCGAACAGGGTCTCGGCCGGCGTCGCCGTGTTCATGCCCACGACCCGCCCCTCGGCGTCGATCAGGGGGCCGCCGGAGCTGCCGGGATTGATGGCCGCGTCGTGCTGGATGAAGTCCACCGGCCAGGCCGGGTCGTAGGCGCGGCCCAGACCCGAGACGATCCCCTCGGTGACGCTGAACGGAAAGGCGATCGGGCTGCCGATGGCGTAGACGCGCTCGCCGGACCTCAGGGCCTCGCCGTCGCCCGCGGCCAGGGGAGGCGCGAAGGCGCCGCCGGCCGGCGCGATCAGGGCGATGTCGGTCAGGGCGTCGCGCCCCACGACCCGGCCGGCGCGCCGCCCCCCGTCGGGCGACACGAGGATGACGGTGGGGGCCTCGCCGACCACATGCGCATTGGTCGCCACATGGCCCGCCGCGTCGAGCACGAAGCCGGAGCCCAGGCCGCGCGTCAGGCCGCTGTCGTCGCCGCCCTGGCTCCAGGCGGGCTCGATGCGCACCACCGAGCCCAGGGCCTCGGCCACCGCCTCGACCGGCTGCGCCCGGGCCGACAGGGGCGCGGCGCAGGCGATCAGACATAGGATGAGACGAAAGGCGCGCAAACCGACGAGCTCCAGCTTCGCGCAACCTAGGCCGTCGGTGGATCGTTGACCGCTGACCGTATCTGACCGGACGCGGCCTGCCTTGGCCTTGCCGCTCGCGCGCCCTAATCTCACCTTGAGCGCGACGAACCGTCCGGAACCTTCGCCGCTGGGAGCGCATACCGACCATGGCAGTCATCACCCTCGTGGACGACGACGAGAACATCGTGGAGTCCGTCAAGCTGGCGCTGGAAAGCCACGGCCACACGGTCCGCGCCTTCCACGACGGCGCCTCGGGTCTCGAGGCCCTGGAGTCCGACCCGCCGGACCTGGCCATCCTCGACGTGAAGATGCCGCGCATGGACGGCATGGAGGTGCTGCGAAAGCTGCGCCAGACCTCCAGCCTGCCGGTGATCATGCTGACCTCCAAGGACGAGGAGATCGACGAGATCCTCGGCTTCAACCTCGGCGCCGACGACTACATGACCAAGCCGTTCAGCCAGCGGCTGCTGATCGAGCGGATCAAGGCCATCCTGCGCCGCGCCGGCGTCGAATCCGGCGAGATCGACACCTCCGAGAACGCCGGCAAGTCGCTCAAGCGCGGCAAGCTGGCCATGGACCCGGCCCGCCACGAATGCACCTGGGACGGCAAGCCGGTGCGCCTGACCGTCACCGAGTTCCTGCTGCTCCAGGCCCTGGCCCAGCGGCCCGGCTTCGTGAAGAGCCGCGACAACCTGATGGACGCCGCCTACGACGACCAGGTCTATGTCGACGACCGCACCATCGACAGCCACATCAAGCGCATGCGCAAGAAGTTCCGGGTCGTCGATCCGGAGTTCGACGCCATCGAGACGCTGTACGGGGTGGGCTACCGCTATCGTGAGTGACGAAGGCGAGCCGCGGGCGCGCCGCGCCGGCTGGCGCATTCCCTGGCAGGTGATGCCCGGCTCGCGCCTGGCGCGGCTCATCCTGTTCCTGAACCTCGTCACCCTGGCCGTCCTGCTGGCCGGGATGTTCGGCCTGAACGAATGGCGCCGCGGCCTCGTCGACGCCCGCATCCAGTACCTGAACGCCCAGGCGCAGCTGGTGGCCTCGGTCCTCTACGAGGTCGGCGGCACCCAGGGAGAGCCCTACCCGGCGCTCGATCCCATCCTTTCGGCCCAGTTCCTGCGGACCGAGCTGATCCCGGAAGGCCAGCGCGCGCGCATCTTCAACATCGAGGGCGAGCTCGTAGCGGACAGCTACCTCGTCTCGGACGCCGTGCTGGTCGAAGAGTTGCCGCCGGCGCGCCCAGCCGGCTCGCCTCAGCCGGCGGAAGACGAGGCCGGCAGCGACCGCGCGCTCGTCGCGGCCCGCAACGACCTGGCCGCCGAGGTCGAGGCGGCGCTCACCGGCGCCGATCAGTCCGGCATCCGCACCAACGAGGTCGGCGATCGCGTGGTGTCCATCTCCGTGCCCCTGCGCCACGTCGAGACGGTGGTCGGGGTGCTGACGCTCGAGGCCAACGACTTCTCGGAGATCGTCAACGACCAGCGCCGGGCCATGGTCCCCTTCGCGCTGGTGGCCTTCATCGTCAGCCTGCTGACGGCGCTGATGCTCTATCTGCTGATCGTGCGCCCCGTGCTCAGGCTGGCGCGCGCCGCTGACCAGGTCCGCCTCCAGCGCGCCCGCGCCATCTCCCTGCCGGACCTGCAGCAGCGCAAGGACGAGATCGGCGATCTCGCCCGCGCGCTTGAGACCATGACCGAGGCCCTGTCCGACCGGATGGTGGCGATCGAACGCTTCGCCGCCGACGTGGCCCACGAGATCAAGAACCCGCTGACCTCCATCCGCTCGGCCGTCGAGACCCTGGGCCTGGTCAGGACCGACGCCGACCGGGAGCGGCTGACGCGCCTGCTGCAGCGCGACGTCTTCCGCCTCGACCGGCTGATCACCGACATCTCCAACGCCTCGCGCCTGGACGCCGAACTGTCGCGAGACCCGCCCCGTCCGGTGGCGCTCGATCGCCTCGTGGCGGACGTGGTCAGCCTCTACGACGACGACGGGGCGCCGGTCCGGCTGTCGGCGCCGCCGGGCGAGTCCTTCGGCGTTCTCGGCCGGGAGGGTCCGCTCGGCCAGGTCATCCGCAACCTCGTCGACAACGCCCGTTCCTTCAGTCCGCCAGGCGGCACGGTGCGGCTGTCCCTGGCTCGCGAGTCCGGCGCCAGTCTGCCGGTCGTCCTGAAGGTCGAGGACGATGGCCCCGGCATCCCGGAGGAGAACCTGGAGACGGTCTTCCAGCGCTTCTACACCTCCCGTCCCCAGGGCGCGGCCTTCGGCTCCAACTCGGGCCTCGGCCTGTCCATCGTGCGCCAGATCGTCGAGGCGCACGGCGGGGAGGTCCGGGCCGAAAACCGGCGCAGCGCCGACGGGGCCGTCACCGGGGCCTGCTTCACCGTCCGTCTGCCGGGCGTCTGATGCGCCTGCACGCCACAGCCGTCGCCCGCGCCACGTCCGCCGGGTGGCGCGCGGCGCTGCTGCGCGGCCCCTCCAGCGCCGGCAAGAGCGACCTGGCGCTGCGCCTGATCGGTCAGGGCTGGCGGCTCGTCGGGGACGACTACATCGAGGCCTGGCGCTCGGGCGGCCGTCTTTACGTCAGCGCTTCCGAGCCCATCGCCGGCCTGATGGAGGTCCGTCACCTCGGCGTGCTCGGCCAGCCTCCGCTGCCGAGCGCCCGGGCGGTCCTGCTGGTCGACTGCGTCCGTGACGCCGAGCGCCTGCCGGAGCCGGCGCGCGAAGCCGTGGAGGGCGTCGCCCTGCCCCGATTTGAGCTGGTGGCGCTCGAACCGTCGGCCCCGGCCAAGGTCGAGCTCGCCCTCGCGCGGCTCCCCGCCTGAGCCGCGACGTGCGGTCGCGCTTGGCCCCCCGCAAGCTTTGGCCTATGGAACGGCCTTTCGACCGACAGGGCGGCGCTTTCGCCCTGCCGCGGGGGCCAGCAGAGGTTTCTTCAAGGGCATGATCGGTCTCGTGATCGTCACCCACGGCGGGCTGGCGACGGAATTCCTTTCGGCGCTGGAACACGTGGTCGGGCCCCAGCGGGGCGTGGCCGCGATTTGCATCGGGCCGGACGACAACATGGAACGCCGGCGCCAGGACATCGTCGACGCGGCCGCGGCCGTGAATGACGGCGACGGCGTCATCCTGCTCACGGACATGTTCGGCGGCACGCCCTCGAACCTCGCCATCTCGGTGATGGAGCAGACCGGCGCCGAGGTGATCGCCGGGCTGAACCTGCCCATGCTCATCAAGCTGACCAGCGTGCGCCAGCGCGAAGGGCTCGAGGCCTCGGTGGCGCACGCGCAGGACGCCGGCCGCAAATACATCTCGGTCGCCTCCTACGTGCTCGCGGGGGATAAGTGAGCGCAGGGCCTCGCACGGTCGAGGTCTGCAACGCGCGAGGCCTGCACGCCCGCGCCTCGGCCAAGCTGGTCAAGGCGGTCCAGCCCTTTGACGCCGAGGTCAGGGTCGGCCGCGACGGCCAGTCGGTCGACGCCCGCTCCATCATGGGGCTGCTGATGCTGGGCGCCGGCCAGGGCTCGACCCTCGAACTCACCGCCGAGGGCCCCGACGCCGAGGCCGCGCTGGACGCCGTCGTGGCCCTGGTCGAGGCCCGCTTCGACGAAGAAGCCTGACGCCGCCCCATTGACGGACCGGCGGTGCTGGAACACCGTTCAGGTCCGCCGGAGGGGTCGCCGATGTTCCGCAGCCTGATCGTGATCGCCGCGCTCGCCCTTGCGGGCGTCGCCCAGGCCCAGTCGATGCACACGCCCGCGCCCGGCTCGGCCGAGCGTCGCGCCATCCTCGACGCCATGCGCCCGGCGGTCGAGGCCGACCTGGGCGCGCCGGTCGAGTTCGTGGTCGAGGAGATGCGGGTCTCGGGGACCTGGGCCTTTGTTCACGCCGAGCCGCAGCGGCCCGGCGGCGGGGCCATCCCGGCGCCCCACAACGACTTTCAGGACGGCAACACCACCTATGCGGTGCTGCGGCGCCAGTCGGGCCGTTGGCGGCCGCTGATGGTAGCGGTCGGCCCCTCGGACGTGGCCTGGGTCGTCTATTGCGACGAGGCGCCGCCGGGCCTGTTCGGCCCGGTCTGCTGATGGCGGAAGCGGACTTCGCCGCGCTGGCCCGCCAGGGCATGGCCGCGCTCCGCGAGGACCGCGCGACCGAGGCGCTGGAGCTGTTCCGGCAGATCACCGGCGCCGGACGGGGCGACGCCTCGGTCTGGGTGGCCCAGGCCTACGCCTGTCGCGCGCTCGGGGACAGCCAGGGCGCCGTGGCCGCCGTCGACCAGGCCCTGCGGCTGGAATCGCGCAACTGCCGCGCCCTGTTGCTCAAGGGGGATCACTTCGCCGCCCTGCGCGACCGGCGCTCCGCCGTCACCTTCTACGCCGCCGCCATCAAACAGGCGCCCAGGGCGCCCGCGCCCGACCTGGCCGAGGCTCTGGAGCACGCGCGCTCGTTCGTGGGCGAGACCACCGGCGGCTTCGAACCCTTCTTTCGCGATCAGCTGAACCGGCGCGGGTTGCCGGCGCCCGAGGCCTCGCCACGCTTCGCCCAGTCGCTCGACCTCATGGCCGGCCGGACCCAGCTCTATCTCCAGCAGCCGCGCTTCTACTATTTCCCGGGCCTGCCCCAGATCCAGTTCGCGCCGCGCGAGGCCACGCCCTGGCTCGACCGCGTCGAGGCGGCCGCCGATGACATCCGCGACGAACTTGCGGCGGTGATGAACGCGCCCGGCGCCTTCGCCCCCTATGTCGAGATGCGCGAGAATCGCCCGAACTCGGCCCAGGCGGGCATGCTCGAAAACCCGGAGTGGTCGGCCCTCTATCTGGTCAAGGACGGCCAACACGTCGCCGAAAACGTCGCCCGCTTCCCCCGCACCCTGGCGGCGCTCGAAGGCGCTCCGCTGACCGACATCGCCGGCCGGGCGCCCAGCGTGCTCTTCTCGCGGCTGGAGCCGGGGGCCCACATCCCGCCGCACACCGGCCTGGTGAATACGCGCCTGATCTGCCACCTGCCCGTGGTCGTCCCGGACGGCTGTCGCCTGCGCGTCGGGTCGGAAACCCGCGAGTGGCGCTACGGCCAGGCCTGGGCCTTCGACGACACCATCGAGCATGAGGCCTGGAACACCTCGGACCAGACCCGCATCGTGCTCATCTTCGACGTCTGGAAGCCCGAGATCGGCGAGGTCGACCGCGAACTCATCCGCGGCCTCTTCTCCGCCATCGAGACCTACGGCGGCGGCGGCGAGGGCTTCGGCGTCTAGCGCCGCCCCTCGGCTTCCCGGTCGCTCAGACGTCTCCGCTCCCAGGGCCAGCACCCCTCGATCTCCGTCTCCAGCGAAAAGCTGAGCAGCGTCCGGATCGCGACGATCACCGCCAGGAGTCCCACGCTTGCGAAGGTGAGCGGCGCGGTGATGGTGGCGATGATGTCCGCTCCGACCAGAAGCTCCAGACCCAGGAGAATCCCGCGCCCGAGGTTGGCCCGATAGCTCGTGTAGGCATCCCCCCAGGCGCGGTCACGCAGGCCGCAGCGCACGTACCAGACGGTCGCGACAACGACGCCCCCCAGAATGACGGCCGCACCGGCGTACTCCAGCAACCTCGCAGCCGCCTCGGCGAGGGCGTGCAGGCTTTCCATTCCGGCTCAACCCGCACGCCGCGCGGCCTGTTCCGGTGCGGGCTACTCCGTCGTCGTACCGTCGAAATGCTCGTCGTCGCGTTCGGCCTCGGGCTTCGTAGCGTGCACGACGCCGTCGCGGTGCTCGGGCGGCCCGTACAGGGTGTATAGCGTCAGGCGCTCGCCGCCCGTGTTCGTCACATTGTGCCGCGCGCCGGCCGGCACGATCACCGCGTCATCCGCCTTCACGGCCGTCCGCACCCCGTCGATCAGCACCTCGCCGGTCCCGCTCTCGAAGCGGAAGAACTGGTCGTGGTCCTCATGGACCTCCTCGCCGATCTCCTCGCCCGGCTTCAGCGCCATCAGGACCAGCTGCAGGTGCTTGCCGGTGTAGACCACCCGCCGGAAATCGGTGTTGTCCTCGGTCAGCGTCTCGATATCGGCGACAAAGCCCTTCATGGCGTTCTCCTTGCGGTGGGTCTGACCACCAACGCCGCAGGCCGGCGCAGGCTGCATCCAGGCCGATATATGACCGGTTCGCACCGTCCTCGCCTTGTCGGCGACCAGGCCTGCGCTTAAGGTCTACCCAAAATTGATGAGACCGTAAGGTCCGGCGGAGGTGGGTCCGCGTGCGCGTTTTTTTCGACACTTCGGTGGGACACAGCTCCCAGCCGGACGACGGCGGCCTTGAGCTGCGCGACGAGGCGGCGGTGCGCGGCGCCGCGATCTCGGCGCTCGCCGAACTGGCCGGCGACTATCCGCGTGACCCGGGCCCCTTTCGCGTCGTCGCCCGCGCCGAGGACGGGCGCATCCTGTTTCGGGCGGAGCTTGCGCTGACCGCCGGCTAGGGCGCCCGGTACTGGAGGGCGGTGAAGAACAGCCCCTCCCGGCTCGAGACGTTCATCTTGGCGTAGAGCCGCCGCACGTGTGTCCGCACCGTCTCGACCGAGATCTCGCGCGCCTCGGCGATGTCGTCCGCCTTCAGGCCCGTCAGCAGGTCCTTGAGGATGCGCTGCTCCGCCGAAGTCAGGCTGTACTTGATCCCCAGGTCCGCCAGCGGGAAGCGCCGGATGTCCTCGGTCGTATAGATCCGCAGGCCGACGTAGTTTTCGCCCCAGGGCGAGACGAAGTGCTCGCCGCAGATGACCAGGTCGTCAGGCCCGTTATCAAGGCAGAAGACCTCGGCCACCGTGTGATGGCTCGTCTCGGCCACGAAGGCGGCGAACGGCGCATTGGCCTTCCGGTCGCGCACGACCAGCCCGCCGGTCGGACCCTCGGCGAAGCCCAGCCGCCCGTTCAGCAGTTTGGTCGCTGCCGGGTTGCACCAGACCAGGGCGCCCCCGGCCTCGAACACGGCGACGCCGATCTGATAGGCGCCGGCCCAGGCGGCCAGCAGCGCCTCGACCAGCCCCGCCCCCGACAGATTGGCCGGACGCCGGCCGCGTGCGACTCTCATGTCCAAGACCAACCCTCCGCGCGCGCCGGATGCTGCAAGGCTCCGACGATCAATGACGTGACCAGCACGAGGCTCCACACCCCGAGCACGCTCGAAAAGGCGGCCAGGCTGACGTCCGCAAAGATCACCATCGCGCCGTGGGTGACCACCATGAGCAACTGGGCCGCGGTGGCCCACAGAAGCCACGCCCGCTTGGTCGCTATGGCCGCCCACCCGAGACCCAGCAGGACCACGGCGTCCACCGCCGCGAGGGCGGGTTGAGCGTGCCCGTCGCGATCAAAGACCAGGAGGGACAGCCCCCAGCCCGCCAGGATGCCGACGCCGGCCACCTTTTCGGGCCACTGCCCCCAGACGATCGCGAACAGGCAGGCGAACAGGGTCGCCAGGGAGATGGTCAGGGTGAAGCCGTTGCTCACCAACTGCAGGATACCGTCGATCATGGATTCAGCGCACCGGCGCGCGTTCGATCCAGCCGTGAAAGGCGTCGAGCAGCAGAGAGACGCCCGGCAGCAGGATGGCGACCGCGACCGTCAGCCCGAACGCGATCGCGAGGATCATGCCGATCCTCCCCCAGGCGCTGAGACGCCTGAACCAGCTGTCGCGCGAAACGTCTTCCGGTTGTGAGTCATGGGCCGCCCCCGCGTGCTGAAACGGAGATTTCCCGAGAACGCCGTCGACTTCCAGAGACGGCGGATCGTATTCCGACTCGATAGGGGGGGTATCGCCGGCCGCGATCAGGGCCGCCTCGCGCCGGGACCGCGCGCCCAGCTTGCGCACGGCGCGATGGATGTGCAGGTCCACCGTGTGCTTCGACAGCCCCTCTTCGCGGGCGATTTCCTTGGATGTGCGATGCGCGAGCACGAGCCGGAGATAGCGGCGCTCGCGCTCGGTCAGGGCCTGGAGACGGTCGGACTCCGGCATGTCCCGAACTTTTCCCCTCTGCAATCGCGAGTTGTATTACGCGATTCGGTAACCGTCGTTTCTAACCACGTTGGTGTACAAAGGGAAACAGCGCCAAACCTATGGTTGCGTCAAAGCAGGACCGCGCGCTTCCCGGCGTACTCAACTTTGACTAGAGCGGGCCACCGCCCACTGCCGTGCGCACGCATCTGGCGCCAGCGGGACATCGGTTGCGGGTAAGAAAGCCTGGTGGAGCCGAGGGGAGTCGAACCCCTGACCTCGTCATTGCGAACGACGCGCTCTACCAACTGAGCTACGGCCCCGTGTCGGGGTGTCCAGGCAAGGCGCGCGTCATGTCGCGGCGGGCGCCGCAAGTCAAGCGGGCCTTTGCGCCGGAACGCGACGCCCGCTAGAAGCCCCCTTCAGCGAAAGGGAGCTCCATGGGCGTCGCCATAGTCTGGCTGGTCAATCAGATCTTCAATCTGATGGTGATCTTCATCATCGCGGCGGCGATCATGAGCTGGCTCGTCGCCTTCAATGTGCTCAATCCGCGCAACCGGCTCGTCTATGCGATCGGCGCCTTCCTCGACGCCGTCACCCAGCCGTTGCTGTCGCCGTTCCGCCGGATCATCCCCCCGCTCGGCGGCGTGGACATCAGCCCGATCGTCGTCCTGCTCGCGCTGCGCTTCGCCCAGATCGTGTTCAACAACATGGCCGCGCCCGCGCTCTACGCCTTGGGGTGAGCTGCCGGCTGACCGTCCGGGTGACGCCGAGGGGCGGCGCGGACCGCATCGACGCCGTCGAGATCGAGCCTGGCGGGCATCCGCTGGTTCGGCTCCGCGTGCGCGCCGCGCCCGCGGACGGCGAGGCGAACGCCGCCGTGATCCGCTTGCTTGGCAAGGCGTTGGGTGTGCCGCGCTCCGCAGTGCGCATCGTGCGCGGCGAGACAGCCCGGACCAAGACGATCGAGATCGATGGCCTCGATCCGGCGGACGCGCTGGCCCGGCTTCCCGCCTAACCCCGTTTTCGCTTGGCCGTCGGTCAAAGCCCGGCTTTATTCGCCGCCGGGATTGTCTGACGAGGCCCGTCGCGCGGGCCGGGGGAGGTTTCATGCGGAGCATCTTGTTGGCCGCCGCCGCGGCCATGGCCCTGACCGGCTGCGCCACGACGGGATCGGGCGCGCCCGACGAACCGGCCGCGCCTTCGAACGGCCAGAGGGCCGAACTGCTGCCCGGCCTGCGCGGCCTGGCCGATCCCTATCCGTCCACCTACGCGCCCCTGCCGCGCGAGGACGTCGCCATCGTCGGCGGCACGGTCTTCACCGCCACCGGCGAGCGGATCGAGAACGGGGTCGTGGTCATGGTCGACGGCCGGATCGCCGCCGTCGGCGGGCCCGGCACGCCGATCCCCGCCGGCGTGCGCCGCATCGATGCGGCCGGCCGCTTCGTCACGCCGGGCATCATCGACGCCCACAGCCACCTCGGCGTCTATCCGTCCCCGTCGGTCCAGGCGACCTCGGACGGCAACGAGGCGACCAATCCGAACACCGCCTACGTCTGGTCCGAGCATTCGGTCTGGCCGCAGGACCCCGGCTTCAACCGCGCCCGCGAGGGCGGGGTGACCACGCTGCAGATCCTCCCCGGATCGGCCAATCTGTTCGGCGGCCGTTCGGTGACCCTGAGGAACGTGCCCTCGATCTCCATGCAGGGGATGAAGTTCCCCGACGCCCCCTACGGCCTGAAGATGGCCTGCGGCGAGAACCCCTCGCGCGTCTACGGCGCCCGCAACCAGAGCCCCGCCACCGGCATGGGCAACATGGCCGGCTTCCGCTCCAGCTGGATCGAGGCCCAAAACTACCGTCGCCGCTGGCAGGAGTACGAGCGCCGCGTCGAGGCGGGCGAGGCCGCCGATCCGCCGAACCGCGACCTGCGCCTGGAGACGCTCGCCGGCGTGCTTTCGGGCGACATTCTGGTGCAGAACCACTGCTACCGCGCCGACGAGATGATGCTGATGATCGATCTGGCCCGCGAGTTCGACTATCGGATCACGACCTTTCACCACGCGTCCGAGAGCTACAAGATCGCCGACACCCTCGCGGCCGAGGGCATCTGCTCGGCCACCTGGGCCGGCTGGTGGGGCTTCAAGATGGAGAGCCTGGACGGCATCGAGGAGAACGCCGCCCT
>CBIHLR010000042.1:0-14614 GCA_966210875.1 uncultured Brevundimonas sp. | reverse complement strand
TGGCGCGGCCGTACTTCTTGCGCTCGACGACGCGGCTGTCGCGGGTCAGGAAGCCGTGCGGCTTCAGGACCGGGCGCAGCGCCGGCTCATAGTGCGTCAGGGCGTGCGACAGGCCGTGGCGGATGGCGCCGGCCTGGCCCGACAGGCCCGAGCCCTCGACCGTGCAGACCACGTCGAACTGGGTCTCGCGGCCGGTGACGACCAGCGGCTGGGCGATCATCATGCGCAGCACCGGACGGGCGAAGTAAACTTCCTGGTCGCGGCCGTTGATGGTGAACTTGCCCGAGCCCGGCTTCACCCACACGCGGGCGATGGCGTTCTTGCGCTTGCCGGTCGAATAGGCGCGGCCCTGGGCGTCCAGCTTCTGGACGTAGACCGGGTGCTCTTCGCCCGCGCCCGGGGTCTGCATGCCCTTGAGGGCGTCGAAGCCGGTCAGGGCTTCGGTCGGCGCGGTTTCGGCGGCGGCGGTGTTTTCAGCAGTCACGTCGGTCATGCTCAGACGCTCCGGGTGTTCTTGGGCGAGGCCGACTTGAAGTCGATCGTCTCGGGCTTCTGGGCTTCGTGGTTGTGGGCCGAACCGGCGAACAGGCGCAGGTGCGTCATCTGCTTGCGGGCCAGCGGGCTTTCCTTGGGCAGCATGCGCTCGACGGCCTTCTCGAGCACGCGCTCCGGGAAGCGGCCTTCGAGGATCTGGCCGGCGACGCGGGTCTTCACGCCGCCCGGGTGACCGGTGTGGCGGTGATAGAGCTTGTCGGTCAGCTTCTTGCCGGTGAACTTCACCTTGGCCGCGTTGACGACGATGACGTTGTCGCCGCAGTCGACGTGCGGGGTGTAGTCCGGGCGGTGCTTGCCGCGCAGGCGCATGGCGATGAACGAGGCGAGACGGCCCACGACCACGCCTTCGGCGTCGATCACGATCCACTTCTTCTCGACATCCGCGGGCTTCAGCGAAGCCGTGGTGTGCTTGAGCATGATGGTGTCCTGGTAAGCGGCCGGAGAACGCCCCCGGTCGCGAAGCCGCGCCTTCTACAGGACGGCTCGGGGTCGGTCAATCACACATTTGCATGTCACTTTGGCGCACTACATTGTTTTTAAGCAGCTTTCTGTCTGCGGTATTATAATACCATATAGTTTTTCGGTCATGCACTCGTCGCATCCAGGCGCTACATCCGCCCCGCAACTTCGAGGTGGTCATGAGTCTCTCCCGTCGCGGTTTCCTGGCGTCCGGTGCGGCCGGCCTGGCCTTCTCCGGCCTGGCCCAGGCGGTCCGGGCGCAGGCGCCTGAGAGCTACCGCAACGAGGTGACCGCCTACGGCCCGCTGCGCCGCGATCCGCTGGGCGTCTTCGACTTGCCGGAGGGCTTCGAGTACCGCATCGTCTCCCAGGCCGGCGAGACCATGGCCGACGGTCTGCTGGTGCCGGCCAAGTTCGACGGCATGGGTTGTTTCAGCGCGCCCGGCCGGTCCGGCTTCGGCGGCGGCTCGCGGGTCGCGCTGGTCCGCAACCACGAGCTGGACAAGGACGACGTCAACGAAGGCGCCTGCGGCATAGCCCACCATCTTCTGGACCGGCTGGACATGTCCCGAGCTTACGGGCGCGACGCGGCGGGCATGCCACTGTCCGGCGGCACGACCACCCTGATCTACGACCTCGAGGAACGCCGCACCATCCGCCAGCACCTCAGCCTGGCCGGGACCTCGACCAACTGCGCGGGCGGGGTCACGCCCTGGGGCTCGTGGCTGACGTGCGAGGAAACCTCCATACAGGCCGGTGAGGAGGTCCAGCAGGACCACGGCTGGGTCTTTGAGGTGCCGGCGAACGCGCGCGGGCTGGTCGAGCCGCGGCCGCTTCGCGCCATGGGCCGGTTCGACCACGAGGCCGCCTGCGTCGATCCGTCCACCGGCGTCGTCTACATGACCGAGGACGAGGACGACTCCCTCTTCTATCGCTTCATTCCCGACGCTCCGGGCCGCCTACACGAAGGCGGACGCCTGCAGGCGCTGGCCGTGCGCGGCGCGCCCGGGGCCGACCTGCGCAACTGGGAGGGCCGTACAGCCTGGCGGCAGGGCGGGTGGCTCGACGTCGACTGGATCGACCTGGACGATGTCGAGAGCCCGAACAGCGACCTTCGGCAGCGCGGTCACGCGGCCGGCGCGGCCCTGTTCGCCCGGGGCGAGGGCCTGCACTGGGGCGACGGAGAGATGTTCTTCACCGCCACCTCGGGCGGCTCACGCCAGTTCGGCCAGATCGTCCGCCACGTGCCCGACGCCAACGGCGGCCGCATCCAGCTGTTCATCGAGTCGAGCGACGACCAGGTCTACGATTATGGAGACAACCTCACGGTCGCGCCGTGGGGGCACCTGCTGGTCTGCGAGGACCGCTACTCGACCGAGACCAACCACCTGCGCGGGGTGACCCCTGAAGGGCGCATCTACACGCTCGCGCGCAACATCTACGAAGGCAACTCAGAGCTGGCGGGGGTCTGCTTCTCGCCGGACGGCTCGACCCTGTTCGTGAATATTCAGAGCCCCGGGATCACCTTGGCGATCACAGGCCCCTGGACGCGATTCCAGAACTCATGAAAAGGCGCGGCTGGGACCGCCGAACGCGCCAGAGCAGATAGGTCGCCAGACCCAGCACGATCACGCCGCCGGCCTGGTGGAAGCCCGCCAGCCAAGGGTTGAGCGCGGTCATCAGGGTGAAGATTCCGAGCAGCATCTGGACAAACACGGCCGCCATGAGGGCGATGGCGGCCGCCGGCACGCCTTCCGACAGGCGCAGGCGCATGGCGCGATACAGGAAAAGCCCCGCGGCCAGGAACACCGCATAGCCGCCGAGACGGTGCATGAACTGAACCAGCCCCTGGTCGTGCAGGAAGGCCATGGCGCCGAGGCTCCAGTCCACCGGCGGGAAGAAGCCTCCCTCCATCAGCGGCCAGTCCGTGAAGACCCGGCCCGCGTCGTTGCCGGCCACCAGCCCGCCGAGCAGGCACTGGACGAATACGAGGAGCAGCAGGCCCAGGGCGCCGCGGGACCAGCCCGCCGGAGACCGGCTGTAATCCTCGCCGTTGGCCGCTTCCAGTGCGGTCCAGACAAGGCCGACGAAGATCAGCAGGGCCATGCCGAGGTGGGTCGTCAGCCGCTCGGGGGCGACGTCGACCCGCCCTGCCAGGCCGGAAACCACCATCCACCAGCCGATCAGGCCCTGCAGACCGCCCAGCGCCAGCAGCACCAGGCAGCGCCAGATCAGCCGACGCGGGATCTCGCGCATGACCAGCAGGATCACAAAGGGGATGGCGAAGGCCACGCCGATGAGCCGGCCGAGCAGTCGGTGGACCCACTCCCACCAATAGATCGTCTCGAACTCCTGCAGGCTCATGCCCGCATTGACCTGCTGATACTCGGTCGTCTGACGATAGGCCTCGAAGGCGCGGGCCCAGTCGGCCTCGTTCAGCGGCGGCAGGGCGCCGGAGATCGGGGCCCACTCCGTGATCGACAGCCCCGAATCGGTAAGTCGCGTCACGCCGCCGACGACGACCATGACCAGCACGAGAACCGCGACCGAAAACAGCCAGATAGCGGTGATTTTCGAACGGTCTTGGTAGGCGGCGGACAGACTCATACTCTCACTCGGCCGGTAGCGATCAGGTGATGGGTGCTCTTTGCCCAAGGAACCTGAGCAGCGCCACCCGCATTTGCGTTTTGATCCGGCGGAGGGCCGGGGGCTGAAAGGATTAATCGGATGTTTGACGACCTCGGTATCATCGTGGCGATCATCGTCGGTATCGCCGCCGGCTGGATCGCGGAACAGGTCACGGGCCGCCGTCATGGCCTGGTCACCAACCTCATCGTCGGCCTGCTGGGCGCCCTGCTCGGCTGGTTCCTGGCCACCAATGTGCTCGACATGGGCCTCGAAGGCTGGATCGAGTGGCTGCTGGCTTCGGCGATCGGCGCCATCATCCTGCTGGCCGTATTCGGACTGGTTCGCCGTCGCTAGGACGACCGGTTCAAGCTAGAGACGACGCCGCGGGCCATGAGGTCCGCGGCGTTTTCTTTGTCCGGAGCCGAGATGGGTCCCCGCACGCGCTCGGCCGTCGCCTCCATCGGGGTGGTGGCCTTCCTGATCTTCTATGTCTGGGCCGTCGTGAGCCTGGCGAGCTTCGTCCCCGATGTCTGGTGGGCGCAGGTGCTCTATTTCGCCGTCGCCGGCCTGGCCTGGGGCGTGCCGATCCTGCCCCTGATCAGCTGGGCCGGGCGGGCGAAGTGAAGGCGGCGGGGGAAGGAATGGTCGGAGCGGCGGGATTCGAACCCACGACCCCTTGACCCCCAGTCAAGTGCGCTACCAGGCTGCGCTACGCTCCGAGAGGCCGCCGTATAGACGGGGCGCCCGGTCGCGGCAAACGGAAAAAGCCCTAGGCCGAAAGGGCCGCGTCGAGACGGCGCTTGGCCGACTCGACAGCCGCGAGGACAGCGCGAAGCCGCACCGTATCGGGCCCCGTCGCCATCGGAGTCGCGGGCGGCGGATCCGCCTCGAAGGCCGCTGCGGCCTGCGGATCGGCGGCCGCCACGATGCGGCGCACGCCATGCTCCTTGTGCAGTTTCTGCACCCCGCGGATGGTGACGCCCTCGTCGTGCAGCAGGGCTTTGACGCCGCGCAGCACCTGCAGGTCCTGCGGACGATAGAAGCGTCGGCCGCCGGCCCGCTTCATGGGCTTCACGAAGGTGAACTTGGTCTCCCAGAAGCGGAGCACATGCTGGGGCACGCCCAGTTCCTCGGCCGCTTCCGAAATGGTCCGGAACGCGTCGGGACTCTTGCTCACGCGTCCGCGCCGCCGACCTTGGACTTCATGATCTGAGAAGCCCGGAAGCTGATCACGCGGCGCGGATGAATCGCGGCGGGCTCACCTGTTTTGGGGTTGCGGCCCATCCGAGCCCGCTTAGAACGAACCTGAAACACGCCGAAGCCGGAGAGTTTGACCGTCTCACCCTTCTCCAGAGTCTCAACGATCATATCGAGCACGCGCTCGACCAGTCCGGAACATTCCTGACGCGAAAGGCCGACTTCCTGATGCAGCGCCTCGGAGAGGTCGGCTCGGGTCACGGTTCTTGCCATTCGGCCCCCCAGTGGTTCCTGCTAAGCTCCGTGTTACGCCAAGCGGCGGAAAAGCGGAAGACCTTGGCGGGCTTAATAGCGTATGGCGCAGGCGCCCCAGGTCAGGCCGCCACCCATCGCCTCCAGCAGGAGCAGATCGCCGCGTTTGATCCGGCCGTCCTGAATGGCCGCGTCGAGCGCCAGCGGAATCGAGGCGGCTGAGGTGTTGGCGTGCCGGTCGACCGTCAGGACCACCTTCGATTCGTCGATGCCCAGTCGGTCGCCGACGCCCTTGATGATTCGCTGGTTGGCCTGGTGCGGGATGAACCAGTCGACTTCGGAAACTTCCAGGCCCGCGGCCTTGCAGGCACCCTCCACCGCCTCGGCGATGTTGATGACGGCGTGCCGGAAGACCTGGTTGCCGGCCATGCGCAGGTGGCCCACCGTCCCCGTCGTGGCCGGGCCGCCATCAACATAGAGCAGATCGGTCTTGTTGCCGTCGCAGCGCAGGGCGAAGCCGAGCAGGCCGCGGTCGGCCGTCGTCCCCTCCCCTTCGGCGGGCGTCAGCACCACCGCGCCGGCGCCGTCCCCGAACAGGACGCAGGTGGACCGGTCGGTCCAGTCCATCAGCCGGGTCATCTCCTCGGCGCCGATGACGACCGCGCACTTGGCCAGTCCGCGCGCGACGAAGCCGTCGGCGACCGACAGGGCGTAGACAAAGCCCGAGCAGACCGCCTGGACGTCGAAAGCCGGGCAGATCGGCGCGCCGAGCTTGCGCTGGACGATGGCGGCCGTGGCCGGGAAGGTCATGTCCGGCGTGGTGGTCGCCACCACGATCAGGTCGATGTCGGCCGGCTCCTTGCCGGCCGCCAGCAGGGCGCGCTTCGCCGCCTCGACGGCCAGGTCGCTGGTCGGCTGGTCGGGCGCCGCGCGACGGCGCTCCTTGATGCCGGTGCGTTCCTGGATCCATTCGTCGGACGTCTCGACGATCTCGGCCAGGTCGGCGTTGGTGACGATCGTCTCGGGGAGATAGGCGCCCACGCCCGCGATGGCGCTTCGGGTTACGCTCACGATATCGGCTCCGCCTCGGCCGGATGGGCGTGCGCCGCATCCAGCCGGGCCATGTTGGCGGCCACCTTGGCCGCATAGTCGCTTTCGGCGAGATCCAGGGCCACGCGGATCGCGTTGCCGAACCCGCGCGCATCCGCGCCGCCGTGGCTCTTCACCACCAGGCCGTTCAGGCCCAGCAGCGGCCCTCCGTTGACCGAGCCGGGATCGATACGGCGGCGCATGGCCTTCAGCGCCGGCGAGGCGATCAGGGCGCCGATCTTGGACTGCAGGCTCGACGTCAGGGACTCCTTCATGAGCCCCGAGATGAAGCGCGCCGTGCCCTCGGCCGTCTTCAGCGCGATGTTGCCGGTGAAGCCGTCGGTGACGACCACGTCGACCGTGCCCTTGGCGATGTCGTCGCCCTCGACGAAGCCGCGGTAGTCGAGGTCGAAGGTGCCGCTCTTGAGCATCTCGGCCGCGCCGCGGACCTCTTCGCGGCCCTTCATGTCCTCGGAGCCGACGTTCAGCAGCCCGATGGTCGGCTTCTCGACGTGGTGGACGGCGCGGTGAAAGGCCTCGCCCATGATGGCGAACTCGACCAGCTGGTCGGCGTCGGAGTTCACGTTCGCGCCGACGTCCAGCACCGCCGTGTGGCCCTTCACCGTCGGCCAGGAGGCGACGATGGCGGGCCGGTCCAGCCCCGGCATGGACATGCGCAGGATCAGCTTGGACAGGGCCATGAGCGCGCCGGTGTTGCCCGCCGAGACGGTCGCGCCGGCCTCGCCGGCCTTGACCGAGGAAATGGCGTTCCACAGGCTTGACCCCTTGCCGCGCCGCAGGGCGACGGCGGGCTTTTCGTCCATGGCGATGACGAGGTCGGTGTGACGCACCTCGCAGGCCTCGCGGGCCAGGGGGCAGCGGGCCAGCTCGCCCTCAATGGCCGCCTGATCGCCGTGCAGCAGGAACCGCGCGCGGTTCGCGCCGTGGGTCTTCAGGAAGGATTCGACGCCGTGAACGGTCACGGACGGACCATGGTCGCCGCCCATGGCGTCGATGGAGATGACGGACTTAGCGGGCAAGGGTTCGGGTCGCCTCCGGCGCTTCAGGACGGCGTCCGCGCGCGCTCGACATTGAGCCGGGACGATAGCGCCCGGCCCGGGCGATGCAAGCACGGCTGACGCAGGGTCACGAGCGATCCTTGGCCTTCAGCTGGGCCAGAACCGCGAAGGGAGATGGCTCGGCCTCGGTCTGGGGCGGCTCGAACTCGGCGCCCGGCTTGCGCGGATAGGGATCGAGCGCCAGGGCCAGGTGCTCCAGCGCATAGGCTCCCAGATCGATGACGCCGTCCTCAATCCAGTCCGGCCCCTCGGGAGCCTCAGGATCGGCTTCGATCACGCGCGGAACCGGATTTTCCTCCGTCGCCTCAACAAGATCAACCGAGAACCGCTCATCGACATGGACCGGCAGGGGCTCCAGGGTCACCCCGCACACCTGCGCGAGATCGGACACGACACGGCCGTCCAGCCGCCAGCCGGCGCCCGCCGGCTTCACCGAGAGTTCGGCCTCCAGACGATCCAGCGAGGCCAGGTCCAGGGCCTCGACGACGCGCGCCCGCACGCCCTCGTCGGCGATCAGGTGGCGGGTCACCCCGGCGCCGATCTGGTCGAGCCGGAGCCGTTCGCTCCACGGCGGGTCTTCGATCATGGTTTCACCTCCGGCCAGGGGGCCTCGCCCTCGAGGAACGCGCCCAGGGGCGCGGCCGCCAGGGCCTCGTGAGTCGAAAGCGCGTAGGCGGCCAGGCGGTTCGAGCGCGCGTCGGCCGTGTCCTCGGCGAACAGCGCCCGCGCGATCAGGCCCGACAGGGCCGCGCTGTCTCCGGCCTGCAGCGCGTTCTGATAGCCGACCGTGCGGCCATAGACCGCTTCGCCGAGCTTGCGCATCTTCTTGGCCACCGACAGGTCGCCGACGCCCAGCTCGCGCAGGGAATCGTCCAGGGCGCCCACGAAGGCGTCGAAGAGGGTCTGGCTGGTCTCGGCGGCGGCCTCCCCCTGCCCCTTCAGCCGTGTCAGCAGCAGGCTGAGATGCAGGACATAGAGCTCGAACCGTGCGTCGATCCGGTCGGCCACGCCATAGTCGCGATAGAGCGCGGGCTGGCGGGCCTGGGCCACCAGCCCGGCGTAAAGCGCCTCGCCGGCCACGCGGGCCTGACGGGGCCGGAACAGCCGCCTCAACACAGTCTTCGCCCCATTTCGGTCTCGGCGTTGAACTAATCGTCGCCGCGCGTTAGGTCAAAGGCCGCAATCTCCCGGAAAGTCTCCATGTCGGTTCCGTTCCGCGCCGTCCTCATCGCTTCGGCCGCCATGCTGGCCACGGCCTGCGCGCCTCAGGTCGCCCGTCATGGCTTCCAGCCGGTCGACGTCGCGCCCACCGACATCGTCGTCGGCACCGACACCCGGGAGACCGTCCAGGCCCGGCTGGGCAGCCCGTCGGTCGTCTCGACCTTCGAGCCCAACGTCTGGTTCTACATCTCCCAGACCACGGCCAAGTACACCTTCAACCTCCCGGAAGTGAGCCAGCGGTCGGTGACCCAGATCACCTTCGACGAGACCAACGGCCGGGTGTTGTCGGTGAACACCCTGGACCTCGAGGACGGCCAGCAGATCGCTTATTCCGACCGCGAGACGCCGACGCGCGGCCGTGAACTGACGGTGCTGGAGCAGCTGCTCGGCAACGTCGGCCGTCAGCGCCTGCCGGGCGACGATCAGGATCTGCCGCCGAACCAGCGCCGCCGGGACGAGTAGATCAGGCCGCCGCGCCTAGGCTCGGCGCCGCTCCATCCATCATCGTGATCGTCTGACGGACGTAGACGGCGTGGGTCACCACGCCGATCGCCAAGCGCTCGGAGTTCAGCTCCACCTGCTGGGTGACCACACCCAGGACGATGGGGTGCGGCCAGCCGCGCGACCCGCCCAGGGTGAACACGGGCCCGCCCGAGTTGCCCGGGAACATGGCCACGTCGATCAGGAAGGTCGGGAAGGCGCTGACCGGCGACAGGGGCCAGGACGCCACGCGCCCGGACCTCAGGATCGGAAAACCCGCCCGATTCGCCGACAGGCCGCGCGGGAAGCCCAGGGCCATCAGTTCGTCCCCCGGCCCTATGCCCTCCTGCCCCATCGATGTCTCGCCACCCAGCCAGGCCAGGGGAATGGCCGCGCGGGCGAACTCCGGCGGCGCGGACACCTCCATGACGGCGACGTCGCGCTCCGGATGCCGGGTCCAGTAGGGTCGTCCGTCGATCGCTTCCAGCGGCGCGGGCTGGGGATTGAAGGCCCAGCCGCCATCGACCGTCTCGTAGCGCCAGCCGATGCGCACTTCGCCGCCTTCCGCGGGCTCGAGCACGTGGGCGGCGGTGACCAGAACCACGCGCGGGGTCCCGTCCGGGCGGGGCGCCTCGACCAGGAATCCCGTCGCCGTCCGGCGGTCCCCGGCCACCGTATGCTCGATCTGCACGGTGGCGTTGATAAGCTGGACCGTCAGGTCCCAGTCCATGCGCGGCGCTCCCCTTGAAAGCCCATTTGACGACGGGCGGCGGCTCTGCGCAACGTCGCGCAACTCGTTCGGGAGGGGACCCCATGAACCGCCGCCAGCTTATCGTTTCGACCGCCGCCGCTGCGACCGCCATGGCCGCGGGCGCGCCCGCCTTCGCCCGCCAAGGAGCCTCGATGCCCACACCGCCCGTCGCCCGCCGCATCCCTGTCCGCATCGAGCAGCTGGGCCGGGTCCGGATCGACGACTACCAGTGGATGAAGGACGACAACTGGCAGGCGGTCCTGCGCGACCCTTCGCTGATCAAGGCCGATGTCCGTGAGCACCTGGAGGCCGAGAACGCCTATCGCGAGGCGGTCCTGCGCTCGACCGAGCCGCTACAGGAAGCGATGTTCAACGAGATGCGCGGCCGCATCAAGGAGGACGACAGCTCGGTCCCGGCCGCCTACGGGCCGTGGGAGTACTACACGCGGTACGAAACCGGGGCTCAGCATCCCTTCTACTGCCGCCGCCCCATGGGCGATGCGGCCGGCGAACAGATCCTGCTGGACGCCAACGCCCTGGCCGCGGGCAAGGACTACTCCTCGGTCGGCGCCACCTCCCCCAGCCCGGACCACCGCTACTTCGTCTACGCCGAGGATGACCAGGGGTCCGAAGTCTACAAGGTCTACGTCAAGGACTTGACCACCGGCGAACTGGTCGGCGAGGCGATCGACGAGACGGTCGGCGACTTCAGCATTTCGCCCGACAGCCGCTGGCTGTTCTGGACGAACCGCAACGACAATGGCCGGCCGGACAAGATCTTCCGCCGCCCGATCACGGGCGGCGACCGCGCCCTTGTCTATGAGGAGGCCGACGAAGGGATGTTTATCAGCGTCGGTCGCACGTCGGACGACCGCTTCATGCGCGTCTCCATCGGGAATCAGGAGACCTCCGAGGCCCGCATCATCCCGGCGGATGCGCCGGAGAGCGCGCCCGTCCTGGTCGAGGCCCGCCAGGAAGGCGTGATCTACGACCTGGATCACTGGTCCGACCGCTGGGTCATCCGCACCAACGCCGACGGGGCCGTGGACTTCAAGGTCGTCGAGGCGCCCACCGCCGCGCCGGGCAAGGCGAACTGGACGGAGATCGTCCCCTTCACCGCCGGCCGCATCATCGAGGGCGTGGGACTGTTCCAGGACTGGCTGGTCCGTCAGGAGCGCGCCGACGCCAACACCCGCATCGTCATCCGTAACCGCGGCGGCGAGGAGCACGCCATCGGGGTCGAGGAGCCGGCCTATGCGCTGGGGATGATGGGCTCCTACGAGTACGCGACCAACAACCTGCGCTACACCTACAACTCCATGTCGCGGCCGACGGAGACGTACGACTACGACATGGCCTCGCGCGAACGGACCCTGCGCAAGACCCAGGAGATTCCGTCGGGCCACAACCCGTCCGACTATGTCGTCGAGCGCATGGAGGCGCAGCACGAGGACGGGGCGATGATCCCGATCTCGATCCTGCGCCGGGCGTCCACGCCGGTCGACGGGTCCGCTCCGCTGCTGCTCTACGGCTATGGCTCCTACGGGATCCCGATGTCGGCGAGCTTCAACTCGAACCGGCTGTCGCTGGTCGACCGCGGCTTCATCTACGCCATCGCCCACATCCGCGGCGGCTCGGACAAGGGCTGGAACTGGTTCCTGGCCGCGCGCCGCATGACCAAGAAGAAGACCTTCGAGGACTTCATCGCCTGCGCCGACCACCTGATCGCCCACAACTACGCGCGCTCCGGCAATATCGTGGCGCACGGCGGCTCGGCCGGCGGCATGCTCATGGGGGCCGTCGCCAACATGCGGCCCGAGCTGTGGGCCGGCGTCCTGGCCAACGTCCCGTTCGTGGATGTGATCAACACCATGAGCGACACCTCGCTGCCGCTGACGCCGCCGGAGTGGCCCGAGTGGGGCAACCCCATCGAGGACCCCGAGGCGTACGACTACATGTACAGCTACAGCCCCTATGACCAGGTCGAGGCCAAGGCCTATCCGGCCATCCTGGCGACCGGCGGCCTGTCGGATCCGCGCGTCACCTACTGGGAGCCCGAGAAGTGGGTCGCCAAGCTCAGGCCCGCGACGACCTCGGGCAAGCCGGTCCTGCTGAAGATCAACATGACGGCGGGCCACTTCGCCTCGTCGGGGCGGTTCGACTATCTGCGCGACATCGCCCACGACTACGCCTTCTGCGTCTGGGCGGCCGAGCGGGGATGGGAACAGTCGGCCTGAGCCGAACTGGCGGGACCAGGCGGATCGGCCTATCTAGGGCCGCGATGCGCCTGGTCCTGTCGTTCCTGATGGCCCTGTCCGCCGTCGCCGTGCTCCTGCTCGGCGCCGCGCCGGCCTCGGCCATGGACGGCGGCTGTCATGAGAGCGTGGCGACCGCCACCGGCGACCACGGCCGCGGGCACGAGGCCCCTGCCACGACCGACAGCCAGATGATGCACTGCTGCATCGCCTGCACGCCTCAGGCAGGCCTGCCCGTGGCGTCGCCGGCGAGGCTCGCGCTCGCCGCGCCTGTCGCCGCCCGGCCGTTCGACCTGCTCGGACGCTCGACCGCGCCGGAACCCGACCCTCCACGAAGCTGAAGGCGACCGCGGGGACCCCGCGCCCTCCCCTTTCCGCTTTCAATGGAGACGCCAGTCATGGCTCGACCTTTCACGCATGTCCTGCTCGCCGGGACCGTTCTCGCCTGGCCGCTCGCGGCCCAGGCCCAGGATCATGGCGGCCACGCCGGACACCACCCCGCCGCCGAGACGCCGCCGGCCACCGGTCACGACGACCACGCCCATCACCAGACCCAGCCCGCTGAAGACCACGCCGGGCACGACATGAGCGGCCACGTCATGACCGGCGCGCTCGGGTCGCATCCGATGAGCCGCGAGGCCTCAGGCACCAGCTGGCAGCCCGACGCGGCCCACCACGGCGGCGTGCACCGCCAGGCCGGCGACTGGACCCTGATGGGCCACGCCGAGCTCAGCCTGGTTCACACGGACCAGTCCGGCCCGCGCGGCGACGCCATGACCTTCGTGGCCGGAATGATCATGGGCTCGGCCCGCCGCGACTTCGACAACGGTTCGACCCTGAACCTGCGCGCGATGCTCAGTCCCGATCCGCTGATGGGCGACGAGGGCTACCCTCTGCTCCTCGCGGCGGGCGAGACCGCGGACGGCGTCCACCCGCTGATCGACCGCCAGCATCCTCACGACCTCTTCATGGAGCTGTCGGCCAGCTACGCCTGGCGGCTGTCGGACCGCGACAGCCTGTTTGTCTACGGCGGCCTGCCCGGAGAGCCGGCCTTCGGCCCGCCCGCCTTCATGCACCGCCCGGCGGCCATCGCCTCGCCCGAGGCGCCGATCACCCACCACTGGCTCGACTCGACCCACATCACCTTCGGGGTGCTGACCGCCGGCTGGATTCATGACGGCTTCAAGCTGGAGGCCTCGACCTTCCGCGGGCGCGAGCCGGACGAGGAGCGCTACGACATCGAGACGGGCGAGCTCGACAGCTGGTCCGTCCGCGCCTCGTGGAATCCGACGCCCAACTGGGCCCTGCAGGTCAGCCGCGCCGACGTCACCTCCCCCGAACAGCTCGAGCCGGACGAGGACGAGGTCCGCTGGTCGGCCAGCGCGCTTTACACCGCTCCCTTCATGGACGGCGACTGGAGCCTGTCGGCCGCCTTCGGCCGCAAGATCGACGACCACGACGTGGCCCGCGACGCCTGGCTGCTGGAGGCCTCGGCCTCGCCGGACGGCCGCTGGACCGCCTTCTCCCGCGTGGAGCGGATCGAGACAGCCGAGCTTGAGCACTCCCATGGCGGCGGCCACGGCCCGACCTATACGGTCGGCCGCGCCACCGTAGGACTGGTGCGCGACTTCCAGCTGAACGGCACGACCACGATCGGTGTCGGCGGGTCCTGGGCCTTCAACTTCGTTCCCGACTCGCTCGAGCCGGAGTACGGCGGCGATCCCGACGGCGCCCTGGTGTTCGTCCGGCTCCGCATCCAGTAGCGAAGCGGCCCCGCTCCATGCCAGAACGGCTCCAGCCCCCGGCCCGCGCCGCAGGGCTGGAGCCGAGCATGCACCCTGCTGTCCTGCGTGACGCCACGCCTGACGACATGACCGCCGTGGCCGCCCTGTACGCCCGGGAGGTGCTGGAAGGGACCGCCACCTTCGAGGAGACGCCGCCTACGCCGGCGGTCATGCGCGAGCGTCTGGAGGGCGTGCGCAGCCACGGCCTGCCTTGGCTCGTCGCGGAGGAGGACGGCCAGGTCGTGGCCTGGGCCTACGCGTCGCCCTTCCGCCCTCGCGCGGCCTACCGCTACGCGGTCGAGAGCTCGATCTACGTCGCTGATGGTTTCCAGGGCCGAGGGCTCGGCTCCGGCCTGATGCGCGAGGTGATCACGCGTTGCCGGTCGCTGGGCCTGCGCCAGATGATTGCCGCCGTCTCCAACGACGCAAGCCGCGCCTCCGTCGAACTGCACCTGCGGCTGGGGTTTCGCGAGGTCGGGACCTATCGCAAGGTCGGCTGGAAGTTCGGCCGATGGCTGGACGTCACGCTTCTGCAGCTCGCGCTGGCTGACGACGCGTCGCCCCCGGCCGGCGCCGGACTGGACCTCGCATGAGCCCCACCGCCCGCGTCAACCGCATCTCGACCTGGCTGCACAAGTGGATCGGCCTGATCGTCGCGATCCAGGTGGTCTTCTGGGTGCTGGGCGGGCTGATCATGGTGGCCCTGCCGATCGAGCGGGTGCGGGGCGAACACCACATTCCGGAGGCCGAGCCGGCGGCCCTCGACGTTTCTACGTTAGTTCCCCTCGATCAGGCGGTGTCGGCCGCCGGCGGGGCGGCGGCGCAGGCCAGCCTCGTCGCAACCCCCCGCGGCCCGGTCTGGAC
>CBIHLR010000041.1:0-14716 GCA_966210875.1 uncultured Brevundimonas sp. | reverse complement strand
AGAGAACCATGGAAGCAGAAGCCGCCAAGCTCATCGGCGCCGGCATCGCGATGTCGGGCATGATCGGCGCCGGCATCGGCGTCGGCAACATCTTCGGCAACTTCGTCTCGGGCGCCCTGCGCAACCCGTCGGCGGCCGCCTCGCAGGTCGGTAACCTGTTCGTGGGCGCCGCCCTTGCCGAAGCCCTGGGCATCCTGGCCTTCGTCATGGGCATCCTGATCTGGATCTCGTAATCCGGACGGTCGGCGGCCGGATCGATCCGGCCGCCTTCATGCCTTGCTGACATAGAGAACGATGGCTGATCCTCACGCTCCCGTCGCTTCGGACGCCCACGGCGCTCCGGGCGAAACGCACGCTTCGACCGAGGCCGAGCACGGCTCCGGCGGCGGCCTGCCGCAATTCGAGTTCCAGCACTGGGGCGGCCAGATCGTCTATCTGGTCTTCCTGTTCGTCGTTCTCTACCTGCTGATCGCCAAGATCTTCGCCCCGCGCATGCGCCGGGTGTTCGACGAGCGCGAACAGACCATCACCCAGGCCGTCTCCGACGCCCGGTCGGTCCAGGCCGAGGCCCAGGGCCAGGCCGAAGCCGCCCAGGCCGAACTGGCCGAGGCGCGCGCCGCCTCTCGCCGCACCGCCGGCGCCGCCAAGGCCCGCGTCGCCGAGGACGTCGCCCGCCGCCAGGCCGAACAGGAAGCCCGCCTCGCCGAGCGCGTGGGCGAGGCCGAAGGCCGCATCGCCGCGATGCGCGACAAGGCCATGGCCCAGGTCGACGCCGTGGCGTCGGACACCACCCAGGCCATCGTCGAGAAGCTGACCGGCAAGGCCGCCTCCGCGGCTGAGCTGAACGCGGCCAAGGGAGCCGCCTGATGGAATTCTTCAACCCCCACCTCTACGACCTCGCCAACGCCGAGCTCTGGGTGGCCGTCGGCCTGATCCTGTTCTTCGTGATCGTGATCGTGGCCAAGGTGCCGGCCCTGATCGCCAAGGCGCTCGACGCCAAGGCCGAGGCCATCAAGGCCAACCTCGACGAGGCCGAGCGCCTGCGCGCCGAGGCCCAGGCGATGCTGGCCGACCTCAAGGCCCAGCGCGAGCAGGCCGAGGCCCAGGCCAAGGCCATGCTTGAAGCCGCAGAGCAGGAAGCCAAGCGTCTCGAGGCCGAGGCAGAGGAGAAGCTGGCCGAGAGCATCGCGCGTCGTGAAGCCATGGCCGAGCGCCGCATCGCCCAGGCCGAGGCCCAGGCCGCCGCCGAGGTGAAGGCCGCCGCCGCCGACCGCGCCATCGCCGCCGCCGAACGCATCCTGGCGGCCCGCCTGGCCGCCGGCGGCGACGACCCGCTGATCGATCAGGCCGTCAGCCAGATCGCCACCCGGCTCAACTAGTCCCCTTCCCTTTCGGGAAAGGCCGAAGGCCCCGCTGACCCTGTCGGCGGGCCTTTCGTCTTTAGGCGTGCGCCGCGCTGGACGTCGCCGCATGCGCTGCGCGCCGCTCGCGCTCCACCTGCCGCGCGTAGACCGCGCCCAGCACGATGCCGAACAGCACGTGGGTCAAGAGCATCCAGATCACCGTGCCGAAGCCGGCCCCGATGCCGAACACGCCCAGCTGCGGATGCAGCGGCATGATGGTCAGCATCATCACCAGCCAGGCGCCGACGGCGAAGAAGATGCCCTTGGTCTCGGGCGTATCGGTCGGCAGCCGCGGGCAGAGGATCCCGAACACGGAGCCTAGGATGAGAACGCCGGACACGAAGTGGAACAGCCAGCCGACCCACATGGCGTTCGGCAGACCGACCACCTCGTTGGCGACAGCGGCCAGCAGCGTCGGGAAGCTGTGGAACCACAGGGGCTGCACGCCCATGGTCGCCTGGATCCAGCTGGCGGCCACGTCGACGATCGAAACGACGACAGTGGCGGCAAGCCCGGCCAGCATCCCTTTTTGGATACGAGACTTCATCAACTCGGCCCTCCCAAGCCGTCGGCGCGGGGAGAGGTGGGCGTCGTCGTTGTGCGCCCGCCGCGCCGTTATGGCGAACGGGACCTCGGGGTCGTCGGATCGGCGGCCTCGGGCCACGTCCTTACTCGACGTGACGCAAGGGTAGCCTGATTTCGGCCCCAATTGAACGGCGCGCCGTTCACGTTAGCGCGCTTGGGAGATTTCGCCGCCGAATCAGGCCGTGCGTCGCACGAAGGTGCGACGGCGCAGGCGGCCGAGCACCCGCGAGCCGCGCTTCAGCAGCAGCCGCTCGATTCGCAGGGCCTGCTGCCAGAAGACCGGCGCGAACTCGGGCCGGCGGCGCATCAGCCGGCGAAACGGGAATACCCAGTTGGGCCGGGCCTGCTGCATGCGGATGAACTGGCGCTTGGCCCAGTAGGAGTTGCGGAGCACCAGCATCAGGCCGACCACCGCGATCGGCAGACCAAACGGACCCGGCAGGGGCGCGATCAGCACGCCGGCGATCATCACCAGCACGCCGGCCGCCATCAGCACGAGCTTGGCCAGGCGCCCAAACAACCCGCCCAGCAGGCCGCGCGAACGGGCCCGGCCGAGGCGCGGGGCGTTTGCGGTGTCTGCGGTCATGACAAGCGTCATCTCGGGCCTGAGGACTTCAAGTGTTGCGTGGAAGCCCGTTACGAACGCCCGAGCGTGATTTCCGTGCCGCGACCCTAGGTGGGCCCGCGGCGGGCCCCCGTAAAGTAGCGGACCCTTGCTTTACAAAGATTTCATGGGGCCGATTTTTGGCGGACCTTCGCCCCAAGCGTGGCCATTGCCTTAAGCTTCGGACATCTGTGGCCGACCGGTCACGAATCTCGCCCCGTCTGGCGGCGTGATCCGTTTCGCCGCAGTGTGACCTGATGTGCGCCTCCTATGAATCCCGGTTCAGCGTCACCCAGCTGGTGAAGGCCTTCGAGGCGGCCGAGGCGCCGCTGCTGTTCGAGGGCGGCCTGCCGAACCTGGAGCCGGTTGAGGAGGTCAGGCCGACCGACCTCTCTCGCGCAGTGCGGGCCCGCCGCGACGGCCAGGCCGAGCTGGTGCAGATGCGCTTCGGCTTCCCCCCGCCGGCGCCGAAGCGGCCGCCGATCATCAACTTCCGGAGCGAAGGGCGGCGGTTCTCGAACGGCGCCGACCATGGCCGGTGCCTGGTGCCCGTCTCAGGCTTCTACGAGTTCACCGGGAGCAAGTACCCGAAGACCCGATGGGTGCTGCGCGACGCCCAGGCGCCGTTGCTGGCGCTGGCGGCCATCTGGCGCGAGGGCAAGGACGGCCTGCCCGACGCCTTTTCGCTGCTGACCGCCGAGCCCGGCGAAGACGTACGGCCCTACCACGACCGCGGGGTGATCCCCCTGCCCGCCTCGGCCTGGGCGGGCTGGCTGTTTGACCGCAGGCCGGCCGAAGATCTGCTCGTTCCGCCACCGCCGGGGACGCTGGTCGCGGCCCAACAACCCCGAAAGCCGGCTGGTCAGGCTTCCGACCTCTGACGCTTGCCCCTATACAGCCGCGCCATGAGCAACTTCCGCACCCTCGACGACGCCCGTGACCTCACGGGCAAGACCGCCCTCGTCCGCGTGGACTTCAACGTGCCCATGGAGGGCGGCCGCGTCACCGACGACACCCGCCTGCGCGTCGCCCTGCCGACCGTTCAGCGGTTGAGGGACGCCGGCGCCAAGGTAGCCCTGCTGGCGCACTTCGACCGGCCCAAGGGCGAGCGCGTGCCATCGATGAGCCTCAAGCCGGTCGTCGATGACCTCGAGCGGCTGCTCGGCGCGCCCGTGCGCTTCGCGGACGACTGCGTCGGCGACGCCGCCGCCTCGGTCCTGGCCGACCTGGACGCCGGCGGCGTGGCGCTCCTCGAGAACGTCCGGTTCCACAAGGGCGAGGAAAAGAACGACCCCGCCTTCGCCCAGCAGCTGGCGGCGCTCGGCGACCTCTATGTCAACGACGCCTTCTCCGCCGCGCACCGCGCCCACGCCTCGACCGAAGGCCTGGCGCGCCTTCTGCCCGCCTACGCCGGGGAATCCATGCGCCGCGAGCTTGAGGCGCTGGACGCCGCGCTCGGCAATCCGAACAAGCCGGTGCTCGGCATTGTCGGCGGCTCCAAGGTCTCGACCAAGCTCGATCTTCTGAAGAACCTCGTCGGCAAACTCGACCGGCTGGCGATCGGCGGCGGCATGGCCAACACCTTCCTCTACGCCCAGGGCGTGGATATCGGCGGATCGCTGGCCGAGAAGGACATGGCCAGCACGGCCCGTGAGATTCTCGCCGAGGCCGAGGCCAAGGGCTGTGAAATCCTCCTGCCGCTCGATGTGGTGGTCGCAACCGAGGTGAAGCCAGGTGTCGAGACCCGCACTGTCCTGGCCCGCGAGGAGATCGGCGAGGATGAGAAGATCCTCGACGCCGGTCCGCTGACGGTCGAACGGCTGGCCAAGGCCATGGCGATCTCCCGCACCCTGATCTGGAACGGGCCGCTCGGTGTCTTCGAGGTCCCGCCGTTCGACGCCGCCACGGTCAAGGCGGCCGAGGCCGCCGCCACCTTGACCCGGTCCGGCGCCATCGTGGCCGTCGCCGGCGGTGGCGACACGGTCGCGGCGCTCAACCACGCGGGCGTCGTGGACGACATGACCTTCGTCTCGACCGCGGGCGGGGCCTTCCTCGAATGGATGGAGGGCAAGGCCCTCCCCGGCGTCGAGGCGCTCCGCGCCTGATCACGAAGGCGTGACTTTTTCGGCCCTTCCGACTAGGAAGCCCGCACACTCACAACAAGGGTTCTCAGGAACATGAATCTCGAGGCGCTGAACGCGACCGCGACCGCCATGGTCGAGCCCGGCAAGGGCATCCTCGCCGCCGACGAATCGACCGGCACGATCCAGAAGCGCTTCGACGCCATCGGCGTGGAGAACACCGAGGACAACCGCCGCGACTATCGCGAGCTGCTGTTCCGGTCCGAACAGGCCATGCGCGACCACATCTCGGGCGTGATCCTGTTCGAGGAGACCCTGTTCCAGAAGGCCGCCGACGGCACGCCGCTGGTCGAGCTGATCAAGGCCGCCGGCGCCATTCCGGGGATCAAGGTCGACAAGGGCGCCACCAAGATGGCCGGCTTCCCCGGCGAGACCGTCACCAAGGGCCTCGACAAGCTGTCCGGCCGCCTGCGCGAGTACCGCGAGAAGGGCGCCCGCTTCGCCAAGTGGCGCGCGGTCATCGATATCGACGGCCACGCCATCCCGAGCTGGGGCGCGATCCGGGCCAACGCCCACGCCCTGGCCCGCTACGCCGCCATCTGCCAGCAGGAAGACATCGTGCCGATCGTCGAGCCGGAAGTCCTGATGGACGGCGCGCACGACATCGACCGCTGCGATGAGGTCACGCGCAAGACGCTGCAGACCGTCTTCGCCGAACTGTTCGAGCAGCGCGTGGCGCTGGAAGGCATCGTGCTGAAGCCGAACATGGTCATCTGCGGCAAGAAGTGCCGTAACCAGTCGTCAGTGGACCAGGTCGCCGAACGCACCATCGCCGCGCTCAAGGCCACCGTGCCCTCGGCCGTGCCGGGCATCGCCTATCTCTCGGGCGGCCAGTCCGACGAGGACGCGACCGCCCACCTCGACGCCATGAACAAGATCGGCGGCTTCCCCTGGAAGATGACCTTCTCCTACGGCCGCGCCCTTCAGGCCGCGCCGCAGAAGGCGTGGTCCGGCAAGGCCGAGAACGCCGAGGCCGCCCAGAAGGCCTTCCACCACCGGGCCCGCATGAACGGCCTGGCGTCCAGGGGCGAATGGTCCAGGGACCTCGAAAAGGCCTGAGGCTGAAACAGGAAAGGGCGGCTCGAAGGAGCCGCCCTTTTTCTTGTTCGCAATGGTGGCTGGGGGCGGGCTCGAACCGCCGACCTGTGGGTTATGAATCCACCGCTCTAACCAGCTGAGCTACCCAGCCCCAGTGCGAGAACGGCGCGTATATAGGCCGTCGCGCGCCGGTTCAAGGGAGGTGCGAAACCTCCGCGCAGCGCGTAGCATGCCGACGCTGATGACTCCCGCGCTCCACCTCCTGGGATCCGCCGCCGACGGAGGCGCCGAGACCTATTTCGTCGATCTGGTGACGGCGCTTCACGAAGCCGGCGCCCCGACCTCGGCGGCCATCCGCCCGCACGCCGATCGCGAAGAGGCGCTGCGAGGCGCGGGCGTGCCGTATGAGCATTTCGGCTTCGGCTCGCCGCTCGATCTGGGCACCCGGCCGGCCATCGCTCAGTTCGCCCGCGGGCAGGGCGCGCATGTGCTTGTCGCCTGGATGAACCGCGCCGCGCGGCATTGCCCCAAGGGTCCGTGGGCGCGGGTCGGGCGACTCGGCGGCTACTACGACCTGAAGAACTATCGCGGCTTCGACGCCCTGGTCGGCAACACCCGCGACATCCGCGACTGGATCGTCGGCCAGGGTTGGCCGGCCGAACGGGCGCACTACATCCCGAACTTCGCCGAGGCGGACGACCACCCGGCGCAGAGCCGGGCGGTGCTGGATACGCCGCGCGAGGCCCCTCTCCTGCTGGCCATGGGCCGGCTGCATGAGGCCAAGGCCCACGACGTCACCCTTCGGGCGCTGGCCCAGATTCCGGGGGCCGTCCTGTGGATCGCCGGCTCCGGCCCGCTGGAGGGCGAACTGCGCCGTCTGGCCGACGACCTGGGCGTGGCCGACCGGGTGCGCTGGCTGGGCTGGCGGGCGGATGCGGGCGCTCTTTATCGCGCCGCCGATGTCGTGGTCTTCCCGTCGCGGCACGAGCCGCTGGGCAATGTGGTCATCCAGACCTGGGCGTACGGCAAGCAGGTCGTGGCGGCGGCGGCCGCTGGGCCCAAGGCGCTAATCCGCGACGGCGTCGACGGCCTGATCGTGCCGATCGACGATCCTGAGGTGCTGGCCGCGACCCTGAACGGCCTGATCAAGGCGCCGGACCTCCGGCAGCGCCTGGCGGCCGCCGGATTGGCGCGCGCGGCCGAGTTCTCCAAGGCGCAGGTCCTGCCGCTCTGGACCGAGCTGTTCGACCAGTTGGACCGGGAGCGGGCCTGATGTGCGGCATCGCGGGCATCCTGGGCGCCGACGAGGCGCCCGAGCAGGCGGTGCGCTCGATGATCGAGCGGCTCCAGCACCGCGGGCCGAACGGCATCCGCGTCGAGAGCGGCCCCGGCTGGGCGGTGGCGCACGCGCGCCTGTCGATCATCGACCTGGAAGGCGGCTGGCAGCCGCTGCACGCCGCCGGCTCGACCGTCATCGGCAACGGGGAGATCTACAACTACGTCGAGCTGATCGAGGAGTTCGGCCTCGAGGACCAGCTCAAGACCGGTTCGGACTTCGAGCCCCTTCTGCACATCTATGCGCTGGAAGGCGAGAAGGCCTTCACGCGCCTCAGGGGCATGTACGCCTTCTGCCTGATCGGCCACGACGGGCGGACCTGGCTGGTGCGGGATCCGTTCGGGATCAAGCCGCTGTACGCGATGGATCGTAGGTCCCATCTGCATTTCTCCTCAGAAACGCGGGCCCTCTCCACGTCCCCACCTCACGAAGTCAATGAGTGGGCGGCAGCCAGTCTATTATCGCTCGGGTACGTGCTCGACGGCGGCGTGTACGAAGAACCCTTGCGGATCTCGCCCGGCACCATCGATGAGTACCGACTGCAAAAGGGCGTGGTGCGATCCAACGAAGGACGCTCAATCGAGATGGGCGCGGACTTTCAGTCTTCGCACCACCTGAGGTCAATCGATCGCGAGCATAGCCCAACAGGCGACGAGGACCAGCTTCTCGCCCGCCTCGATGCTATTCTCGAGGACAGCGTGCGCGTCCACCAGCGCTCCGACGTGCCCTACGGCTTGTTCCTGTCCGGCGGGATCGACTCCTCCGCCATAGCCACGCTGATGGCGCGGCTGAACGAGCGGCCCGTCACCGCCTTCACCTGCGGCTTCGATGGGCCCGGCGCCCGTGACGAGCGGGCCCATGCCGAGGCGGTGGCCCGCGCCCTGAACCTCGACTGGCGCGAGACGACCTTCGGGGAGGAGGACTTCTGGCGCATCCTGCCGGAGGTCGCATGGTGCCTGGACGACCCGACCACCGACTACGCCACCCTGCCGACCTGGAAGCTGGCCGAGGCCGCCAAGGGGACCCTCACCGTCGTCCTCTCCGGCGAAGGCGGTGACGAGCTGTTCGCCGGCTATGGCCGCTACCGCCGGGCGCTGCGGCCGGCCTGGCTCGGCGGCCGCCCGGCAGAGCCGCAGTTCGACGCGGATCATCTAAGGGACCGCGGCAAGGCCGCGCTGGAGAGCTGGCGGCAGGCCGCGAGCCACGCCGCCCGACCGTGGATGACCCCGCTGCAGAAGGCCCAGGCCGCCGACATCGCGACTTGGCTGCCCAACGACCTCCTGCTCAAGCTCGACCGCACCCTGATGGCGCACGGGCTGGAGGGGCGCACGCCCTTCCTCGACCGCGAGGTCGCGGCCTTCGCCTTCAACCTGCCGGATCGGTTCAAGGTGCGCGGCCGCTACGGCAAGTGGCTGCTGAGGAAATGGCTGGAGAAGCACCTGCCCGCCGCCGATCCCTGGGCGAAGAAGAAGGGCTTCACCGTCCCCGTCGCCGCCTGGATCGCGCCGCGCGCCGGAGACCTCGCCCCGGCCATGGCGACGCATGAGGGACTGGCCCAGGTCTGCGACATGGAGGCCGTGCGCGCCGTCTTCGAGCGCGAAGAACATGCGGCCTCGCGCTGGCCTCTGCTGTTCTACGCCGTATGGTGGAACATCCACGTCGCCGGCATGGATCGCCGGGCCGCCCTGGAGGCGCTGCTCGGAACGGTCTGAGCCGGGGACGGTTAAGCTTTCGAAGGAGCCCCTCGCCATGGCCTTGATCGCCTCCCGCCTCGCCGTCCTCGTCGTTGCTGGATGTCTGAGCGGATGCGATCGGAACGAGGCGCCCCAGCCTCAGCCCGAGCCGCCGGCCCAGGAAGTCCCGGCCCCGCGCCCCCCGGTCGAGACGCGTCCGCCGAACGCGACGGATCAGCAGCCGGCCTTCGAGGGCCAGACGCGGGCGCCCTCGGTCGATACAGAGCGCGAGCTGCGGGTGGAGACGGTGGCTTCTGGCCTGGAGCACCCCTGGGCGCTCGCCCAGATGCCGAACGGCCGCTGGCTGGTGACCGAGCGTCCCGGCCGCCTGCGCGTCATCCTTCCGGGCGGGCGGATCAGCGAGCCGGTCCAAGGCCTGCCGGACATCCTGTCCGGACGCCAGGCCGGCCTGCTGGACGTGGCGCTCAGCCCCACCTTCGCCACCGACCGGCTGGTCTATATGAGCTTCACCGAAGCCCGGGACGGCGGCAACGGCACCTCGGTGGCACGTGGCCGCCTCAACGAAGACGAGACGCGTATCGAGGACGTGGAGGTCATCTTCCGCGCCGTCCCGGCCTACGACAACCAGATGCACTACGGATCGCGGCTCGTGTTCGACCGCGAAGGCCGGCTGTTCATCACCCTGGGTGAGCGCTCCGATCTCGAGACCCGGCCTCAGGCCCAGGACCTGCGCAGCCACCTCGGCAAGATCGTGCGGATCAACGCCGACGGCTCGATCCCGCAGGACAACCCCTTCATCGGCCGCCAGGGCGCGCTGCCCGGGATCTGGTCGCTCGGGCACCGCAACGTCCAGGGCGCGGCCCTGCATCCGGACACCGGCGAGCTCTGGATCGCCGAGCACGGCGCGCGCGGCGGCGACGAGATCAACATCGTGCGCGGCGGCCGCAACTACGGCTGGCCGACGATCTCATACGGGCTGGAATACTCGCGCGAGCCGATCGGCGAGGGCCTGACCCAGCAGGAGGGTCTGGAGCAGCCGCTCTACTACTGGGACCCGGTCATCGCGCCGGGGGGCATGGCCTTCTACACCGGCGACCTGTTCCCGGAGTGGCGTGGAAACCTGTTCGTCTCCGGCCTGTCGGGCGAGCACCTGGCGCGGCTGGTGCTCGACGGCGAGCGCGTCGTCGGCGAGGAGCGCCTGCTGGTCGACCAGAACCAGCGCATCCGCGATGTCGCGGTCGGTGGCGACGGCTCCCTGTGGGTCGTCACCGACGAGTCCGAAGGCCGGCTCATGCGGATCACGCCCGCCGTCCGCCGCGTCGATTAAGCGAGCCCTGTGACCTTCGACCAGATCACCACCCTGGCCGTCCTCGCGGGGGTCTTCCTCGCCTTCGTGCTGGACAAGGCGCGGGCCGATCTCGTGGCGCTGTCCGGTGCGGCGGTTCTCCTGGCCCTTGGTGTCGTGGCGCCGTCCGACGTCCAGCGCGCCTTCGCCAGCCCGGCCATCATCGCCCTGGCCTCGCTGTTCGTCCTCAACCGCGCGCTGGAACGGACAGGAATTCTGCGCCTGGTGATCATCGGGGCGGCGCGCCAGGTGCGCCGCTTCGGTGTGGCGGCGCTGGGCGGCGTCTTCGCCATGGTCGGCGGGGCCTCGGCCTTCATGAACAACACCCCCGTGGTGCTGCTCGCGGCGCCGGTGGTGCGCGACATGGCCCGGCGGCTCAAGATCCATCCCCGGCGGGTGCTGATCCCGCTATCCTACCTCGCCATCATGGCCGGGGCCTGCACCCTGATCGGGACCTCGACCAACCTGCTGGTCGACGACATGGCCGCCGCCTCGGGCCTCAGGCGGTTCGGGATCTTCGAGATGGCGCCCGTGGGCCTGAGCCTGGCGGTCGCCGGTGTGCTCTATCTCAGCCTCGTCGGCTGGCGGCTTCTGCCCGCCGAGCGCGCCGACGACCTGATCGCCGAGCCCAAGGATCTCCACAAGCGACCCGAGCGGTCCAAGCTTCGCCCCTGGGCCGCGGCCCTCGCCGTGGGGATGTTCATCCTGGTCGTCACCCTGGCGGCGCTGGGGGTCGGCCACATCGCCGCCCTGGCCTTCGCCGGCGCCATCGCGCTGGTGCTGCTGCGCGTCCTGTCCCTGGACGAGGCCTACGGTGGCCTTCAGCCCGACATCCTCCTGCTGATCGCGGGCATGCTGGTGCTCGGGATTGCGATCGAGACCACGGGCCTGGCCGAGAACGTGATGCGCAGCCTGACCGTCTGGCTGACGCCGTTCCACCCGCTGGTGGCGCTGGCGGTGCTCTATCTGGTGACGCTGATCCTGACCGAGATCATGTCCAACGCCGGCGTGGCGGTCCTGGTCACGCCGCTCGCCGTCGCCCTGGGGCAGGCCCTGTTCGTCGACCCCCGGCCGTTCGTCGTGGCGGTGATGATGGCGGCCTCAGCCGCCTTCGCCACGCCGGTGGGCTACCAGACCAACACCATCGTCTATGGCCTGGGGCGATATCGCTACATGGACTTCGTGAAGGTCGGCCTGCCGCTGAACCTGCTCACCTGGCTGGTCGGCCTGTGGGCGATTCCGCACTTCTTCCCGTTCGCGGGGTGAGCGTCGTCCCGGACGCCGCGCAGCGGCGATCCGGGGCCTAAACGCGGGCGACGCCGTCGAGCTTGGTCCCTAGCGCTGCGCGCTGCGGCCAGGGTGACGACTAGATGTGAATTGCGTGTCCCAAGGCCCGCAGCGTCGCCTCATGGAAAGCTTCGCCCAGCGTCGGGTGGACGTGGATCGTCCCCGCCACGTCCTCCAGCACCGCGCCCATCTCCAGCATTTGGGCGAAGCTGTTGGACAGCTCCGAGACGTGCTGGCCGACGGCCTGGATGCCCAGGAGGCGATGGTCGTCCTTGCGGGCGATGACGCGCACGAAGCCGCCGTCGTCGCCGGCCTCGATGGCCAGCGCGCGGCCGATGGCCATCAGCGGGAAGCTGGCGGTGATGACGTCGTCGCGGCCTTCGACGTCCAGCGGCCCCAGGCCCGCCGAGACGATCTCCGGCTCGGTGAAACAGACCGCGGCGATGGTGACGGGGTCGAAGACCGCGTCATGGCCGGCGATGATCTCGGCCACGATCTCGCCCTGCGCCGAGCCCTTGTGGGCCAGCATGGGCTCGCCGGTCAGGTCGCCGATGGCCCAGACGTTGCGCATGGAGGTGGCGCAGCGGTTGTCGGTCTTCACGAACGGCCCGGCCATGGCCACGCCCATGTTCTCCAGGCCCCAACCTTGCGTGCGCGGACGGCGGCCGACGGTGACCAGCACCTTGTCGGCGTCCAGCCTGACGGCCTCGCCGTCCTTGGTCGTGACGTTCAGCTGGCCCTTCTCGAAGGACCCCGCCTTGGCGCCCAGAAGCAGCTTCACGCCGTGCTTCTCGAGCCACTTGGTCACCGGATCGGTCAGAGCCTTGTCGTAGAGCGGCAGGATGCGTTCGGCCATTTCCACAACCGTCACCTCGGCGCCCAGCTTGCGGAAGGCGATGCCCAGCTCCAGCCCGATGTAGCCGCCGCCGACCACGGCGAGCCGGCCCGGAACCTTGTCCAGCGACAGGGCCTCGGTCGAGGAGATGACGTCGCCGCCGAACTTCAGGAAGGGCAGCTCGACCGGCTCGGAGCCCGTGGCGAGGATGACGTGCTCGGCCGAGATGGTGATCTCGCCCTCGTCGGTCCGGACCGTGCAGGTCTTGGCGTCCGAGAAGGTCGCCCAGCCCTTGATGACCTTGACCTTGGCCTTCTTGAGCAGGCCCGCCACGCCCTGGTTCAGCTTCTTGACGACCCCGTCCTTCCAGCCGACCGTGGCCTTCAGGTCGATGGCTGGTTTGGACGCCGTGATGCCCAGGGTGCCGCCGTCGGCCGCCTTGGCCACCGTCTCGAACTTGTTGGCCGCGTGGATGATCGCCTTGGACGGAATGCAGCCGACGTTCAGGCACGTCCCGCCCAGCCCGTCGCCGCCGTCAACGAGGATGGTGTCCAGCCCTAGCTGGCCGCAACGGATGCCCGCGACATAGCCGCCGGTCCCGGCGCCGATGATGAGGACTTTGGTCTTGAGGTGTTCGGTCATTACGCGCCCATCCACAGCGTCGCAGGATGCTCCAGCAGACCCTTGATACGCTGGACGAACACCGCCGCGTCGTGGCCGTCGACAATGCGGTGATCGAAGGACGAGGACAGGTTCATCATCTTGCGCACGACCATCTGGCCGTCCTTCACCACGACCCGTTCCTGGATCTTGTTGGGGCCTACGATGGCGACCTCGGGGTGGTTGATGATCGGGGTGTGGACGACGCCGCCGAGCGTGCCCAGCGAGGTGATGGTGATGGTCGAACCGGACAACTCCTCGCGCTTGGCCGTGCCGTCCTTGGCGGCGCCTGAGACGCGCGCGATCTCGAGCGCGGTGTCGTAGGGGTCGCGCGCTTCGGCGTGACGGACCACCGGCACCATCAGGCCGTTCGGCGTCTGGGCGGCGATGCCCAGATGCACGGCGGCGTGGGTGGTCAGGATCCCGCCCTCGTCGTCATAGTGGCTGTTGATGGTCGGCTGGTCGCGCAGGGCCACCACGATGGCGCGGGCGATGAAGGGCAGGACGTTCAGCTTGGGCTTGCCGGCGCTCTTTCCCTGGGCGTTCAGGTGGGCGCGAAGGTCCTCCAGCGCCGTGACGTCGATCTCCTCGACATAGGTGATGTGCGGGATGCGCCGCACGCTCTCGGCCATCTTCTCGGCGATCTTGCGCCGGACGCCGATCACGCGAGTCTCGGTCACGCCCTCGGCCTGGGCGTACATCGAGCCGCCACCGGACGTGGCGGATGCGCCCCGGCCGCCGCCGGACACATAGGCGTCGAGATCGTCGTGGCCGATGCGGCCGGCAGGACCGGAACCCGGAACGAACTGCAGCTCGATCCCCAGCTCGCGCGCGCGCTTCCTCACCGCCGGCGAGGCAAGCGGGCGTTCGCCCGCGGTGCGCGTGGTGAAGGCTTCGGCGGCGGCCTTGGCCGGAGCCGCTTTGGGCGCCTCCGTTCTAGCGGACGCGGGCCGAGTTTCCGCCTTGGCGGGCTCGGCCGCCTTCGGGGCGGGCGCCGGAGCGGTTGCGGCCTCGGCCTTCACATTGCCCGCGCCCTCGACCTTGAAGCTCACCAGCGGCCCGCCAACAGCCTGTGCCACGCCCGGCTCGCCGTGCAGGGCCACCACCACGCCGGACACCGGGCTGGTGATCTCGACGGTCGCCTTGTCGGTCATGACGTCGGCGAGGATCTGGTCCTCGGAGACCGTGTCGCCGACCTTGACGTGCCAGCCGACCAGCTCGGCCTCGGCCGTGCCCTCGCCCACGTCGGGCAGCTTGAAGACGAAACGACCCATCCCGATCAGCCCTCCATGGTCCGTTTGATCGCCTCGGCCACCCGTTCGGGCCCCGGGAAATATTCCCACTCGAAGGCGTGCGGGTACGGGATGTCCCAGCCGCACACCCGCGCCACCGGCGCCTCCAAGTGGTAGAAGCAGCGCTCCTGCACCAGCGCGCTGAGCTCGGCGCCGTAGCCGCTCGTCCTGGGCGCTTCGTGGACGACGACGCAGCGACCGGTCTTCTTCACGCTGGCCTCGATGGCTTCGATGTCGAGCGGCACCAGCGAACGCAGGTCGATGACCTCGGCGTCGACGCCCGCGTGCTCGGCGGCGGCCAGCGACACCCAGACCATGGTGCCGTAGGCCAGGATGGTGACATCCGAGCCCTCTCGCATGATCCGCGCCTTGCCGAGCGGCTCGACGTACTTGCCGGTCGGGACCTGGGCCAGGTCCTGAGCCTTCCAGGGGCTGACCGGCTTCTCGTGCCAGCCGTCGAACGGGCCGTTGTAGAGGCGCTTGGGCTCGAAGAAGA
>CBIHLR010000040.1:0-15135 GCA_966210875.1 uncultured Brevundimonas sp. | reverse complement strand
GCATGGTGATGACCCTGTGCGGCAAGCCGATCCACCGCGCGGTGGCCACCGCATAGGGCTTCGGCCTGGCCATCGGAATCCCCGCCGCGCTCGGCTTCATCGTGGCGGGCTGGTCGTCCGAGGGGCGGCCGCCGCTGTCGCTGGGTTATGTGAACATCCCGGCGGTGCTCGTCATGGGGGTGATCACGACCGCCGTCGCGCCCTGGGGCGCCAGGCTGGCGCACCGGCTCAATCAGGATGTGCTGCGCCGGTCCTTCGCGTTTTTCTTGCTGGCCACCGCGATCTCGATCGCGGCCAAGACCCTAGCCTGACAGCTTGAGCGATCCGCCCTCGGCCTCGAATCGCTCGAGCCGCGCCAGATAGCTCATCCCAAGCAGGGACGCGCCCAGCCCGTCCTCGAACACGAGCGCATGCACGCCCTCGACATGCGCCGGGCCGACCGCCAACCAGTCCAGCCGCACCGGCGCGGCGCGCACGTCGCCCGAAGGCGTCCGCACCACCTCGGTGAAGTCGGCCTCGATCAGATCCAGTCCCAGCCGCTCGGCGTCCGCGCGGGTCAGGGAGACGCGCGTGGCGCCGGTGTCGACCAGAAAGCGGATCTCGCCGGCCTGGGTGCGGCCCAGGGCCCAGAAGTGCCCATCCTCGGCCATGGGGATCACCGCCTGGCGGCCGATCTCGCGATCGACGGCCATGACGCCCCCGGCGGCGCTGAGCGCGGCGATGACGGCTGCGGACACGATGGCGGCGGACTTGAACATGAGCACGCGTTCCGACACGGCCGCTTCTCGGCCTGCGCTCAGGTCTAGCGCAACCGGGTTTGCATCCCGTGAATCACCCCAGCCGCCTGTCCTTCGGGATTCGCTCGCGCCGCGAGGGCAGTTCGGCCATCAGCCGCTCGCGCGCCTCCGGCGTGAGGCGGCCCCAGGCCGCGATCTCCTCCAGACTGCGCAGACAGCCCACGCACAGGCCGCTTGGCCCGTCGACGATACAGACCTTGATGCAGGGGGTGGCGATGGCTGCCATGGGCCCTGCCGTTAGGTCTTCGCGCAGGTCGCGGCAAGGTCGCGGAGGCGTTCTCACGATTTGCAGTCGCACCCGCAGCGGCTAGGCTCGCACGCCTCTCTTGCCGGGCGTGACATGACTTCCCACTCAGAGCCGTCGATCCAGGCGAACATCGGCGGCGGCATGGCCGGGTTCGAATTCGGCCGGGGTGAGCGGACACTTCTCTTTCTGCACGCCAACGGCTTCAACGCGGGCGCCTACCTGCCGATGCTGACGCCGCTGGCCGACAGGGCGCGCATCCTGGCCCCCGACCTTCGGGGACACGGCGCCACCACCCTGCCGGCGGATCCCAAGGGCCGAAGGAACTGGAGCGACATGCGCGATGATGTCGTGCGCCTGATCGAGGACCGCGGGCTGCAAGGCGTGACCCTGGCGGGGCATTCGATGGGTGGGACGGTGTCCCTGCTCGCACCCGCCCAGGCGCCTGGACGGGTGCGTAACCTGCTGCTGCTCGATCCCGTCATCCTGTCGCGGCCCGCTGCGGCCATGATGCGGCTGCCGGTGGTCGGTCTGCTGGCGCGCAGGCATCCATGGGTGGCCGCGACGCTCAAGCGACGGCGCAGCTTCCACAGCCGTGCGGAGGCGGTGCGGGCCTACGGCGGACGCGGCGCCTTCAAGGACTGGCCGCTGGAGGCCCTGCAGGCCTATGTTCGCCACGGCTTCAGGGTTGCGAAGGACGGACGGGCGGAATTGCTGACCGCGCCCGAATGGGAGGCCTCAGGGTACGGCGCCCAGGCCAACGACACCTGGGGGGCGCTGCGTCGCGCCGGACGGCCGATGACGATCCTGAAGGCCGAGCACGGATCCACCTGCGCGGTGACCCGCCAGGATGCGGCGCGGCTCTCTGATTTGTCCGTCGAGATTCTCCCCGGCGGGACCCATTTCTTCCCGCTGGTTCAGCCCGAGGCGACGCGCGCGGCCCTGCTGAAGGCGCTCGGCTAGAGCCACCCCTTCTTGCGGAACCAGATCAGCGGCAGGACCGCCGAGACCACCATTGCGATCAGGGAGACGGGATAGGCCCAGGGCTGGGCCAGCTCGGGCATGTGCTCGAAATTCATGCCGTAGATCGAGGCGATCAGGGTCGGCGGCAGGAAGGCGACGGCCGCCACCGAGAAGATCTTGATGATGCCGGACTGCTCGATATTGATCAGGCCGAGCGCGGCGTTGAGTTGAAAGTTCACGGCGTGAACGACGCCCGCTAGGTGGCCCTGCAGCGACTGGATGTCGCGCGACAGGGTGCGCAGATGCTCCTTGGCGTCCGGGTCAGCGTCGAACCGCTCGTCGAGCTGAACGAAGGTCAGGGCCCGGTCGATGCCGGTCAGGCTGTCGGAGATGCGGGCCGCGGCATGCTGCGCGGCCCCCAGCCGCTTGATGGCGCGGGCATAGTTGGTCCGGCCCGGCGCGCCGAAGACGTCGTCGGAGACCGCGTCCACCTCTCCGGAGATGCGCTCGATGACGTCGGCCATGCGGTCGATGATCGCTTCGAACAGGTTCATCAGGACCGAGACCGGACCGCCGCAGAGTTCGGGTTCGCGGTCGAGCTTCTCACCCAGAAGCTTGAAGGCGCGCGGTTCGGAATAGCGGACGGTCACCAGCGGCCCGGCCGACAGCACGAAGGTCACGGGCGCCGAAAGCGGCAGGTCCGCATCCGTGTGGTGCAGCAGATCGGTGGTCATGAAGGTGGCGTCAGCCTGGCGGTAGAGCCGGCTGGAGGCCTCGATCTCCGCCATCTCCTCGCGGGTCGGCACCTGGAAACCGAGCGCGCGCTCGACGGCCAGCTCCTCCTCGCGGGTTGGATTGATCAGGTCGAGCCAGACGGCGCCGGTCGGGATCGCCCAACCGTCGGGCAGCCCCTCCAGCACCGCGGGGGAAGGTTCGCAGGCCTTGAAGAGACGTATCATTTCGCGGCCCGGTCAGTCCTGACCGGAGCCGACAGCAACCAGACCCGTTTGTAAAGCTTAGGGTTGGCCGCCCATGGCGCCGACCGAGGCGGCCGCCAGGGTGAAGCTCTGGGCGCCCTCCGAGGCCAGGGCGACGCGCTGAACGCCTTCCTGGGTCGGCTGGTAGATGAATCCGTAGGTCGGATAGACGCTGACGCCGAGGTCGTCGGACGGATTGTGCCAGACGCGAACCTGGCTCCAGTCGTTGTCGGGAGACACGTCGACGACGGTCACGTCCCGCTCGATGCGGCCTCTGCTGCCGCCCCAGTTGGCGTGGCTGATGCGCACGACCCGCTCGGTGAGGATGTTGCTGACCACCGCCACATGGCCGCGCGTCATGCGGCCGGTCGGCTGGAAGACCAGCACGGCGCCGACCTCGGGCTGCCGGCCGGTGCGATATTCGCCCTGCGCCTGGCCCCACCAGGTGTGGGCGTCGCCGAAGATCTGGATGCCGGAGAACTCACGCGCGAAGCGGACGCACTGGTAGTAGACCTCCTGAGCCTGAACCGCCGTCGCCAGACCCAGCGACGAAAAGGCCACCATCGCCGCCATGGCGGCGCCGCTCAGCGTCTTCAGCATGCCCCAGTATTCCCCGTGTCGTCCGTCCCTTGGGAGGAAGCTAACCGAGGAACCTTAAGGATTTGGAGGCGTCACGTGGTCGCAGGCTGAGCCGTAAGACGGCGCGCGGCCCGGCGCTCGGCGAAGCGGCGCATGGCGTCGCGCGCGGGGCGTTCGATCAGATGGTGGCAGAGGCCCGCGAGCGGCACGATGGCCAGGACCGCCAGCGCCCACATCCACAGCGGCAGCTGCTCGGAGCCGCCGTTGAGACGCGACAGGCCGTTGATGGCGAGCAGCTTCCACGGCACGCAGACAATATAAACCGAATAGCTGACCTCACCGAGCCAGACGGCAGGCTTGGATTCCAGCCAGCCGCCCCGGCCCGCCAGGCCGGCCAGGCCCAGGATCAGACTGCCGAACAGGGCGACGGTGATCCCGTCCCAGAGCTGCAGCGCCGCCGAAGCGACAATCAGGGCCGTCGAGGCGAGCACGAAGCCGAGCGGCCGGCGCAGGCCGCCCGAGCGCCAGGCGAGGTAGACGGCGCAGCCGTAGGCGAAGCACGGCACAATGCGCAGTGCGCCCCAGTGGATGGTCGCCTGGGTCAGGGGGAAGCCCGCAAGGGCCTCGAAGACCGCATAGGTCGCCATCAGGCCTGCGGTGGTGAGCAGCAGCGCCAGGCCCGCGCGTTCGCGCAGTTTCCAGGCAGCCCAGGCGAAGGCCGGGAAGCAGAGATAGGCGAACCACTCCGCGGAGATTGACCATGACGGATGATTCCAGGCGGCCTGGGGCGCGAGGCCCCAGGCATGGGTCATGGTCAGGTTGGCGGGCAGCGAGGCCCAGGACACGATGCTGGAATCGATCGCCACGCCCGCGACCGCCGCGGCCGCCGCAAGGGCCCCGACGCCCAGAAGTGTCGCCAGGTGCAGCGGATAGACCCGCGCCAGCCGCGCCCACAGGAAGGAGCCGTATTTGAACCGCCCCTCGCCGAGCGACGACAGGTAGACGTGGCAGAGGATGAAGCCCGACAGGACGAAGAACAGCTCCACGCCCAGATAGCCCTGGGCCACGAAGCCCGGCGTCCAGCCGGTCGCGGCGCCGAGGTCCAGCTTTGGCCAGTAGTGGAACAGAACCACCCAGAAGGCGGCCATGAAGCGCATCGAGGTGAGCGGCTTCAGGTGCTCGGCGGTCATGACTTCGTCTCCGCTGTCCCGTTCTGGGCCCGAAGGCCCGTTCGCCTCAGAGGCGAGCAAGCCGTGTGCCGCAACTCCTAACCAGGGAGCGAATGAGGAAGCGTTAAGTCCGGCGCCACCGAACCGCCCGAAGCATGACGGCGATTTAACGCACCTGTCACGCTTGTAACTGGAGAACGCCAGCCGCTGGCCTCACCTGTGCGCCTACAGGGAGGAATTCATGCGTAATCGGACTTGGCTGGCGAGCGCCGCAGCGGGCGTGCTGATCCTCGCCGCCGGTCAGGCGATGGCGCAGGGAGCGCCCGAGACGCCGCAACCCGCGGCCGGGACCGAAGGCGTGACCGTCTTCGAAGCGGCCTTCTTCGCCGACGCCCAGCCGCAGAACGCCATGGACATGGTGATGCGGGTGCCGGGCTTCAGCTTCGACGAGGGCGACGACGTGCGCGGCCTGGGCGGCGCGGCTGGCAACGTCCTGATCGACGGTCGCCGACCGGCCTCCAAGAGCGAGCCGCTGGAAGAGACGGTGCGGCGCATTCCGGCCAGCCAGGTGCAGCACATCGAACTCATCCGCGGCGGCGCCGCCGGCATCGACATGCAGGGCCAGCCTGTGGTGGTGAACATCGTCCGCACGCCCGGCGCGGGCGGCAACACCCTCTTCGCCGTGGCCACCGGCTGGTACCAGGACGGCCGGACCAACCCGGCCATGCGCTTCGAGGGCGGCCGACCGCTATCCGGCGACCGCCGCTTCGAGTGGTCGATCCTGGCCTATCGCTTCGTCGACGACGGCGCCGGCGAAGGCCCGCGAGATCGGTACGACGCCTCGGGCGCCCTCATCCGCGACGGCTATTCGGACGAGACGGCGGGAGGACAGGGCCTGACCGTTTCAAGCGTCTGGCAGCAGCCGCTGGCCGGCGGACGGTTGAACCTGAACGGCCGCTTCAACACCGAGACCTACGATTTCGCGCTTGAAGACGCGGTCTTCACGCCGGCCCCCGCCGGGCTGATCGTCGAGGACGAATTTTCGACCAACAACGGCGAGCTCGGTCTCAACTGGCAGCGGCCGTTCGGCGAACAGTTCCGGCTGGAGGTCGTCGGGCTGCAACGCCTGCGCGCCACCGACTTCGTCACCGAGTTCGGTGACGGGACCGACGAAGGCCAGTTCACCGAGGACGCCACCTCCGGTGAGTCCATCGGCCGGGCCACGCTGCGCTACACCCGCACGCCGACCTGGTCGTTCGAGGCCGGAGGCGAGATCGCCTTCAACTTCCTCGAGAGCGCCACGACGTACTCGGAGAATGGCGTCCCCATCGACCTGCCGTTCTCGGACGTTCGGGTGGAGGAACTGCGCGGGGAGTTGTTCGGAACCTCGACCTGGCGGCCGAACGCCCGCTGGGGGCTGGAGGTCGGCTTCCGCGCCGAGACCTCGACGATCACCCAGTCAGGCGACGCCAGCGAAGAGCGGTCCTTCTTCTATCCCAAGCCACGCGCGCTGCTGACCTGGTCGCCGAACGAGCAGAACCAGTTCCGCTTCCGCATCGAGCGCGAGGTCGGCCAGCTGGATTTCGGTGATTTCGTCTCCTCGGCGGCCTTTTCGACCGGCGTGGTCACCTCGGGCAACTCCGCCCTCGAGCCCGACAAGACCTGGGTGTTCGAGGCGGCCTGGGAGCGCCGCTTCTGGGAAGACGGCACCCTTGTCGTCACCGCCGCCCACGGCGAGATCACCGACGCCTCGGACCGGGTGCCGATCTACACCCTGACCGATGTGTTCGACGCCCCGGGCAACATCGGTGAGGGCCGGGCGGACACCCTGGCTGTCGACCTTACCTTGCCGCTGGCGCGGCTCGGCGTACCCGGCGGCCGGCTGCGCACCCAGCTCGAGTGGAGCCGCAGCGAGGTCACCGACCCGACGACCGGCGAGGTCCGCCGCATTTCCGGCCAGGAGCCGCTGGAAGGCGAGGTCAACTTCACCCAGGATCTGCCGCGCTGGAACCTTCAGTGGGGCGGCAACGCCTTCCTGGCCCGTCAGGAGACCTACTTCCGCTTCGACACGATCGAGACCGTCGAACTGGAGACCTGGTACAATCTGTTCGCCGAATGGCGGGCGCGGCCGAACCTGGCCATCCGCCTGGAGCTGCAGAACCTGGCAGGACGCAACTTCGTCCGCACGCGCGAAGTCTACTCAGGCCCTCGGGACACCTCGCCGCTCCTGTTCCGGGAAGTGCGGGACCTGAACTTCGATCCGTTCATCTACATGCGCATCCGCCGGACCTGGTGATCCGGCGGAGCCGGGTCAGCCCACCGGGTCGGTGACGGAACCCTGCATCTGCTGAAGGGTCTCGCGGGCGATGTCGCGGGTGTCGCGACGATCGGCGACGGTCTGGCAGACGCGTTCGCGGCGGTTGCTGCCGGGCACGCGGCGGTAGTCGCAGATCAGCCGGTCCGGCGTGGCGCCGTCGCCGGAGCGTTCGCCCTCGGTGACGCGGTTGCGCTCGTCCTCCTCGCGCTGCTGTTCCTCGCGCGCGGTCTCGGGACGCTGGAAGGTGGTGATCGGCTGCATATCAGCGGCCACCAGGGTCAGGGCGGCGAGGGCGACGAACATGGCGGGCTCCAGGGCGGTGGAAGGGTCACCATGAGCCAAACCGCTGTTTTTTCCAAGCCTCGCCGCTAGATCTCGCCCCACTGGCGGAGCAGATTGCCGATGGACTTGTCGATGAGCAGCCGGCCCTCGCCTTCTGGCGTGGCCGCGCGCACCCGCTCGAGGTCGAACAGCAGTTCGCGCTGATCATCGCGGCGGATCAGGCTCTGCAGCCAGCCCACCGCCGCCAGTCGCTCTCCGGAGATCACCGGCGTCACCCGGTGGAGCCGCCCCGTCGCATAGAGCACCGCGTCGCCCGCCTGCGGCCGATGCTCACGCTCGCCGTCCAGCCCGTCGAGCAGCAGGGCGCCGCCCTCGTAGGTCTCGGGTTCCGACAGGAAGAGGGTGAAGCTCATGTCGGTCCGCAGCCGGCCGCCGCCGTCCGCAGCCATCTGGGCGTCGTCTGTATGCAGGCCATAGGTGTCGCCGGGCCCGTACTTCGAGAACATGATCCGCGACCAGGCGACCGGCCGGGCGTAGGCGGCGAAGACCGGATGCCTCAGCAGGGCCTCGCGGACGAAGCGGGCCAGGGCCTCGACCTCCGGATCGGCGCCGACGGCCTGCAAGTTGCGCTTGACCTTGCGCGCCGTGGGACCGGCGGTGGCGCGCCCGTCGCGGAAAGGCGCGTGGGCCAGCCCTTCGCGCACGCGCGCCACGTCTTCGGGCGTGAGGACCTGTCCGAGCGTCAGCATGGCTTTCGCGATGGCACGCGGGGCCGGCGCGGGCAAGGCGCTCGCAACCAACCGGCGGGTTCAGCCGTTGGGCGGCGGGGAGCTGTTCAGGAGACCGCGTCATGCATCAGCGCAATCGCCCGTTTCTGTCCATCGCCGCCGCCCTGGCGCTGACCGCCGGCTCGATCGCGGCCTGCACCCAGGCAGACCAGGAAAACGCCGAGGCCGAAACGGCCGAGGCCGGCAGCGAGCTTGAGGAAGAGGCCGCCCAGATCGGTGACGCGCTGGAAGCCGGCGCCCGCGAGGTCGCGCAGGAAGTCGATCAGGCCACCGACGACCTCGCCGCCGAGGCGGACGAACAACGCGTCGAGACCGCCGCCGACGACGAAGGCGCCCCGACCGGCGACGAACGGCCCAACTGATCTTGCGAGGCGCTTGCAATAAGCGCTGCCGAAGCTAGGGTCTCCGGCAATTGATCGGAGACTCCCCATGTCCTTCAAGCCCAAGCTCTGGCTGACGCTCGGCGCGGCCCTGACCCTGACCGCCGCCTGTTCCGAACAGGGCGGAGAGGCCGGCTCAGGCGCGGGCGAAGGCGGCTCGTCGGCCGTGGCCGGCGAGGGCGAAGGCGGAGAGGGCGAAGGCGGGGAAGGCGAGGGCGGCGCGTCCGCCGGCGTCGGCGAGGCCGGGGCCGCCGCGGGCTATGCCGGCGTTCCCGCAGACAGTCTGCTGGCCCTGCGTCTGGCGCACCTCGCGGGCTTCTTCCTGGTCGCCCAGGAGGCTCTGCCCGCCGAAGGCGAGAACGCCGCCGCCGCCCTGGCGGGCCAGGGCCTGGCCGAGGTCTATGACCCGGTCGCCGCCGAGTTCGCCAGCGCCGGCCTGAACGAGGCCGTGCTGCGCCGCGCGGCTGAAACCGGCGCCGCCGCCGATCTCGAGGCCGCCGTCGCGGAACTGGATCGCGCCCGTCAGGCCGCAGGTGGAAACCCGGGAGTGGTCGCCGGCGCGCTCGCCGACATCTCGGCGGGCCTGTACCGCGAGGTGCTCGTCGACGGCGCGGTTGACCCTGTCGAATACCAGCACGCGCTGGGCGCGGCGCTGGCCGCCCAGGCCGTGGCCGAGGGGCAGCCGGGCCTGACCGAGGCGCGCGCCCAGATCGACCGGTTGGTGGCCATGTGGCCGTCCGTGACGGCGCCGGACACCGCCGAGGGCCTCAACACCGCCGCCCAGGTCCAGGCCCAGGCCTCGCGCATCCGACTGGAAGCTTCGGCCTAGAGGATGAAGCGCGACAGGTCGGCGTTGGCGGCGAGGTCGCCTACGCGCTCGCGCACCAGGGCGGCGTCGATCGTCACCATCTGGCCGGCATGGGCGTCCGCGCGGTAGCTGAGCTCCTCCAGGGTCTTTTCAACCACGGTCTGGAGCCGGCGGGCGCCGATGTTCTCGACCGCCGAGTTCACCGCCACGGCCGCGTCGGCCAGGGCCTCGATTCCGTCGTCGGTGAAGACCAGGTCCACGCCCTCGGTCGCCATCAGGGCTTGCTGCTGAACGATCAGGTTGGCCTCGGGCTCGGTCAGGATGCGGCGGAAATCGTCGCGCGTCAGGGCCTTCAGCTCCACCCGAATCGGCAGGCGGCCCTGAAGTTCGGGCAGCAGGTCGCTGGGCTTGGCCACGTGGAAGGCGCCCGAGGCGATGAAGAGGACGTGGTCCGTCTTCACCGGCCCGTGCTTGGTCGAGACGGTCGTGCCCTCGATCAGCGGCAGCAGGTCGCGCTGGACGCCTTCGCGGGAAACGTCCGCGCCGCGCGCCTCGGAGCGGGCCGCCACCTTGTCGATCTCGTCGAGGAAGACGATGCCCTCGCTCTCGGCCAGTCGCACGGCCTCCTGGGTGAGGGTTTCCTGATCCAGGAGCTTGTCGCTCTCCTCCGCGATAAGGGGATCGTGCGCCTCGCGCACCTTCATGCGCACCGCCTTCATGCGCGGCCCACCCATCTTGCCGAGCATTTCGCCGAGGTTCAGCACGCCGACGTTCCCGCCCGGGATGTCGAGCCCCTGGAGCGGTGAGCGCGTGTCGGCCAGCTGAAGCTCGACGTCGCTGTCGTCCAGCTCACCGGCCCGCAGTTTGCGGCGGAAGGCCTCACGCGTGGCCGGGCCTGAACCGGCGCCCACCAGGGCGTCCAGCAGCCGCTCCTCGGCGGCGGCCTCGGCCTTGGCGCGGACCTCGCCGCGCTTGCGGTCGCGCACCATCAGGATGGCGGCCTCGACCAGGTCGCGCATGATCTGGTCGACGTCGCGGCCGACGTAGCCGACCTCGGTGAATTTGGTGGCCTCGACCTTCAGGAAAGGCGCGCCGGCCAGCCGGGCGAGGCGGCGCGCGATCTCCGTCTTGCCCACACCCGTGGGCCCGATCATCAGGATGTTCTTGGGCGTGATCTCGTCGCGCAGGTGCTCAGGCGTGCGCTTGCGCCGCCAGCGGTTGCGCAGCGCCACGGCCACGGCCTTCTTGGCGTCGTCCTGACCGACGATGTGGCGGTCGAGCTCGGAGACGATTTCGCGGGGACTAAGGTCGGTCATGTCCCGCAGATAGGGCGTCTCAGCCCGCGGCGGGAGGGGCGGGCGGCGGGTTGGGCAGCAACTGGGCGAAAACCAGCCGCCAGCCTTCGGGCCGGTGCTGCCATAGCCGCACGTAATGGCCGGCGCGGTCCTGTCCCGCGCGGGTCCAGGCGGCGGCGCCATAGGTCCAGACCAGATCGCCGCCCTGCGAGGCGCCCCCGCCCATCGTCGGGCCGAACATGAAGGTCGCCGGCCAGCCGGCCAGGGCCTCGGCATAGGCCTCGCGGCCGATCGCGGGCGGGAGCGGCGCAACATAGAGCCGCCCGTCGTCGGCCAGCACCGACAGGTGGGCGGCGGCCTGGTCCGTCGCGGCGGCCGTGGCGAGCGCGGCCTCCGCCGCGCGGACTTCGGCCATCGCCGCTTCGGCCGACGCCGCGCCGGTCGTCGCGGTCGGCAGGATCACCGGCTCGCTGTCCGGGCCCGGGACCCCAGCGGAGGCCGCCCCCGTGCCGCCGTCGTAGACCCACTTCCAGCCTCCGTCGGGCTGGCGGCGCCAGATGGTGAAGTAATGGCCCCGCCGCTCGCCGCCGACCTCAACCCCGCCGGTGGTGAAGCCCAGCTCGCCCGAGCGGGCGATTCCGGCCCAGTTCGGCCACCACACCAGACTCGGCGCCTCGGGATCGAAGACGGCGTTCGGGTCCATCAGGGCGGTGACGGTGGTCGGCGCGTCGCCGGCGATCATCACCGCGTCCGGTTCGGCCCATTTCAGGAAGGAGGCGTCGACCCCCATGATCAGGCCATCGGCCGCGAAGGCGCGTTCGGCCGCCACGATGGGCGCGGCGTCCTGCGCCAGCGCGGGCGCGGCCATCAGGCCCAGGGCGACGACGGCGGACAAAAGGCGCATCGGGCGCTCCCCCTCTCGAGTTCCGCCCATTGAGGCCCAAGGCGAGCCGGCTGTCCCGTTAAATCCGCGTCATCGCGCGGGCAGGGTTTCGACCGTCAGATTTCCGTTGGTGTAGACGCAGATCTCGGCCGCGATGGCCATGGCCTTGCGAGCGATCTGCTCGGCGTCCAAGTCGGTATGCTCGACCAAGGCCCGCGCGGCGGCCAACGCGAAGTTGCCGCCCGAGCCCACGGCGGCCACGCCGTACTCCGGCTCCAGCACGTCGCCGACGCCCGTGACGGTCAGGATCTGGTCCTTGTCGGCGACCAGCAGCATGGCCTCGAGACGGCGCAGATAGCGGTCGGTCCGCCAGTCCTTGGCCAGATCCACGCAGGCCCGCGCCAGCTGGTCCGGATACTGCTCCAGCTTTCCTTCCAGTCGCTCGATCAGGGTGAAGGCGTCGGCCGTCGCGCCCGCGAAGCCCGCCAGCACCTTGCCGCCCGCCAGTGTCCGCACCTTGCGCGCCGCGCCCTTGACGATGGTCGGTCCCATGGAGACCTGGCCATCGCCGGCGATGACGGTTCGGCCGTCCTTGCGGACCGCCAGGATGGTCGTGCCGTGCCAGTCGGGGAAGTTGGTGTCGCTCATGGCTGATAGGTGGCCGCCCGGAACGGTCCACGCAAGTCATGCCTTCTTCACGGGTCCGACCTAAGACCACGCGAATAAGGAGTGCCCATGATTCAACTACATCGCGCCGTCTACGCCAGCCGCGCCGTCGGCGTGTCGTCCAGCAACCTGATGGCCCTGTCCGAGATCCTGGGCGCCTCGCAGCGCAATAATGTGTCGCGCGGCCTGACCGGCATGCTGCTGGCGCACGATGGCTGGTTCCTGCAGGTGCTGGAGGGGCAGAAGGACTCGATCGACCGCCTCTTCGCCGATCTCGAAGGCGACAGCCGCCACGTGGAAATCCGTATGCTGTCCTACGAGCCCATCGATCAGGCCGAGTTCAGCCAGTGGAGCATGGGCCAGGCGGTGATCACGCCCGCCATCGCCGACCAGCTCGAGGGCAAGTCCCTGCCGGACCTCTCGCCCGACGAGGCGCTGAGCCTGCTGAGGGCCTGCGCCGACGAGCTGAAGTCCGCCGGCTGAGGCTGCAATCCACGCCCGCCCGCGCTATGGGCGGGCATGGAGTTCTCCGACGACGAGGTCGAGCGCTACGCCCGCCAACTGGTGCTGGCCGAGCTGGGTGGCCCGGGCCAGCAGAAGTTGAGGGCTGGTTCGGTGCTGATCGTGGGCTGCGGCGGTGTCGGCGGGCCGGCGGCGCTTTATCTGGCGGCGGCCGGCGTCGGCCGCATCGGCCTGATCGACCCCGATACGGTCGCGCTGTCGAACCTGCAGCGGCAGATCCAGTTCGCTACGGCGGACATCGGCTTGGCCAAGCCGGACGCCACGGCCCGGCGACTGGCCGCGCTCAATCCGCACGTCGCCATCGACCCGATCGCGGGCCGCTTCGACGCTGTCACGGGCCGCGCCCTGGCGGCCCGGTTCGATGTGGTGCTGGACGGGACCGACGACTTCGAGACCCGCCTGGCGGTCAACGACGCCTGCCTGGCCGAAGGCCGGCCACTGGTTTCCGGCGCGCTCGGACGCTGGACCGGGCAGGTGGGGATCTTCGCCGGTCGGCCCTGTTACCGCTGTCTCGTCCCCGCACCGCCGCCTGAGGCGGAAACCTGCGCCCGAGTCGGCGTGGTCGGCGCCCTGGCCGGGGTGATCGGATCGATGGCTGCGCTGGAGGCCGTCAAGCTCATCACCGGCGCAGGGGAGCCGCTTGTGGGACGCCTGCTGGTCTACGACGGCCTCAGGTCAGAAACGCGAACAGCCCGGATCCAGGCGGATCCGGGCTGTCCTGCGTGCGGTTAAATCCTACCAGACCCAGTCGTTTGCAGTGGGCTGGAGGAGCAGCCGATGCGGATCACGGCTCGCCAGCTGGGTCTCCGTGTCGGCGACGAAAGCGAACGGCAAATCGTTGTCGGCCGCTCCAGGGTCGCAGACCAAGGGTTCAGTCGACGCCACCTTCGGGCTGAAGTCAGCGGGCAGGATCAAGGGATCCGTCTCGTCAACGCCAGGAACTGTCCAGGCATCGTCGAAGCCTGTCCTGTCTCCCAGGTCCGGGCAGATGATGGCGTCGTCCACGAACAGGTCGGACTTACCGTCAGTTTCGGTAGGAAGGATCTGGGGTCCGCTGTCCTTGAGGGCGACCGACGAAGGCGCTGAGAACTGGAAGTCGTCGGCCGACAGCTGGGCCTTGGTGACCCCGGTGAGGGTGACGGTGCGACCGCCGGACGCCGTAATCACAACTCCTCCAGGCCCATCAGTCGCGGCGGCCATGACCGCGGCGAAGTCGGCGAACACATCCGTGGTGAAACGGATGACATCCGAAGCTCCGGGAGCAGCATAGAAGTCGATGATGGTGTCCTGCCCGAAAGCGCCCGTGAACACGAAAGTGTCTACGCCGGAACCGCCCGAAAGGGTGTCATTGCCGCCCGCGCCGATCAGGGTGTCATCGCCGCCGTACCCATAGAGGAAATTGTTGGCGGCGTTCCCGGTGATGACATTGTTCAGCGTGTTTCCGCCGCCTCCGACCACCAGCCCCATCAGCTGAAGGTTTTCTACGTTGGCTCCCAGCGTCCACCCGATCCATGCTTGGACCGTGTCGGTTCCCTGGCCGAAATTCTCGATGGTCTGGTCGCCAGCTTCGGTCACGACGTAGGTGTCATCGCCGAGGCCCCCGTAGAGGAAATCGTCGCCGCCGCCGCCGTCCAGGGTGTCATTTCCGTCCAGGCCAGCGAGGTAGTTGGTGGCCCCATTCCCTGTCAGGACGTTATTCGCGCTGTTCCCCGTTCCCGAGACCGCGCTCCCCAGCAACGTCAGGTTCTCCAGCTGATCCTGCAGTGTCCAGTTGATCCAGCTCCGAACCGTATCGGCTCCGCCCCCTGCGAGTTCGGTGATGGTGTCGCCGACGTTGTCCACCACATAGGTGTCGTTGCCGGCGCCGCCGGTCATGGCGTCAGCGCCGGTGCCAGAGTCGATCCAATCGTCACCCTCATCGCCGATCAGGACGTCATTGCCGTCGCCGCCGTAGATGTTGTCGTTGCCCAGGCCGCCGTCGATTGTGTCTGACCCGCCGTACCCATAGAGCCAGTTCCAAGCCTGGTTGCCGACGATGACGTTGTCGAGGCTGTTACCTTCGCCTGCGACCACGCTGGCCATGAGGGTCAGGTTCTCGAGGTTGGCTCCTAGCGCGTACTTGCGCCAGGCCTGGACCGTGTCAGTTCCCTCACCGGCGTTCTCGACGATGACGTCACCCGCCTCGATCAGAACGTAGGTGTCGTTACCCGCGCCGCCGACCATGTTGTCGTCGCCACCTTGGCCGAACAGGGTGTCGTTGCCCGCGCCGCCGTTGAGCGTATCGTTCCCGAGTCCGCCCCGCAGGATGTCGTTACCGCCGAGACCGTTGATGGTGTCAGGACCGGCCGTACCCCACAACATGTCATCGTTGGACGTGCCGTCGATCGAGGCGGCGCCCAGGGCGACCGTGATGTCGGCGAACTGAGCGAACTCGACGCCTGTGAGGGTGTCGGTCCCGTCCGGTC